>NZ_JAQGMM010000097.1 GCF_028292365.1 Caballeronia sp.
GAGCGATATAGATCACGAGCGAGTAAGAAAAGCTGCGCGTGATCGTCATGCCGTTCTGTACCAGCAGGCTCGGAATCCACGTGAAGAAGGCGTAGTAGCTGAAGGTGATCGACAACCACATGAGCCATGTCATGGTGGTGATGCGCGCGAGCTTGCGTGACCAGAGGGCCTTCACGTTTGCAATTGCCGACGCACGTTCAGCCGCGACAGGAACCTCCGCTGCGGCCGCAGCGTCGGTCTCAGGCAAGGGTTCAAGTTTCACGCCCGCTGCCGTCAACTCCGCCTCCGCGCGAGCGACGATTGCCTCGGCTTCCGCGTGCCGTCCGCGTGCGACCAGCCAGCGCGGTGATTCGGGCAATGCGCGCCGCCACCACAGCAACATCACGATCGGCAGAGCGGTGATCACCATGACTACGCGCCACGCGTTCGGTGCAAGCGGGATCACGAAGTAGCCGAGCAGCGCAGCCGCCACGAAGCCGAATGAGAAGAAGCCGGCGAGGCTGCCAGTGAATGCGCCGCGATACCGCCGCGCCACGAACTCCGACAAGAACGGTGCAACGATCGCGCTTTCAGCTCCCGTGCCGAGTCCGGCAACAATGCGTGTCGCGAGAAAGAACGCCCAGTCGTGGGCCGTCGCGCTGGCCAGCGATGCAACGCAGTAGATCACCAGCGCGTACATCATCACGCGCTTGCGCCCGATCAGGTCGCCGAGAATGCCTGCGAGCATCGCCCCAACGAAATAGCCGATAAACGTGCCGCTGCCGAGCACGCCGGTCTGCACGCTCGTCAACCCCCACTGCGTGCGCAGCACCGGCAGCAGGAACGCGAGCACGGCGGCGTCCATGGCGTCGAAGGTGTAGCCGAGACCGCCCATCAGCAGTAGCCGTCGATGAAAGGATGAAAACGGCATGCGTTCGATACGGGCGGAAATCGTCGACATGGGTAATGCGCCTCGCTGTCAGGAATGAGCGGATTCGGCCTTGGATTCGGCTTGGGGTTTAAGCGTGATCGAGTTCGTCGAAGTGGATGTGGCCGCCTTTCATCACGAACGGAATATGCTCGCCCTGACCGAGCAGGCAGTCGATGGATCGCAGCGGATTGCCGTCTACAACCAGCACATCGGCGAATGCGCCCGGCACGAGACGGCCGAGTTTGCCGGTCATGCCGAGCACGTCGGCGCCCACCACCGTTGCGCTGGCTATGGCTTCTGCCGGCGATAAAACCTCGGTGCGCAGCCGGAATTCATCACTTTGCAGGCGCTGCGCTTCACCCAGCAGATCCGTGCCGAAGCCCATGCGCACGCCCGCGCGTTTCATGATCTCCAGGGACTTGAGGCCGGCTTCGTGTACGTCTGCCACCTTCGCGAGGCTCGCTTCGGGCAAGCCGTATTTGCTGCCCTCACTGGCGAGCGCTTCGTAGGTCACCAGCGTGGGAACCACGAAGGCATTGTGTTCCGCAACCAGATGCGCAGTCGCGTCGTCGATGAGATTGCCGTGCTCGATCGTACGCACGCCGCAGCGCACCGCGCGGGCGATGGCGTCGGGCGTGTAGGCGTGGGCGAGCACATAGGTCTGACGGCCGCGCGCCTCGGCAACGATCGCGCGGATCTCGTCCTCGGAGTATCCCCATGCACCGACGGGGTCGGTCGGCGAGGCAACACCGCCGGATGCCATGATCTTGATCTGGTCCGCGCCCATCTGGAGTTCTTCGCGCACCGCGCGTCGCACTTCGTCCACGCCATCCGCCACCCGTGTGAGCGCACCGACGCGTACGCAGCATCCGCAGGGTGCGTCCGGCGGCATGTAGTCGCTGCGCGTGCGCATGTCGCCATGACCGCCGGTCTGGCTCAGCGCGCGGCCGGAGACGAACATGCGCGGCCCCTCGGCCAGTCCGGCTTCCACGGCCTGCTTGAACGGGTAACCGGCGCCTCCTGCGTCCCGGATGGTGGTGAACCCTCGCCGCAGCATCGCGCGCATCAACGGCACGGCGCGCAGCGTGACGAGCACGTTGGGCAAGGTCATGACACGTGGCAGGTTGAATTCGACAGCGATGACATGCACGTGAAGATCGATCAGGCCGGGCATCAGGGTCTTGCCTTTCAAATTGATCACACGGGCACTGGCGGCTTTGATCGGACGGTCTGACACTTCCTTGATTCGCCCGTCTTCGACCAGGACCTCGTGGCCGGGGATTAATTCTGGTTGCAACGGGTCCAGCAGCGCGCCATTACGAAACAACACCGACATCATCGCGACTCTCCTGAGAAGGTGGAATCCGGGGCGCGGACTGCGGGAGTAGACGCGCCAGTTTGCTTGACTGCACGAGCAGCAAACTATACGCCGCGCTCGGGCGAGCGCGCTAGCGTGTCATTAATCGCATAAGAAACTGTGGAGAGGTCAGCGGCGGGGGCACCGTCAGTGGGCTGCCCACGTAATGCGGGCTCCGCTTAGTTTTCTTTGGACGTTGGCGCGGCGAACACAGCACTCAGGCGGTCATTGTTGTCGACTCGTCTTGCAGTGGCCGAGAAGCGCGTCCGGATGCGCTTGCGCAGAGGCTCTTCGTAGAACGTGAAGATCACGAGACTCGCCACGACGGCGAACACCATCGCGATCCAACCATTCGATTGCCTGAATCCCGCTATATACGCGAGGTAAGCAATCGGCACGTGGATCAGATACAGCGAGTAACTTGCCTCACCCAGCTTGATGAATGTGCGCCGATTCAGGACGTTGATCACCGGGCGTTCGAGTAGTGCGAGTCCCAGGATCAACGCGGCGAACCACGGCGAGGCGAGATAGAACGCAGGATCAACCGGCCGCCAGAGCCCAAGAACCGTCAGGGCGATCAACGCAATGCTGACGAGCTTGATGCCCAGTGCGTGCCGGCTCACGCCTCGTTCGCGCAATTGATGAAACAGGATGGCGGCATAGATGCCGGCGACGAATTCGAACAGACGGGTTAGCGGCAGGCCGACGACAAGAAAGCCGCTGCGCGAAGCCGGCAGGAAAGTTTGCAGGAATACGATCCAGAGACCCTGCATCAGGAAGAAACCGATGCAAGCGAATGTCAGCCACACCAACCGCATGGACATCATTTTTCGCAGCATGAGCGGAAACATCAGATAGAAAAATGCTTCGCACGAAACGCTGTCGGAGGGTCCGTTCCAGGGCTGGTTCACGGCAGCAAACGGGAACCATGCATTAAGTAAGAGCAACTGGCAGACCAGACTCACGGCCAGCGACAGGTATATGTGATTTTTGAGCGCATACCACTGCGTGAGCAATGCCGGATCGTTGCCGTGCAGCAGGTACAGCGTGGTCGGCACGCACAATGCCAAGCCAAGCAATATGCCTGGATAGATGCGTGCAAACCGTGCCTGATAGAAGGGCCGAGGGCCTTTGACCGGTAGTTGATCGCGGTAGGTGAAGGTGAGGATGAATCCGGACAGCACGAAGAACAGGGAGACGGCGGGCCGACCCCCATCGACGAAATCGAAGATCTGCTTCGGGAGACGGAGTAAGCCAAGTTCTGAGTAATGCGAAACAACTACCGTGATTGCCGCAAGAAAGCGGACGCTGGTCAACGCCGGTAGAGAACCACCAGACTGGCTTGTCTGCGCATGCACTATGTGCCCCCGTTTTCCCGCTGTTTTATGGCTTCGGCAGGTTATCACCGCGTGGGCGGGAGCAATGTCCGGGAGCGCTCACACCGCACAATTGGCGGACCACAGCGTTATTTTGGCGGCATTCAACGCCATTACCGTGCCTGGCGAACGAGCACCCGAACAAGGCTATGATTGTTCTCCTATAGCCTGCCCGGCGTGTTACTCGCCAGTCCGGCGCATCGTTATCATGGCGGTGACAGGCAACGTCGTGGTACCGCTGCCGTTTGACCGATCAGCCCGAAGACGGCGTCCGCGCGTTGCGTGGCGCAAAAAAGGAGACCCTGCATGAGCAGCATGGATGTTGTACAGACAGAGCGCGCGAGCGAAATTGCCAGGCGTGTGGAAGAGTTCGTGCGCACGGTGGTGGTTCCATACGAACGCGATCCGCGTTGCGGTAGTCACGGCCCGAGTGAGGAACTGGTGCGTGAACTGCGCGGCAAGGCGCGCGCCGCGGGCGTTCTTACTCCACATGTCCTGGCCGGTGGCGGCCATCTCACGCAGCTCGAAACCGCGACCGTCCTGAAGCGTTCAGGCTTGTCGCCGCTTGGCCCGGTCGCCGTCAATACCGCCGCGCCGGACGAAGGCAACATGTACCTGATCGGCAAGATCGGCACCGCCGCGCAGAAGGAGCGATTTCTCGCGCCGCTCGTAGCGGGCGATGCGCGCTCGGCTTTCTTCATGACCGAACCCGCGTCCGACGGCGGCGCTGGGTCCGATCCTTCCATGCTTCAGACCACGGCCAGACTCGACGGCGAGCACTGGGTCATCGACGGCACAAAGGCCTTCATTACCGGCGCTGAAGGGGCATCGGTCGGCATTGTGATGGCGCGCAGCAACACGGGTGAAGACGGAGACCCAAAGGACCACAGCAACGCCAAGGTCAGGGCGACCATGTTCCTTGTCGACTTGCCGCATCCCGCCATTCACCTTGAGCGAATTCTCGACACCATCGACAGTTCAATGCCCGGCGGTCACGCGGTGGTGCGTATCAATGGATTGCGCGTGCCCGAAAGCCAGGTGCTGGGTGAGGTGCACGAAGGCTTCAAATACGCTCAGATCCGGTTGTCGCCCGCGCGGCTGTCGCATTGCATGAGGTGGCACGGTGCGACCACGCGAGCACATGAGATCGCGACACAGTACGCCTGCACTCGCCGGGCATTCGGGAAATTGCTGATCGACCACGAAGGCGTGGGGTTCATGCTTGCGGAGAACGTGATTGATTTGCAGCAAGCGGAACTCATGATCGACTGGTGCGCGGCCGTACTCGATAGCGGCTCGCTGGGCACATCGGAAAGTTCGATGACAAAGGTTGCCGTGGCCGACGCGCTATTCCGCGTGGCCGATCGCTGCGTGCAGGTCATGGGTGGCACGGGGGTATCCCGTGACACGGTGGTCGAGCAAGTGTTCCGTGAGATTCGCGCGTTTCGTATCTACGATGGCCCCACGGAAGTCCACAAGTGGTCGATTGCCAAGAAGATCAAACGCGACACGCTTTCAGGGCTCAAGGGTGCTTAGCCGGCGCTGAAGATCGCACTGACGCTGGTTATGCTCGCGCCAGGTCAGCCGAACAACGCGCGCGCTTGCGAATATCCAAGCGCGCGATGCGATTCCCATTGGACATCGTCGAAGAACTGGTTGGCGGTTGTTTCATTCGGGAAATCGGGACTCGTGTTCTTGTATTGACGTACGTCGTGAGGCGCCGCTGCGGTCAAGCGGGGTTTGATCGCGAGGATCTGGCCGATGCGGCCGTCCGGAAATGCAACCATCAGGCGGATCGCCAGATACTCATGACCTTTTGCAAAAGCATCGAAGGATTGGGCAATCACGCTTGTGTTCAGCCGCAAGCCGTCGGGCGACGTGACCTTGCACGGCGATTCGAAAATTTCGATGCCGAAGTCCACGCGAACGCGCCGCATCAGGTTGGCGAGGTCATCGAACGTATAGAGCGGATCGCAACCGTTGTCGAAGATGACAATGAACGCCAACTGGCGACGCAGCAATTCGTACGCGCCGGTGTTCTCGAAGTGTCCGCCGTCCGTCAGATACCAGCGCCGGCCTCGCGGCCCGTCGAACTGCCCGAGTAGTTCACTCGTCAGGCAGAACTGCGTGCCGAACACCTTCTCACGAAAAATGCGCTTGGGGGCTTTGTCGTCCGGAAGCGGTACGCGTGTACGCGGGTTGCTCTTCGCACCATGGCGAAATGGCGCGGAGTACGTGTCCCACCAGTAACCAAGGCGAATATTGGCAATGCCCAGCAACAGCGAATAACCCGGACGCGTCAGTTGCCCGAGGCCGGTGCTCACCGCCGCGCCCGAGATCGCGATCCAGTCGCCTAGCGTCAGCGATTCGAGCCAGATGTCCTGCGTTGTTTGGCCGGACAAGGTGTGCGAAGCGGGCGTGGAGATGTCGTTCGCGCAACTCCAGTCGCATTTCAGCACGCCCAGCTTCGCGCCCACGGTCATGCCAGCGGGGCCGATGCTCATGATCATGCCGCGCGCACCGCGCTGCACCAGCGACGAATTCCAGTCGATGGTCTTGTTGATCGTTGTGTTGATCAGATGCACTGGTGCACAACTCTGTTCGTGGTAATACTGACCCATCGCAATGCTGTCGCCGGGGACGAGTGATGTGACGTCGCGGCGGTTCGCCTGATCGAGACGGACGCGGTTCGTCGCGCCAATAAACGCACGTGTCAGGCGCGTGCTATAGAAACGCTGGTAGGTCGAGAGGTTGAGAAACTGGATGCAAAGACCGTCGATGATCGCGAGCATCAGGATGACTAAGCAGGTGAGGCCGAGGAACAGCAGGCCGTTGTGATTGGCATCCCGCCAGGCGTCCGAAAAGCCGTCGAGGAGCGCGGTCTTGCCCGCATAGTGTCTTAACGCGACATCGGCAGCGCGGGCGGCGATCGACCAGAACGTCAACGTGATTAATGCGGCGAGCAGGGCGGCCACCGAGGCGAGTACGATCTTCGGCACCTTCATGATCTGATTCGTGACCGTGCTCCCCTCGGACAAAAGGAACTTGGCCGCTGCCCAGATCGCCGCGCCCGAACCCGCCAACACGCCGAGCGAAGCGGGTACGGACGAGGATTCGGCTGCTGCGGAGACGGTGGTCGTTGCAGCCCCGCTCGATACCGCGAACACGCACATGTGCGAAGCGCCGCCCGAACCGGACAAATGGCCGGTGAGGTAGGGCGCGCATGCGTAGCCTATTTGACCGAGCGCATCAATGGCGGCTATGGCGGCAGCCCAGATCATGACCTGGACAGGGCCGGAGAACAAACGATGCCGGCCGATGCGAAGCGGCGTGGTGTACGCGTTCGTCAGTGCGTTGCGCAAGCGGTCCGCGAACGCGCGGCTATCGAGGCGGGATGCCGGTTTCGCTCTCGGACCGGCGCGCCATGCTATGCCCGACTTGCCCGGCGAGGCATTGCGGTTCACGAAGCTCCACGCAATGGCGAATGCAAAGACGGCAAGAATTTCGGTCAGGATAACGAACCATGAGCCAATTCCCACGAACGAGTAATTGATCAAGGACGATGTGGCGGTCGCGGAATGCAGCGGAAGAATGGTCCCGGGCCGATTGATTTCCACGCTGATCAACGCGATCGAGGTCACGAGGATGAGCGAGACGGCAGGCAATACTTTGTAGACCGAGCGTGTTCCCTGGGCGAGATTTTGCGTGAGCCAGTATGCACGGCTCAACGGCGAAATGAGCAAGATTGAAATGGCTATTGCCAGCAGGCCCGGAACGGACTTGAGCAACGGATGCCAATGGTCGGCGAAGCGGGCGAAATGAAAGATCGTGGTGTTCGCGAGGCTGATCCACAGCAAGATAGTCAGCAGCGACACGCCAATGACGTATTGCAACGCGAACCAGTTCCGCAGCGAGAACGCGATGGATTGCAGCACGTCGCTCATGCCGTTCGGCACGAGGTAATTGCAGTTATCGCGGAGGTATGAAATCGGCGTGACCGAGGAGGGCGTGGCCGCGCTTGTCTTTGGGCCGAGTGCCGTGGCAGCACTCTGCGCGCGTGTTTTGAACTCGCCCGCAGGTGTTTGCGCGCCGCCTGTACGCAAGGTATCGGGGACAAAGAGGCTGCCATAGAACGCGCCAATATAGCTGCCGCCCGATACGGTCGATACATAGCCGAAGTGCTTCAGTGCCTGGTGATCCGCCATGGCTTGAAGGACGCCGAGCGAGAATACAGCGCTGCGAATACCGCCGCCCGAGATGGCGATGCCGGGAATGCCGGCGGCATCGTGCGTGTTGTCAGGCTGGTCGCCAGGGAAGGGGTCGAGCCCGACCGCTCGCCGATGGCGCCGCGCTTGCGCAATCTCAACGCCGATGAAGTCCGAGGGCAACGTGGAGGACGAATGGTCTTCGCCGCTGGCTGCGGCGGGTGTCGATGTGAACCGTGCTCCGCGCGTGGCGAGCAGGCGGAGGCCGAACAAACAGGCGATGAGCTTCAGCATGGCGGATTTTTCCCGAAAAACTTTCGTGGCTCGGACGCTCTAATGCTTTGACGCGGTTTCGGTGTTCGTACGGCGCAGGCAGACAAGAAGTTGCTAAGGCGCGCAATTGTCAGACGAATATGCGGTCTCTATTCGACTATTACGGCGCTTGTCGAATGTACTGCAAAGTGTTTTGCGCGGGGAAGGTTTTACGATGACGCAGCGGTGCGTCAATCGATATTGCGGAGGTTGATGGTGAAGCAAGGTACGCTCGATTTCAGCCCGGACCCGCAGCGGGCCCGAGCTTGAAACCGCGCTGTTTCAGCCGTTCTGCGTGCTGCTTTTGTAGCTACCCGCGCTGGCGAATCCCTTGAGGATCAGCATCAGGTGGAAGTAGAGCCGTTTGCTGAGCCCATAGTTGTACGCGTACAGATGCCCGAGCGCGATGCTCAGGCCCTGCATGGGTTGATGATTGCGTGCGTACACCGACACGACTATGGGCACGATCCGTTTGAGCGCCAGTTCACGCGCCGGCTCAAGGCTGCGGTCAAGCTTCAGCGACTTGAGAAAGTCGTAGGCCAACACGGCCGCGGCGGTGGTCGAACGCGCCGTGGTTTTGGACATCGAAACGTCGGTCTTCCGATAAAACGATACATATTCCTTGAGGTAATACACCTTCCGGGCTGCAATGCAAATCTGCGCGCCGAACACGAATTCGCAGCCAATGCCGTATTGCTTTCTATAGCTGATTTTCTTGACCAGATCCGCGTTGGCGAGCCAGCCATTGTTCGGCATCATCTGGATCAGGCCAGTGCGTCCGGGATTCTCTTGCATTCCGACCACGGCTTCTGTGCGGTGGTAAGCCGTATTGAGCTTCTGGCTGGCTTCCAGGTCGACACGGCCGGTATCGTCCATTTGATATTGGTCGCCGAATGCGATTTCCAGGTCCGGGTAAAGATTCCACACGGAGAGCAGGCGTTCTATGCAGTCTGGTTTGAGCGCATCGTCGTCGTGAATCAGGAGAATCTTATCGCCGGTGGCACGGTCGAAAAGACTGGCGATATTGTCCGCCTGCCCGAGAGGCGGTTCATTCTTGACGTAGGAAATGCGCGTTTCGTGCAAATACGTGGTGTCGATCAGGTTACGCGTGCGGCTATCGCTGGAATCGTCACCAATGACTATTTCAATGTCGGCATGGGTTTGGGCAAGACACGAGGTCAGCGACTCCATCAGCAGTTCGGGGCGGTTGCACGTTGGCAGGCAAATAGAGATTTTGGTCTGTCGCATGATGTCTTCACCGTGGGCTGAATGGTTGGATCGACCGGGCGCATTCGGGCTAAACCAGGAATAGCGGCGTCGGATAATTGAAAGCTGCGTAAGGACGGGAGGCGTTGCTGGTTTTATACGGTTGCGCATTTATTTCGTCAACGCGATTAAATGGCGCTAAAACCAACGCTGATTTATTTTCTATTTTTTACTCTGCAAACGCTTAATTGATGGATTGATTCTCAATGCGTGATCGGGCGCTCGAATGATGGCATTCGAGCGCCCGCACGGAACCAATGAGCGCTTATTCGCCTTCCAGGTTGTAACCGCTGAACCCCATGAGCGCCGACAAGCGCGCGGTCATTTCGCCGACCATCTTGCAGACCTCGTCGAACTCGGGATTGACCTTTTTATCGATACGTTCGAGATACGGTACGTTGACCGCCGCCACGGCGTCACCGGTGCTCCCAATCACCGGAAATGCCACGTTGGTTACGCCGCGCATTTGCCGGCTGGGCACGATCTCATGTCCGGTCGCGCGAATCTCGTCGAGCAACGCCAGCAGAGCCGCCGGTTCCACGTCGTTCTCGCCTTCCACGCGTGTGTGCGCGGCAAGCATTCGCTCCCGCTCGGCGAGATCGCGGAAAGCGAGCAGCACGTGGCCTGACGAGGTATCGGTCAGGCCCATCACCGCGCCGACTTTCAGTCCGAAGGACCATCGCTCGGGACTATCGACTTGCGCAATTACCGCGACGCGGCCGCTGTGATAAATCGACAAATGGCACGACTGCCGCGTGACGTTGGCAAGATCGCGCAACAGCGGCAGGGCCATGGCGGTCAACGATCGAATGGGCTGTTGCCGGTGCGCCATTTCGAACAGCTTGAGCGTCAACGTATAGCGGTCGTTATGATCGCCTTGCACATAACCGCGGCGCTCGAGCGTCACGACCATGCGAAAGATTTCGCTCACGGTACGGCCGAGTTTCACCGACAGTTCGTTGAGCGTGTAACCCTCGGCCGTGTCCACGAGCACGTCGAGAATATCGAGACCTTTTTCGAGAGCGGGCGCAGCGTAGCGCGGGCTCTCGGCGTTCTCGTCGGACGCGTTCCGGGACGGTTTTAGAACTGTATTCATGGCAATGTCTTGAGCGAAAGGGAGCGCATCGTCAAAGCGCTTGATCGCGGTTGGCAATACGAGCGGGCAAGCCGAACAGGATCAGCAGGGCCGCGAGGATCAGGACTGCCGCGATAGCGTACAGGCCGCCTGACGGCACACCGGTCATATCCACGACCTTGCCGACCAGATACGGGCTGATGATGCCGCCCAGATTGCCGATGGAGTTGATCAGCGCAATCCCGCCGGCCGCCGCCGTGCCGCTCAGGAACGCAGGCGGCAAGGTCCAGAACACCGGCAGGCAGCCGATTGCACCCACCGCAGCAATCACAAGCGAGATCATCGCAAGCGTGGTGTCGTGGGCGAAATACGCGCTCAGCATATAACCGATGCCGCCCACGCCGACCGCCAGCCCAAGGTGCCAGCGGCGCTCACCGTGCCGGTCCGAACTCTTGCCGAGCGCCACCATGCCAATCCCCGCTGCCGCATACGGAATGGCGGTGAGGAGGCCGATGGTCATCGGACTGGTGATGCCGGTGTTCTTGATCAGTTGCGGCATCCAGAACGTCAGCCCATAAAGTCCCATCAGCATGAAAAGATAGATCAGCGAGAGCAGCAGCGTGCCGGGCTGGCGCATGGCGTCGATGAATTTGTGCGACGTGCCGTGGTCCTCGCGATCCAGGTTGGCTTGCAGCACAGCCTTCTCTTCGGCGCTCAGCCACTTCGCGCTGGCAATGCGGTCATCGAGAATGGCCAGCACCAGCAAGCCGAGCAGAGCGGTCGGCAACCCTTCGAGCAGGAACAGCCACTGCCAGCCTGCCAATCCGCCCAGACCGGCGAAACGCGTCATGATGAAGCCCGACAGCGGGCCGCCGATCACGCCTGAGATTGAGATCGACGTCATGAAGAGTGCATTGATGCGCGCGCGCCGCTTGGCGGGGAACCAGTAAGTGAAGTACAGGATGATGCCCGGCAGAAACCCTGCTTCTGTCGCGCCAATCACGAAACGCAGCACGTAGAACCACGTTTCCGATGTGACGAACATCATCGCGGCCGAGGCAATGCCCCACGAGATCATGATGCGCGCGATCCAGATACGCGCGCCCACACGGCTCAGGATCAGGTTGCTGGGAATTTCGAAGATGAAATAGCCCACGAAGAAGATGCTGGCGCCAAAACCATACGCAGCGTTCGAGAGGCCCAGGTCGCCCTGCATCTGCAGCTTGGCGAAGCTGATGTTGACGCGATCGAAGTAGGCGAAGATAAAGCAGACGATCAGCAACGGCACGATCCGCCACACGGCCTTGCGATAAGCGGTTTCTTCAAGTGCAGCGGCGGCTTCCGGACTCGCCGCTAGCGGCATCGATCCTGACATTTGGGTTCCCCCGGTTTTTATATTCATCAGCTATACGAAGCAATCAGGCTTAATCAATCAGACTTAATTCGACCAGCCGCCGTCGATCATGTGAATCGCGCCGGTGGTGAACCCGGATTCATCGGAGGCGAGGTAGGTCACCAGTGCCGCGACTTCTTCTGCACGCCCGACCCGTCCAATAGGCTGACGCGCGACGAACGCGGCACGAACCTGTGCTTCGTCCAGATGCGATGCTGCCGCCTGACTCGCGATTCGCCCACGCAGCGACGGTGACTCGATCGTGCCAGGGCAGATCGCGTTGCAACGAATAGCCTGGCCAACGAAATCGGCAGCCACGGACTTCGTCAAACCGATCACGGCCGCTTTCGACGCGCCATAAACGAAGCGGTTCGGCACGCCTTTCACGCTCGATGCCGCCGAGGCCATGTTGATGATCGACGCCCCTTTGCCTGCGTCGATCATGGCGGGAAGGAATGCGCGAATGGTCCGGTACATGGCCTTGACGTTCAGGTCGAAGCTGAAGTCCCAATCCTTGTCCGTGCACTTGAGGATGTTGCCGTCGTGGACGTAGCCGGCGCAGTTGAACAGTACGTCGAGCGGGCCGGTTGTCGCGGCGAACGCGTCGACATCGGCGGAATCCAGCACGTTCAGGCGCGCGGTGCGCAAGGTAGAGCCAGCGCCTGCGTCGCGGGCGAGTTCGGCGAGGGCGTTTTCGTCGATATCGGTTGCCCAGACGTGAGCGCCTTCGGCCGCGAGCATGAGCGCGGAAGCCCGTCCGATGCCTTTGCCTGCGGCTGTCACCACGATGTTTTTGCCTTCGACACGCTTGACCATTGATGCTCCTTTTTGGTGGTTGGTCTCGTCGATGCGGTTCCCCGCATGAGTCCCCATAGGGTTCCGCGTCAGATTTTCACATATGAAAAGAATTTTTATAAGTGAAGGTAAACGCGGAGACGCGCTGGGACGGGCTGAGGGAGGTTTTTTGCCCACGCCAGTGGACGAGGACGGAGGTTCAACTGATACGGGCAAAAAGCGGCGTCAACGAAAACTGCCGAGCGTGATACCGTTCCCCTTTTTCCAGCCAGGAGACGGCCATGCCGTTCGGACGAGTAAAGTGGTTCAGCGATGCAAAGGGTTTTGGTTTCATCACCCCGGACGACGGCAGCGAAGAGCTGTTCGCCCATTTCTCAGAGATCAAGACTGAAGGATTCAAGTCCTTGCTTGAGAACCAGAAGGTGAGCTTCGATGTGGGCCAGGGCCCCAAGGGCAAACAGGCGTCGAATATCCACCCTGCCTGAATCGCCAGTGGGTGCCCTATGAGTCCGCAGGGCGGCGCGGCTGGCCAGCGTCGTGCGGGACGTGAGACTCGTGAGACTTGTGAGACTTGTGAGACTCAACAACTGCCGCTGCACGACGCGCTGCCTTGGCGAGCTACGGGGTCACTCCACGTGCCGCTCCGGATGCCGCAGCCGCGAGTGATTGCGTCCAAACGAGATGTAGATCACGAGTCCGATCACCAGCCAGACCACGAGCCGCATCCACGTGACGAGTGGCAGGCCGGTCATCAGCAGCACGCAAAACAGGATGCCGAGAATGGGCACCACCGGCACACCCGGTACGCGAAATGGCCGGCTCGCACCGGAGTCGCTGCGCCGCAGATAGATCACCGCGCCGCACACCAGGACAAAGGCGAATAGCGTGCCGATACTCACCATCTCGCCCAGCACGCTGATTGGCGTAAAGGCCGCGACGATAGCAACGACCACGCCGATCATGGTCTGGCTGAGGTGGGGCGTCTTCAGACGCGGATGGACCCGCGCGAACAATCCCGGCAACAAGCCATCCTGCGACATCGTGAAGAAGATGCGGCTCTGTCCGTACAACAGCACCAGGATCACGGTCGTCAAACCGGTCAGCGCGCCGATCTTGATGAGGATGGAGAACCAGGTGAGGCCAATCACGTCCACGCCCTTCGCAATCGGATCGGGCACGTTCAATTCGCCATAAGGCACGAGTCCGGTGAGCACCCCCGCCACCGCGATGTAGAGGATCGTGCAGATCACCAGTGAGCCGAGAATGCCGACCGGCATGTCGCGTTGCGGCTTTTTGGCTTCCTGGGCACAGGTCGATACTGCATCGAATCCGATGAACGCAAAGAACACGACCGCGGAGCCGCGCAGGATTCCGCTCATGCCGAAGTTGCCGAACTCGCCGGTGTTAGCCGGGATGAACGGATGCCAGTTCCCGGGATGCACGAAGAACACGCCCAGCGCAAGAAACGCCACCACGACAAACAGCTTGATCGCGACCATGACGTTGTTGAGCCGGGCCGACTCCTTGGTGCCCATCACCAGCATGAGCGTCAGGGCGGCGACGATGAAGACCGCTGGCAGATTAACGATTCCTGCCACCGACGTGCCGTCGGCAAGCTTCACCATGGTGCCGGGTGCAGCCGCCATTTGGGGTGGAAAGGCAATCCCCACGTTACGTAGCAGGCTGACGATATAACCCGACCAACCGACCGCAACCGTGGCCGCGCCCATGGCGTACTCGAGGATCAGGTCCCAGCCGATGATCCACGCAAACACCTCGCCCAGCGTGGCATACGTGTAGGTATAACTGCTGCCGCAGACGGGGAGCATGGCCGCGAGTTCGGAATAACATAGCCCGACAAACGCGCAAGCGATACCGCCCAATATGAACGACAGGATGATGGCCGGTCCCGCGAACTGCGCGGCGGCCGTGCCTGTCAGCACGAAGATGCCGGCGCCAATGATGGCGCCAATGCCCATTGCCGTGATGCTGAGTGCGCCCAGTGTCTTAGCTAGCGGGCGCTCGCCGCCGTCAGCACTCTTGACGATATCGGCAACGGATTTGCGCGCCATGTAACTCGTATCAGCCATGATGTGTCGCCTCGGTCGTACGTTGGTGGACACGAATTGAACGGGACGCAATGCCCGGATCAACTTGCGGATCACTACGAAAAACGCTTGATGCAAGACGGCTCACGACGACTCACTGCATTGAGTGAATGACGCTGACGGTTTAAGTCTATGCCTAATGAAATTTAATGGGAAGCGAGGCAATAACCCTATCTTGCATCGCTTTGGGTGCAAGATAGGCATGGCATGCGCAGTGCTACGGGGAGAGTCGGTCATCGCGTGAGCACGCGATGTGGTTGCGGCAATGCAACGTCAAACGAGGCTTGCGGAGCCTCGTGTTGAGTCAATATCAGTGCTTGCGGCGCTCACGTACTGCAGCAGCAAGTGCCTGCAAAACCGGTTCGGTTTGCGTCCAGGCGAGGCATGCATCGGTAATGGAGACGCCGCGGCGCAGCGGTACACCCGGCTTCAGATCTTGCCGGCCTTCTTCCAGATGGCTTTCGATCATCACGCCAATAATGCGCCGGTCGCCGCCGTTCAGTTGCCGCGCGATGTCCTGCCCCACGTCGATCTGGCGCAGATGCGACTTGCCCGAATTCGCATGCGAACAGTCGATCATCACCTGCTCGCGAAGTCCCACTTCCTTGAGTGCAGCACAGGCTGCCGCTACGCCTTCGCTATCGTAGTTCGGCCCTTTCTTGCCGCCTCGCAGGATCACATGCGCGTCCGCGTTGCCACGGGTTTCGAAGATGGCGGCCATGCCCATCTTGGTCATGCCCATGAATGCGTGGCTTGCTTGCGCCGTGACGATTGCGTCCGCTGCGATCTGCACGCCGCCGTCGGTGCCGTTCTTGAAACCGATCGGGCAGCTCAGTCCCGAAGCCAGTTGCCGATGGCTCTGGCTCTCCGTCGTTCGCGCGCCAATAGCGCCCCAGGCAATCAGGTCCGCAATGTATTGCGGGCTGAGCAGGTCGAGAAACTCGGTGCCCGTCGGCAAGCCGATGCTGCTGATGTCGAGCAGCAACTGGCGTGCGCGGCGCAGGCCTTCATTAATACGAAACGTGCCGTCCAGAAGCGGGTCGTTGATGTAACCCTTCCAGCCAACGGTGGTACGTGGTTTTTCAAAGTACACGCGCATCACGATCAACAGGTCGTCTCGCAGTTCGTCAGCGGTGGCCTTCAGGAGATGAGCGTATTCAAGTGCCTGGTCGTGGTCGTGAATCGAGCACGGTCCGACGACAATGACCAGCCGGTCGTCGCGGCCTTGAAGAACGTCAGCTATTTCAACGCGGCTTTTTTCAACCAGCGTCTGCACCGCGAGCGGCACGGGCAGGTCATCTTGCAGCAGCGCGGGGGAAATCAGCGGGCGGACGGCGCCAATGCGGACATCGTCGATGCGGGTCGTATCTTGCGTCGAGTCGGCACGGCCGGCCTCCTGATCATGAAACGGGTTGTCGAGGCGGCTCATGGGATGGTTCTCCGGAAACAGGGTGACAGCCCGGGATTATCGCATTTGAGCCAGACGAAGCCGGCGAGCACGTCGGGCAAAGCGGCAAACTTGATGAGCCAGATCATCAGCAACCTGAAGGTTCGTTTCGCCAAGCGACCACACAAGCGCGTTTACCCTCAATTTAGTCATACTATTTGGAATTTCTGATTACCCTACTTATGCTGTGCTTACGTCGGTTAGTTGATTAGAACCGAGGCTTTTCTTTCACTGCACATGGACTATCGACATCTCCAGCAGGGCAAAAGCATGCACGGGCGCATCGTGCAGGATCTCGGCATGGATATCGTCGGCGGCAAGGTTGCACCCGGCGAACGGCTGCCCGCCGAGGTGCTGCTTTGCGAGACCTATGGCGTAAGCCGCCCGGTCTTGAGGGAGGCAACGCGTGTGCTTGTGGCCAAGGGACTGGTGGTGTCCAAGCCGCGGGTGGGCAGTGTCGTCAGACCGCGCGCCGACTGGCATATGCTCGATCCCGACGTGCTCTACTGGACGCTCAACAGCGTGCCCGAAGGCGAGTTCTTCCGTTCGCTGCTCACCGTGCGGCGCATTATTGAACCGGCTGCTGCGGCGCTCGCGGCCACGAGCGGCAGCAGCGAGGACCTCGCCCGGATCGAGGCTGCTTATACGCGCATGGAAGCGGCTGCAACCGCGCCCGAATTGCTCGAGCCCGACCTGGAGTTCCATCGCGCGATCATGGCGGCTACCCATAACGACATGCTGGCGTACATCGGCAATATGTTGTCGCTCGCACTGTCCGAATCCATTCGCCTGACCAGCCGTCATCCCGATACTCACGCGCTGTCCTTGCCGCGGCACAAGGCGATTCTCACGGCCATTCAAAGCCGCGATCCGCTGGGCGCGCGGCAGGCGAGTCTGGTGCAACTCGAAAGCGCGCGAGTAGACGCGGACAGCGTGCTTGAAGAAGGCAATGCACGCCGCGCTTAGTGGTCGTTTCAGTCTCCAATTAGTGGAAATATAGTAAGACTATTTTATGGCCAAGGCGGGTTTACTCCGTTGCCTCTGCGGTTCGCTGCGAAATATAGTGTGACTATTTGTAGCCCCGCAAAGAGCGTCCATTGGCGTAGACGAGGAGACGGATGTGGCCGACAAGCTCGTAGCCCCCGCCGGAGTTGGAACCGGCGCCGGCATGAATTTTCGCTGGACCGTGCTGATATGGCTGGTGGCGGGCGGCATCATCAATTACATCGACCGCGCCAGTCTTTCCATTGCGGCGCCGGAAATGATCCGCGAACTCGGATTGTCGCGCACGCAGATCGGTTTGCTCGGCACTGTGTTCGCGTGGACCTATGCGGTGATGCAATTGCCGGCGGGCTGGGTGATCGACCGCTTTGGCGCGAAGAAGGCCTATGCGGTGGCGATGATCTGGTGGAGTGTTGCGACCTACATGACCGGCGTGGTTGGGTCGGTCAGCGCGCTGCTCGTGATGCGCGCGTTACTGGCAGTGGGCGAAGCGCCGTGCTGGCCAACCTCGGCGAAGATCACAGCCGCGTGGTTCCCGATGAAGGAGCGAGGGTTTGCCACGGGCATTTGGGATTCGTCATCGAAATGGGGACCCGCGCTTGCACCCGCTGTGCTCGTTGCGTTGATGGTCGCGTTTGGATGGCGCTCGCTGTTCCATGTGGCGGGGTTTGTCGGCATCGCGTTCGCCATTGTATTTCTCTTCCTTTATCGAAATCCCGAGCAGAGCAAGCGGCTTTCGAAGCAAGAGTTTGCTTATATAGAAGCGGGCGGCGGTGGCCGTGAGCGGTCGATCAGCAACTCAACCCACGAGTGGCGTGGACTCTTCACTCACCGCAGCGTATGGGGCATGATCCTCGGGTACTTCTGCGCGATCTGGCTATGGAACTTGTTCCTCGTGTTCTTGCCACTGTATTTGCTTGATCGCTTTCACATATCGTTCGTACAACTCGGTATTTACGCGAGCATTCCGTGGATCGGCGGAGCGGTGGGCGAGATTATCGTGGGGTATCTGACGAAGAAGATGGTTGATCGCGGAATGGCGACGCCTATCGATGCCAAGCGCATGTGGATCGTGATCTGCGCGATCGGTGCAGCGGTTTCTGCGGTCGCAATTCCTTTCGTCGATTCACTGGGCGTCACCATTACGCTGATGACGCTGGGCCTTGCGTTCCTTGCGGCGATTATTGGCGCCGCTTGGGCGCTGGCATCCGACGTTGCGCCCAAGTCGATGGTCGCCTCCGTGAGCGCAATTCAGAATTTCGGCGGGTATTTCGGCGGCGCGTTTTCACCGGTGGTGGCGGGGTTTATCGTCGATAAGACCGGCTCATATTCGATCGCATTGATTTCGGGCGGGTTGATTGCAGGATGTTCCGCGCTGTTTTACTGGTTCATGGTGCGGCGAGTGGTGCCGGAGCGGGAGGTGGTTGTTTAGTGGTGTGGCCGCGTCTTCTGTCTGCAAGTACTCGGAAAATCGCGGTCGCCCATGTCTCGGCATAGATTCAGATGCTGAGTAATCTCCGGTTGAGGATTTCTTCCAGGTCCTGGGTTTGTCCGCAGATCAAATGGATAAATATTTGGTCGCCTGCAATTTCATAAATGATGCGTTGCTGATTGGTCAAGACTTGTCTGTATCGATCGGGATAGCCGAACAATTCCGGAGGACGCGAGCCCGATAAGGGAAAATCTTCTATCTGGAAAATTTTGTGTTTCAGTTGTGTTTTGATCTCGCTCCAGGTTCCCTGTGGCTTGTGCCTGGTGACGTAATCCCGCAGATCAGCCAAGTCTCGTTTGGCCGAGTCAAGGATGATTAGACTCACTCCATATCCTTTTCATCAAGGCGATCAAGTTCAGCAAAAACGTCGGTTGCGGATGAAAACTTACCCTCGGCAATCTCTTTTTGGCCCAATGCCAGGATGCGAAGCAAAGCGTTTGTTTGCCGTTGTCGCTCGAATGTATGAATGTCCTGGACTACAAGTTTCGCTTCCCCATTTTGAGTAATAATCAAGGGCTCATGTGTTTCCATGAGTTCCGTCACAATCCTCGCCGCGTCACTTTTGAGGTAGCTGATGGGTTTGATATTCGAAAGCTTCATGATTGGTCTCAATAATTTCGATCGAGACTAAATATAGACTAAATTTGGTCTTCTGTCGATTATGCCTCACTGAACGCGTTACTCCGACGAGCTGTTTGGTCTTCAAAGGAATTGATCATGTAGAGGGCGGCGCCGACGCAGATTGAAACCGCCCCCCTTCATGCATCGGGCTCAAGCGCGCGTTGCAAGCGGGAAAGACTTGATCTCGCCCACTTGCAACGGCTTAGATGGAAGCCAACGAGGTCCACGGCGTGGCGCGCTTTTCCAATTGCGAGCGCCACGCTTTTTGAACGCTCAAACCGCCGTCGCTTGCCCCGATCCAAGATCGGCGCCTGTCATCGGATCGGAACTCTTGTCCGATGCCGTGCGTGCGGCCATGGCCTGCAACACGTCCACTTCTTCCGCCGATACCCCCACGGTCGCGAGTCCATCACCACCATCCACGGCCGGTTGCGGATCTTCCACGAACTTCCAGTCGCCGCCTTCATTCCACGGGCCGCGCACCGCCGGCTCGCTGCCTTGCGACATGTTGTAGTAGACGCTTGTAAATTCCGGCACACCCGGTAACTTGCCTTGCGGGAAATTCGGCTGGATCGAATGCAGCGCCTTCTCGAAAGACTTCTGATGCGCAATTTCGCGCGTCATGAGGAAACCGAGTGCTTCCTGGATGCCGGGGTCATCGGTGACATTGATCAGGCGCTCATACACGATCTTGGCACGCGCCTCAGCCGCAATATTCGAGCGCAGATCGGCAGTCGGCTCGCCAATAGTGTCGATATACGCCGCCGACCATGGCACACCCGCGGAATTCGTAAGGGCCGGACCGCCGCCGTAGAGAAGGGCCGTGGTGTGCGAGTCGTTGCCGCCGGAAGTCATCGACCGGTACAACTCGGCTTCCTGCTCAACGGCTTCGGCTAGTTGGCCCTTCGCGCCTTTGTTCAGCATCGCGACGATTGAACCGATGATTTCCAGATGGCTCAGCTCCTCCGTGGCGATATCGAACAGCAGGTCCTTGCGGCCCGGATCGTCCTCTCCTACGGCCTGGGTGAAGTAGCGACAGGCTGCGGCAAGTTCGCCCTGCGGGCCGCCGAACTGCTCGAGCAGCAGGTTGGCAAGACCAGGATTGGGAGCCGCGACGCGGACGGTGTATTGCAGGCGTTTGTTATGGATAAACATACGTAGTACTCCTAGGATAATTAACCGCTCGGCTTTCTTCAGAGCACTTGAGAGGCGTGCAGAAGCACGCGAAATCGTCGCGATGAAAAAACAGAACGAAGGTGGCGAATTGCTCCGGACGGCAACGCGATGGCAAACCGTGTCGCACCCAACCCTGGGCGTCCGGGTCTCAGAGCGGCGAAATGCTCTGGCGTACAAGCGGCAACTTCGCCGCGAAGAAAAAAGGACTGCGATGACCACTTCAGCAGGGGCCGTTCCCGAGGCGCAGCACCCCCATTTTCAGCGCCTGCGAACCGCGGTGAATCAGCAAAAAATCTTGACGCACTGCAAAAACCAGCCTATAACCATCTCATTGGATGGTAAAGGGATGGTTTGGATGATTCAAAAAGTTGAAGTACTCAGGCCGAAAGGTGGTGAGACGGAGAAGATCACGATCAACCTGGGTCCCGTGGACCTGGGGCAAATCGACCTGCTGGTGGAAGAGGGTTTTTATTCGAACCGCACCGACCTGATTCGCACGGCCATCAGGAATCAACTGGCCACGCACTCGCAGGTCGTGAACGAAACAGTGACGCGCCGCGCACTGGTGCTGGGCATGCAGCACTTTTCGAAGCGCGATCTTGAAGCGGCGCGAGCGGCCGGTGAGCGGTTTGACATTCAGGTGCTGGGACTCGCGAGCATTGCTGCTGACGTGTCCGCCGAACTGGCGCTCGAGACGATCGCATCGATCGTAGTGCTTGGCGCTTTTCACGCCTCGCCTGCGGTGAAAGCGGCGCTGGCTGGCCGGATTGCGTAGTGATGCCGGTAGGTAAGCAATATCAGCAAGCAATGGCAGCAAACAATGGGAAAGATAATGAAAATCAACGAAGGATTCCTGCATTCAATGCAGGATGCAATGAAGCTGCTGCGCGCACGCGGACCGAAGGAAGCGACGGCGGCGCTGCAGCGTGCGCTTGGAGCGCACGCCCCGCTAACGCATCAAGCGAAACCAGACGCTCCGTCTGTCACGTATCCAGGCACTTTCACGACGCATACGTTCACCAATGCCGCCGGACATCGGAACTACAAGGTCTACGTGCCGGCGCAGCACGGCGGCCGGCCGCTGCCGCTGGTGGTGATGCTGCATGGTTGCACCCAGGACGCTGATGACTTCGCCGCAGGCACGCAAATGAACGCGCTGGCGGAGCGGGACGGATGCATCGTGGTGTATCCAGTGCAGCCGCAGGGGGCGAACGCATCGAAGTGCTGGAACTGGTTCAAGCCCGCCGATCAGCAGCGCGACAGCGGCGAGCCGGCGTTGATTGCCGGCATTACGCGAGAAGTGATGTCAAAGCACGCAGTTGACCCGGCATGCGTATTCGTGGCCGGTTTATCGGCGGGCGGGGCGATGGCCGCCATCATGGTCCAGGCGTATCCGGATCTATATGCCGCTGCATGCGTGCATTCGGGGCTGGCAGTAGGGGCGGCACACGATTTGCAATCGGCGCTGGCGGCCATGCGAGGTGGGAAGTCGCCGGGCGTTCGTCGCGCGGCGGCACCGAAGCGACCGCTGATCGTGTTTCACGGCGATGCCGACGCAACCGTGCATCCGTCGAACGCGGCTGAGTTGTTGCGCGGTTTCGGCGCTCAGGCGGTTGTTTTCGATGAGACTTCTCGTGGAGAAGCGGGCAAGCGTAAAAGCACGGTGGAACGGCTGAAATCAGCGGACGGCGTTGATGCGGAGTTGTGGCTCATCCATGGCGCTCCGCATGCCTGGGCGGGCGGTAGCACGAATGGTTCGTACACCGACGCAACGGGTCCTGATGCCAGTACGGTCATGATGCGCTTTTTCCTTGATCATCCGTTGCAGGGCTGACCAATAACACCTTTGAACAGGGAGCGAAGACAATGCACGAACACGCAAGCGAACGCGATATGGCGCTGTTGCGCGAGGTTATCGCGTTGTCGGGGAAGTCGAAACGAGAGGGAAGGCATCCGTTCGCCGCGCTTATCGCCGATGAAAACGGCCGCGTAATCGCAAGCGCCGGAAACAATTCGATGCCGCCGCTCGGGGACCCGACCCAGCACGCCGAACTGCGCGCCGCGGCTCAGGCGGCGAAAGACCTGACGCCGGAGCAATTGCTGAAGTGCACGCTTTATACCAATGCCGAGCCATGCTGCATGTGCTCGGGCGCGATCTACTGGTGCAACATCGGTCGCGTGGTGTATGCCATGTCGGAGCGGCGTTTGCTGGAGATTACCGGCGATCACCCGGAAAACCCGACGTTCTCTTTACCGTGCCGCGATGTGTTTGCGCGGGGGCAACGGACGGTGAGCGTGGTCGGACCGCTAATTGAAGACGAAGCGGCAGTCGTGCATGCGGGCTTTTGGACGCGTGAATAACGCGCGGTACATAGTGTGTGGGGATTCAAGACAAAAGGGCCAAACGAATGGCCCTTTTGTTCATCGTGCGCCTGTCACACCCTCTCAAGCCGGCAGCGAAAAGCTCCCAATCGCTTCACGCAGCACATCGACCTGATCCTTCAGCGAATGCGCCGCCGCTGCCGCTTCTTCCACCAGCGCCGCGTTCTGCTGCGTCACCTGATCCATTTCACCCACTGCGCGGTTCACCTGCTCAATTCCCGCGCTTTGCTCGTTCGACGCGTGGCTGATTTCATCGAGGATCTCGTTCACGCGGCGCACCGAACTCACGATTTCACCCATCGTCGCGCCGGCGTTCGACACGAGCGACGCGCCTTCTTTCACCGTCTCCGTCGATGTCCCGATCAGTGCCTTGATCTCCTTCGCCGCCGTCGCCGAGCGTTGTGCAAGGCTACGCACTTCCGCCGCCACCACCGCGAACCCGCGGCCTTGTTCGCCGGCCCGCGCTGCTTCCACGGCCGCGTTCAGCGCCAGGATGTTGGTCTGGAACGCAATGCCATCGATCACGCCGATGATGTCGCCAATCTGCTTCGAGCTCTCCGTAATGCGCGTCATGGTGTGAATAACCTGCTCGACCACGCCGCTGCCGCGCTGGGCTACATCGGCGGCTTCGCCGGCCAGCTTCGCGGCTTGCGTCGCGCTGTCGGCGTTCTGCTTCACGTTAGCCGTCATCTCGTCCATGCTCGACGCAGTCTGTACCAATGCGGCGGCTTGTTGTTCGGTGCGTTGTGACAGGTCGGTATTCCCCGCTGCAATCTCCGATGCCCCCACGTTAATGTTCTCGGTCCCGGTGCGAACACGCGTGACGGTTTCCACCAGGCCACTTTGCATCTCGCTCAACGCGAACATCAGGCTATGCGAGTCACCGTCTGCAAGCGGCACGTGCGTGGTGAGGTCGCCGCGCGCGATGCGCTGCGCCGCGCTCACAGCAATCGACGGATCGCCGCCGAGTTCACGCTTGATGCTGCGTAACACCAGCAGCATGACCAGCGAAGCAAAGATGCCGAGTACAGCGGTGATCGCGAACCAGCGCCATGCGCTCGCGTAGAACGCAGCGTTGATGTCGTCCATGTACATGCCAGTCACGATGAACCAATCCCACGGCACGAAGTGTTTCGCGAAACTCATCTTCGGCACGGGGACGTCGCTGCCGGGCTTCGACCACAAATAGTTGACAAAACCACCCTCGGGCGACGAACTGCCGGCGTTGACAATATTGACGAAGAGCTTGTTACCCGCCGGGTCCGTGAAATTGGCGAGGCTTTGCCCGTTCATGGCAGGCTTGATCGGATGCATGATCATCCTGGACTGCGAGTCGTTGACCGAGATGTAGCCGTCGGTGCCGTAGCGCATCGAAGCAAGCACTTCCAGCGCACGCTTTTTCGCTTCGTCTTCGGAGATTGTCTTGTTCGCGGCGAGACTCTGGAAATGAGCGGTGGCGGTCACGCCTTCGGCAACCAGCGCTTTCAATTGCTCACGGCGATCGTCCATCGTCGATGAACGGTTTTGCCACGCGCCTATGAATCCGATCGCGACCAGTCCGAGCCATAGCACGGCGATCATCGATCCGAGCTTCTGATTCAATGTCATCTTCTTCATGTTTCCGCCGTCGCCTAATGTTGAACCGTATGATTGAATGTGCGGCGTCGGGCGTTGCCGAACGCTATGCGTAGCTTCTTTACGGCAAAGCGGTGGCGGAATGTAGGGGTGGGATAACCCGTATCAAAGAAATAAGCACGTCGCTCTATTCATCTGATGATATGCATGTGCCTATAGCTGTTCGTCCGGTTGCACAGCTTCATAGCGCAACCGGACATGTCGCTTTACAGTCAGTGGTTAGATCATCGAATCAAAAAGTGCTGCGGATACCAACGCGTCCAACCGCCTGCTTCTGATTGCTTGAAGGATTAAAGCCTGCTATCTGGGCGACCTGCGCGTCGCCGGCGGCTTTCTGGAATACGCCCAGCACATACACCGATGTCCGCTTCGACAGCGAATATTCGGCCGTCAGGTTGAACTGGTTGTATTTGGGCTGTGCGCTGGTCGCATGGTCGCGGCCGGTGGTGTAGGTGTAACCCGCGCCAATTGTCACTGCGGGTGTTGGATTAAACAGCGTCGACAACTCGTAGTTCTGGAACGTTGCATCATGACCCGCGCTGCCTTGCTGGAAGATCGTATTCGTGAAGTCCGCCAGCACACGCAACGACGCGAGCACTTGATACGAAGCGCCCACGCCCAGCACTTTTTGCGCACGAGCGGCGGCGAGGAAGTCGCCATAGATCGCGTTCGTGAAGCCCGGATAGTTTTGGTACCCCTGCGTCGAGACACCCGGATCGTTGATGCGCAGATACCCCACGCCCGCGCTGATCGGCCCTGCAGCGTAAGTCGCGCCCGCGCTGAACGTGGCGTTGTTCGAGAACTGCCCGGTGATGCCGCCCAGTGAATACAGTCCGCCGAAGGTGAAGCCGGCAAAGGTGGGGCTTCGATATTTGATCGCATTCGCAATGGGGAAGCCGTTGTCGGTGTTGTCCATGTCATTCGGATGGGCGAAATAATAGCCGCCAACGTTGCCATTAAGCGTATAAGGCTCGACGAAGTCCACAACCGAGTCCCACTGACGGCCGAGCGTCACCGTACCGGCCTGAACACTCTGAAGGCCCACGTAAGCGTTGCGTGAGAACGCGAGCCCGCTGCCCAGGTTTCCCGAGTTGATATTGAAGCCACTCTCGAGGCGGAAGATGGTTGAGAGACCGCCGCCCAGAACCTCGGTGCCGCTTACGCCCCAGCGGCTGCCCGCGGTCACGCCGGATGCAAGCTGGACCAAGCGGTTCCCCTGCACATTGTTGACCATGTCGACACCGTCTTCCACGATTCCATACAAGGTGACCGAACTCTGTGCATGCGCGAGGGAAGCGGTGGCCATGATCGGGATAATCGCTGCTAGTTTTTTTAACATATACGCTCGGTTTTAGAAGATCAGGGGATGGATTGATTTTGAGGACATACACTTAGTACAACAAAGGTAAAAAAGCGAGCGATTGAGATGTCAAATTTCGTCCGCTCGGCAATTGAAGTGTTATCTGTGACGGATCGGTTACGATCGCGATAATTTATTTCGGATAACTATGCGTTAAGGTTTGAGAGAAGTCTGATTTTCCGCTAGACGATCTTCTGTAAAACGTTCCTCTGTGAACGATCAAACGTGCTCCATCACCACCCTTATCACCAGGCCAAACGCGATCAATCCTGCGATCACGGCAAAACCCTGTTGCGGTCCCGGACCCGCTCAAGCGCTTTGCGGACGCGCGCCCGCACCGGTCAACGCGAGAGTCGCGCCAACGCAGGCGCCGAGTGCGGTGCTGGTCATCGTGACGGATGTTACGAATGCGCCAAGTGGCAGGACGCTCATGCTTGAGGTTTCATCGGCCCGGCGAGCCATTCGCGGCCCTTCAGCATGCCGTTCCAGTACAGCCACGGAAGGACTGTTGTCTTGAGATGCCACGCGAGGGCGCGCGGCACCGTCGGGTCGAGCGGGAAGGTTGGCAGCAGCTTGCCGCCATAGCCGAATTCCGCCAGTACGACCTTGCCTTTCTCAACGGTCAGCGGACAGGCGCCGTAGCCGTCGTAGCGTGCGGATAGAGGTTTTTTCTCACGCGCGGCCAGCAGGTTTTCCGCCACCACCACAATCTGCTTGCGAACGGCTGCGGCCGTTTTTGCGTTGGGTGCTGAGCACGCATCGCCGAGTGCAAAGATGTCCGGATAACGCGGGTGCACGAGCGTGGCGTGATCGACTTCGCACCAGCCGGCCTTGTCGGCGAGCATGCTTTTGCTGATGACGTCCGGCGGCAGTTGAGGCGGGACGGCATGCAGCATGTCGAATGGTTTGTCTACACGCACTACGCCGCCTGCGCTGTCTTTCACGCTGAACGAAGCGATCCGGCGAGCACCGTCCACGCTCACCAGGTTCGATCCGAACGCAAGCGACGCGTGATAACGCTCGACATACTTCATCAACGACGGCACGAACGCGGGCACTCCGAAAAGCACATCGCCGGCCAGATTGAATTCGACGTCGAGTCCATCGAGTACGCCTTGCCTGAGCCAGTGATCGCAAGACAGGTACAGCGCTTTTTGCGGGGCGCCGGCGCATTTGATCGGCATGGCTGGTTGCGTAAAGATTGCCTTGCCGCGCTTGAGTTCGTTGACGAGCTTCCACGTGTACGGCGCAAGATCGAATCGATAATTCGACGTCACGCCGTTCTCACCCAGCGTATCTTCCAGACCTTCGATTTTTTCCCATGCAAGCCGCAGTCCGGGACAGACAATCAGGTGGCGATACCCAACGGCATGCCCATCGTCGAGCCGGACGAGATGCTGCTCGGGCTCAATCGCGCTCGCACTCGTACACAGCCAATGCGCTCGTTTCGGCATGACCGACGACATGGGCCGCGTGGTGTCGTCTATGTTGAAAGCACCGCCGCCTACCAGCGTCCACGCGGGCTGATAGAAATGCCGCTCACTCGGCTCGATGATCGCGATGCGAAGATCGGGCCGCCGGCGCAGCAAGCTTGCTGCCACGCCAATACCCGCAGCGCCGCCGCCAATGACGACCACGTCGAAGGCCTCTGTATTGCCTGAAGATGCTCCATTCGTGCTCATCGCGCTACCCCTGCTTCGAAGTTCATTTTCTTCCCCTGCCTGACTGCTTAAAACGTGCTTTAAAACGTGTTCAACGGCAGCTTCAGATAACTCACGCCGTTGGATTCGGCCGGCGGAAAATTGCCCGCGCGGATGTTCAGTTGAATTGAGGGGATGATCAGCGCCGGTGGACCCAGCGTCGCGTCGCGTGCCGTGCGCATGGCGACGAATTCGCTGACCGTGATGCCATCGCGGACATGGATGTTTGCTGCGCGCTGTGCAGTGACCGTGGTTTCCCAGCGGGTTTCGCGGCCATCGGGCGGATAGTCGTGGCACGCAAACAGACGCGTTTGCGGCGGCAGGTCAAGCAGTTTTCCGATCGATGCGTATAACGTGCTGGCGTCGCCGCCGGGGAAATCGCAGCGCGCCGTGCCAACGTCGGGCATGAACAAGGTGTCGCCCATGAATGCCATGCCGTCGAACACATAGGCGACATCGGCTGGCGTGTGACCGGGAACATGCATGACACGGCCGGTGAGCGCGCCGATCTGGAACGTGTCGCCGTCGGCGAACAAGTGGTCGAAAGGGGCGGGCGACAGTGAGGACATCACGGGTTCAAGATTGAAGAGCCGCTCGAACACCGACTGCACCGACCGGATGTGTTCGCCGATTGCAATCGCGCCGCCCAGTTGTTTCCGGAGATACGCCGCAGCCGAGATGTGGTCGGCATGAGCGTGCGTCTCGAGCAGCCACTGCACCCGCAAGTTCTGCTCGTTCACGAAGCGGATCACGCGATCCGCCGAATGCGTCGAGGTGCGGCCGGACTGAGGTTCATAGTCAAGCACCGCGTCGATGATCGCACAGGGTGATCCCGCTGCCTCATACACCACGTAGGTGATGGTTGAGGTCGCCGGGTCCGGGAATGCTTCAACGCATGGCGTCATCGTGTACTCCAAAAATTAACAAAAATCAGCCGGGGTAGCTGTGCAGTAGGTCTCTGCCGCCCGGAAATCCGGCGTCAGCGGCCGGTCGCGATCGAAGAACGCAACCTTGTCGCGCAACGCAGTGTAAAGACCCGACCCGCGATAACTGGCGAGAGCGTGAAGTCCTGCTGTTGTTGCTTGCGAAAATCGACGGTCTGGCCCGCGTGAATCAGCTCGAATCAGCGTGATATCCAGCAGCGCGAAGCTGTTGTCGATCTGCTGTTGCACCCGCTCCGCCACGCGCGGCGCATTGGTCGCAATGTCCTCGATGTCACCCGCGACCGGCAGGTAGTCCATGGATACCGGCATGACCAGTTCCTTGTTTTCCATGGCCGGAGCGACCGGCGGTTTTTCCATCGCGCCGAAAGCGTGCACGGTTTGATCGGTGCCGAGAAAGCGCGACAAGCCAGTCATGTGCGGATCGTTCTGCTTGATGATACGTTGCGCCGACGCCAACGAGTTATGAGCCAGGACAAGGCCCGTCTCTTCGAACGACAAGACCCACGGCAACAGTTAAAAATTCGCGCTTGGCAGCACCGCGCCGGACACGCCTTTGGCCTTCATCATTGACCTTCATATAACCGCGCGATTTCTGCGCGTGCGTCGAGTACGACGTGACGCCGACGGCGACGCGGGGGGTGTCGTCCGACCATCCGCGAGCTGGACGCGGTGCCGGCGCAGGCGGTTGGACGCTAACGAACGGGCCCGAGGCCGTAGCGTTCACCCGCTGTGAATCCTGCTGCCGCGAGGACGCATCTTTGAGCGGCATGTGCCGGGTGCGTAAAGGTAAAGGTGAAGGCAAAGGCGAAGGCAATGGATCCCGAGTATTCCGGCGGGAGCCATTTGCGTATTGGAAGACCGTTTTAACGACGCCCGCTGCTTCCGTCACAGCGTAATTCCACGCGAGCCACGCGGCTTAGCCAATAGCAACTGACGGTTGCCTGCCCGACGATCTCACCCATCTGAAAAAACGTCTGCGGCATTGACCCTCGACGCTCAAGTCCGAATCTCCCTGTGCCGATAAACAAACATGGCGGGCGGCAACTGATTTAAGCAGCCGCTGCAAATCAGTGGTGATCAATCTGGCGCTATTCCCGTTGCGACAAAGTGTTGCGATTTTGCCGACAACCCTCCCAAACGGGCGATCCAGGCATACAGTTAAAGTGTTTTATCAAGTTCAGGTTGCGGTGCGGGAGGTGTGTGATGAAGCGCAGGACAGCTAGGCAACTTGTTGCTCAACTGGCAGATTTAAATCATCTCGCGCGGTGTAGCGCACTGAGGGCGGCGGCGGTCAGCAGGACCATAACTCAAAGCTCGGATAAAGAAACGGGGCGGACCGCGGACAGCAGCAAGCCCGCGCGAGACGAAGTCGAGCAGGCGTCATTTGCCGGAGCAGCACATGAAATCCACGCATGAATATTCCCTACGGACACAAGTCGACAAATGGTTGGCTCCCGGTCTCTCGACACAGGTTCGGGTCACCGAGTTCAGCCGCACGCGTTTAGGCGGAAGACGATATGTGTGTGTAGAAACCGCGTTGCCGCTCGGATCTCGCGCGCTGCTTTTCTTCCGACATGACGACGGCTGCTGGTGCGTATTTCCCCCGGCGGTGGATCGACCTAATATGATGATGGGACGTTTCACCGAACATTGACCGGCGTTTTATACGTTTTGATGGACGCGCCAATAGTTCGGGATGCTTATTTCGTTGACCTGTTTGTGTTAAATCAGTGACCACCGGACGGCGGCGGTTCATAACGCGACAAGCTGATAAGTGGAAAAAAGGAGGGTTATGCCAGAAACAACAACATCTTTATACGCCAACCCCCTTATTTAGCGGAAGCGGATAAGCCCATGTCGCCGCGCGAGTGCGCGTTTGACCCCCAAGCTGCCGACTTTCCGTGAACTTAAAAGTCCAACGTTGGGAGAGTCACCATGTACATCGGGCTGCTTGTCTCACAGGTTCGGCAGGTTCGGGAAGTCCACTATCATCCGGACGAAGAGGTGTCGACGGAAGTTGCGCCCCCGCGCCGGCTCGCGTTCTGGCAAAGAATCAGGCGCTTGTTCGCGTGAAGGTTGCCTGCGGGAGAGTCGTTTACTGGGTAATAAAAGAGTATTAAACCGTCGCAGCGATGCTTGCAAAAGCCGTTTCCAACCACCGGGAAGAAACGTATTCGCTGCGACGTTCAGTTTACTGGGCCGAGTTCGACGCCTTGCACTCGCTATTGGCGTCCGGCGATTGCCGCGGGTGGTCCCGTTCGTATTTCTCGTTCTGTTGAACCACGCGGTCCAGCGCCCTTGGACCATCGGCTTGAGCGGCAAACGAAACGGCGGGCAGGATCAGGACCGAAGTGGCGATGACCACGGACATAAGCTGTTTCATGATGGACTCCCGGACCACGCGTTTGATGCAAAGCGTTGCGCGAGTCGAAGAAGATAACGACGCGGCCACCCTTGCACGCCAAGCGGTATAAACAGGAGAAATAGCCATGCAAAACATTGAACGATCCCATCGTCCATGATGACGCCTGTGTACGGCCGCTATGACAAGAGTAGACGGAAATACATAACGAAACACGAGTAAATATCCGGCGAGCCGGACGAATGCACTGCTCGGGAATGGACAAACTGGTTACCCGGCATCTTCGGCGAGCTCAGGTCGCAGCATGACGCGGCCCAATAGCTTGCGGGCCTGATCCGTCTGGACATGCTCAAAAGCATCCTCGAAGTCATCCAGCTCGTGAGCGCCAAGTCCGACATCCGGCATAACGGCCATTCGCCGCCAGTCCATCACCGCGTTCAGGACTTCCCCAAGGATCATCCGGGCCTGTGCGTCGGATAGTGAAAAATAGGCGCACGTATCCAGAAGCATCTGGACCGATTCGATAGGACCCGCATCTTCAGTGAGCCAGGTCTTGGACTCTCGTACTTTGCCGGGCATCGGGTTCACGTCGAACGCCGGCGAAATGCGCCACAGGCCGTTGCCGTCATATAGAAAACCGAGGTTCTGCAGATGGTCGTCGGTGTTGGTGATGAGCAGGTTGAAAACCAGGCGGCGCCATAACTCTCGCGCGTCGTCGTCCGGATGCGAGCACTTTTGCTGCATGACATCGACGATCTCGGTGTAGGCGTGGACATTCTGCCGCGAGGCCTGAAGCATGGATGCAGCCGAAAGATAAGGGATGCGCAGGTCGCCGTCCTCCCGGTCAAACCGTTCGATGATGGCGACCGGCGTGTCGTTGAGCGTGACGCACCGGGCGTTGGCGGTCGTTATGCCCGCTTGGCGCGCGAGCTTGAGCGCCAGCACTTCGGCCCGGGTGACATTGATCGTGTCATTGACGCTCGGAAACTTGCCGATGGCGAGCTTGCCGTTTTCATCGAGTACGGTGCATTTGGGCCGCATCCCGCCGAGCGAGGTGCCTTTGCCTTGCAAGTAGCGCAGGTCCTCGGCGGTTTCCCGGGTCGTCTCGACCGCGCGCGTGGCCTTGTACATGCGTTCAAGTTCGATTATTGGCGGCGTTGTGCGCCGGCCTTCATCAACCGTCCTCAGATAGATTTCTTCGTTGCAAAGGCGAAGCGCGCCGATGCGGCTGAAATCGTCCACTGCACACAGATAGTCGAGTTCGTTCAGCGGTAGCAGGCGGGGATTGTCCTTGCGTGCCTTGGCGTGGATACGGTTGATGACACGACGCCCCCATGCGTCAGGGGCCGTGTCGGCCAATGCGAAGTGAAACACTGAATCCACGGGGTTCGGTGCCCGACGCGGCTGATAGCCAGGTTCTAGGGGCAGGTCGGGAGAGATTTCGAACCGTTCCGGATTGGCCAGCCAGTTCTCGTCATAAGCGAACTGTGACACTTCGCGCCGCCCTTGGCTTACGTAGTTCAGATGGCCGACAAGCGTACCGGCGGCCCCGATGTGAACCTCCAGGGCGGTACTGATACCGGGCTTTCCCGACCTGGCAGGTTTGCTTTTCATTCACTTATGCCGTTAGAACGCTTTGGTGGTTTTCTTCGCGGCTCTCACCCGCTGCGGCAGCTTTTCATCCATCAATGCGAGGCCGATATCGTCCTGGCCGCTGTCGAGAAGATCATTGAGCCGCTGCAGTTCACCGAAAAAATGAAGTGCGCGCACGAGGAAATGCAATTGCACGTGCGGATCGCCGTTCTCCATGCGCTTGACTGTATTAAGTCCAGCACCAATGCGCGAGGCGAGCGCCTGCTGCGTCAACCCTCTGCGGCGGCGCGCGCGATTCAGGTCTTCACCAAGCTTCGTGAGCGTCCGTTGCACCGGGATGGGAAGCGGTTTCCCGGCTTTACGGCCTTCAGCAGGGCTCTTAAAGGATTTAGTAGACTCCATACGGACCATTATAGCAATGTGAAGGCAATATGACAGGTTAATTGATTTAAAAGCCCTTGTATGAGCTATAAAGTAAGATTATGTTCCTTATGAGGGCCTTTATAGGGATATCAGCATTCGACGACAGTGCTGTCACCAGCACGATTGCGTTTTTGACATCAAATGGTTTTATCAAGAACGCGACGACACCTGATCCCCAATCCAGATCCGCGAATGATCTGCTTCCGTTGCACCTCGACAGATCGTTTCGTTTTTCCCGAGGCAGGTTTCGTTAGTCTGCAATTAAAAGAAAACGTCATTGAAAAAAACGTGAGCGCGTGTTTAAGTGCCCGCTGAACGTCGTATTTCTCGCTCGCCACGAGCGTCACGCGACGGACCTTGGCCGCCAACGTGAATATCAATGAACGCCGTATTCAAGACTTTTCTCGCGCTGATCCGTCTTCCCGGTTATCCCGGCATTTCCCTCGCGATGTTCCTGTCAGGTATTGCATCCTCATTCGCGGTGCCCTATACCTCGTTGTTCGGCGCGACCGAGGCGCACATGACGCCGGTTCGCTAGGCATTTTCATGACACTGACCGCGGTGAGCAGTGTGATCGTGAGTACCTATCTCGGTCGTATCGCCGATCGCCGGACCGATAAAAAACGCATCGTGCTACTGTCCATCGCGGGGTCGGCGCTGGGTTACGCATTGCTGTGCGTCACGCGCAACTACGTGTTGCTGACAATCTTCGGCTGTGTCTTCCTGAGCATCGGCGCGGCAGTGTTTCCGCAACTTTTCACGTTCGGCAAGGCGAGGCTGCACGCGGAAGGCATCGAACATACTGAACTGCCGATGGCGACTTTGCGCACCACGCTTTCCTGCGCATGGGTGTTTGGCCCGGCGGTGGGCGCAATCGTGCTGGGTGTATCGGGGTTTAACGGACTGTTTTTGTCGGCGGCCGGCGCGTTTGCGGTGGCTGGTTTCATCGTGCTGTGCATGCGCGAACCCAAGGCCTACGACACCTTCGAAGCCGCCGATAAAACCACCAGCGAAATTCCACCCCAAGGCAAAAACGCTCATGTATATGCGGCGCTGGTGAGCTTTACGCTGATCGGCATGGGCTCGGCGATCGCGACCATCATGCTGCCGGTGCTGATTGTCGACCAGTTGCACGGCACGACCGCGCACGTCGCGCAGATGGTCGGCCTCGGCGCGTTCGCCGAGATTCCGATGATGCTCCTGCTCGGCGGCGCTTCCCGGCGCATCAACAAGGCGAACATGATCGCGTTCGCCTCGCTGTCGCATATCGTATATTTCGCGGGCATCGCGCTCGCGCCAAACCTCTGGGTGCTCGTGCCGCTGCAGATCCTGAACGCCGTCGTGGTCGCAGTGACGTCGTGTCTTGGCATGTCGTACTTTCAAGAGTTGATGCCCGGCGCACTGGCCCGGGCGACCACCCTGTTTTTCAACACCATGCGCACCGGCTCCGTGCTGGCAGGCGTGGCATCGGGATTCGTGGCGGCGACGTGGGGGTATCGTGCGGTGTTCGTGTTTTGCGTGTTGCTGGCGTCTACTGCGTCCGTTGTATTGTTCATATTCAACTATCAACGAGGTGCGAAGATTTTCTTCGATCCCACGCTGGAACCCGTTGATGAGAGCAACGCGGTTACCACGGTCGTCGCCGTTGGCGAGCGATCGGAAACCGCGTCATAACGTATTGTTGACGAGACGATTTAGACCGGGTGCCCGTCCGGCGGCGCATCGGGATGCTGCGGCTCCTCCGGCCGATGCCCGGGCGAGGGCGGCGAGAGCGGATCGGCCTCGGGGTCGCGGTTTGGATCGGCGAGCGGGTCGGGAATCGGGTTGCTCTGCATGTTGTATGTCGTGGGCTGCAGGATGTTCATAGGGTTCATGAGTGGCCTCGGTTTGTTTTGTCTCCGACAGTCAATGTCGTCTTCTCCAGCATAGGCGCATGCGGACTGAAAGGCAGGCTCGCAAACTCCGGCCGCGCACCATAAACCCCCGGGCACCATGCGGGCAATGGTTCACGCCTGCTGGCTTGCGTCCCTCCGTCCGATGACAATTAAAGGAGTGCCGCTTTCATGCCCGGCACGTCCGCACGTCCTTCAGGCACCCTCCAGACGACCCTCAAGCCGCCATTTTCCGTAGCCGTACAGGAATCGCCTTGGCCGCCGGCACCTTGCTGCGTTTCGCGTGATGCGACACGGGAATCAGACGATTGCACTCCGGGTAATAGCCCATCACGCAGCCGGCGGGGATATCGAACGCATGCACGCGCAGACCGCCGAGTTCACGCAGTACCTGGTCCTTCGCGACCGTGATTGCCGTGACCGTATCGTTTTCAGCGAAGCCCAGCCGGGTCATATCGTCCTGATTCATCAGCAGCACGTCACGTGTGTCATACACGCCGCGAAAACGGTCGTCGAGTGAGTACACAGTCGTATTGAACTGGCTGTCGCCGCGTGTGGTCATCAGGCGCAGCGTGCGTTCGCCGTCGAAGTCCATATCGGGATCTTCACCGAAACCATCCGGCACGATGAAGTTCGCCTTGCCGGTTTTTGTTTTCCACTCGCGTTTCGCGGCCGGCAGCGGCCGATGAAAACCGCCAGGCAGCGTCATGCGCTGGTTGAAATCCTTGAACTGCCCGGGGTAGGTGCGCTCGATGGCATCACGAACCAGCCCGTAATCGCCTACCCACGCATCCCAGTCGATAGTCGGATTCGGCGGCAGCATCGCCTTCGCCAGCCCCGCAACAATAGCCGGCTCCGACAGCAAGTGTTCGCTCGCCGGCTCAGTCATTCCCTTCGATGCGTGAATGCACGCCGTGCTGTCCTCCACGGTCACCGTCTGCTCGCCGCTCGCCTGCCGGTCCACCTCGATCCGGCCAACACACGGCAGCAAATACGCCGCGCGCCCGTGCACGATATGGCTGCGGTTAAGTTTGGTCGCGATCTGCACGGTAAGCGGCAGTTGCTTCCACGCCGGGTCCATCACGCCCTGATCGGGAATCGCGCGTGCGAAATTGCCGCCGAGTCCAATAAACGCATCGAGATTGCCGTCCCTGACGGCTTCGCACGTATCCACGGTGGACAGGCCGGTTTCCTGTGGCGGCTCAAATTGATACAGCTCCTTGAGCTTGTCCATGGGAACCAGCGCGGGTTTTTCAGTGATGCCCACAGTCCGCTGCCCCTGCACGTTCGAATGGCCACGAATCGGGCAAATCCCGGCTCCCTTCTTGCCGATGTTGCCGCCAAGCAGCATCAGGTTCGTCAGCATTTGTATGGCAAGCACGCCTTCCCGATGCTGCGTGATCCCCATGCCGTACAGGATGATCACCGCCTTCGCGCGGGCATATTCGGTGGCGGCCGCCTCGAGCGCGGAGCGTGTGAGAGCCGACATCGACTCGATTTCTTTCCAGTCGGCGGCGCGCATGGCGTTGGCGAAGGCCTCGAAACCGTGTGTATGTTCCGCGATGAAATCTGCATCCAGCACACGTGGTGCATTGTTTGCCCGGGCTTGATCGTCGGCTTCTATTAACGACTTGCAAATGCCCGTGATCGCCGCAATGTCTCCGCCGATCTTCACCTGATGGTATTGCGTGCTGATGCAGGTTTGCTCGGTCGAGAGCATTTCCTTGGGCGACTGTGGATTCGCGAAACTCACTAGCCCGCGCTCGCGCAATGGATTGAACGTGATGATCTGCGCGTTGCGTTTTCTCGCTTCTTGCAGAGGATGCAGCATGCGAGGCGCGTTCGTGCCAGTGTTGTGGCCGAAGAAAAACAGGCAGTCAGTGTGGTCGAAGTCCTCGAGCGTCACCGTTCCGACCGGCACGCCGATGGTGTCGGGCAACGCCACCGACGTGCTCTCGTGACACATGTTCGAACTGTCCGGCAGGTTGTTGCAACCGTATGAACGGGCAAGCAGCGCGTACATGTAGGAGGTTTCCAGCGACGCGCGGCCCGACGCGTAGAACACCACGCGTTTCGGATCGAAGCTGCGGAGCTTTTCGCCGATTTCATCGAAGGCTTGTTGCCATGGAATAGGCAGATAGCGATCGGTCGCGGCATCGTAGCGCATGGGGTGCGTCAGCCGGCCTTGCGACTCGAGCTCGAAATCACTCCAGGCTTCCAGCGCGGCCAGGGTGTGGTGATCAAAGAACTCGGGCGTCGCGCGTTTGGTCGTGATTTCCCAGGCGGTCGCTTTTGCGCCGTTTTCACAAAACTCGAACAGATGCGGGTCGGCTGGTTTAGCCCACGAGCAACTGACGCACGCGAAACCATCCGGTTTGTTCTGCTTGAACAACACCCGCGTGCCGTTCACGGCGACGTGCTCTTGCATGAGTATCGATGAAACGGCTTTGACCGAGCCCCAGCCGCCAGCCGGATGGTCATATTGCTCGATGCGAGGTTGTTTGCTCATGGCTGTTTTGCTCCGCGGGTGAACAGGCGAACGACGAGAATGCGTTCGCGGCGGAATTTATCCAGCAAAAAACAGGCTCGACCCACGAGCGGAAAAATGAAAGCCGCCGGCCCGTGGATACGGGGCGGCGGCTTTCAGATTTATTCACACCGGGATTTTCATCCGGAGAACGGCAACTTTTTACGTTGCCTTGTGCGATGCCTTTCACGTCGGCTTTCGCGACGGTCTATGCAACGGAAGGCACGACGATCAGCTTTCTGCCGGCTCCAGACCTTCGGCTTGCGGTTTGAATGCATCGGCGCGACGACGAATTTCTTCCGCTTCCACGGTCACGAACGTCCGGTTGTCGGCGGCGAGGGCGTTTTGATACGAAATGCCTTCCGGTACGCGATGCAGTAGCGCGCGCAGCTCGCCCTGCGTGGTTTGTTCTACGGGCTCGTAGTTGTACAGGCGCAGCGTGAGTTCCGTGCGCTCATGCAGCAAGAACAGGCACGCCGCGAACACGGCTACGCCGATCACTTCCTGAGCGCCCAAACTGAAGTCGTCCGGAATGGATGAGAACGGCAGCATCGCGACGGCGATCACGCCTGCGATAGCCAGCGCGATGGTTGCGTAGAGGAAAAACTGCGCACGGCCGACGATCCGATCGTGTTCCGCCTTGAGTTGCCCGGCTGATCTCGGAACGAGTGCCGCGTGGCCTTGTTTTTGTCGACGTTGCTGAAGTGCTGAAAGCGGAAGGGCGGCCATGGAGTCGGTTGCCTTAGAAATCGTCGCCAGGATTGGCGCTGTCCACGGGTTAACGCCAAGCTTTCAGGAAAGTTGACTTACGTTACGTGTTGTTTCAGTTGGGTCTCAAAATGTTTCGGGCGGTTTTACTCGTCAGCCATTTGGACAGCTATCAGAGGTCGAGTACGTGTGTGTAATATTTACCACATCGAGAGGGGTGCTCGCCGATAGTTGTAAGCAACGTCGGCATTAACGAGGGAGAATAAAACCAATGAAAGTGGGTCAATATAAGGGAAGGCGAATCGCTGTGTTCACAAGAGACGAGCATTGTCCGCCGCATGTGCATCTGGACGGCGGCGACTGGTCCGCGCGGTTTGAGTTTTCGTTTTGGCACAATGGCGTGAGTCTGTTGGATGTCATTCCGGATACAGCCTGGGTGTCGTCTCAAGTGAGAAATGACGTCATTGCCATTGTCAAAGAACGCTTGTTCGTGGCCAGGGAAAGTTGGATGGAAGCTACCAAAAACACATGCCTGGAAAATCAGGCGTGGGACGAAGCAAAACAGTATGTTGTGAAGCCGAATCTGGCGGGAAGGACGCTGGTGAACATCCAGGCGGGAACGTATGATCCCGCTGAGCGCCTGACCGTGTTGCACTTGGTAGACCACACGCAAGTAGGGATCAAGTCATGGAAATCATCAACGCGCCTGACGAGAAACCTGTCGACCTCGACGAGGGAAGAGAGACGCTTTTCGTCCTGGAGCGTCGCCCGGCTGGCGCAATGTTCAAGCTCAAAACTGCTTTCGAATCCATCCAGAGCGTCTGGCATGGGTCTCATTCCAGCACCTTCCCTAGTGTTGCGGATGGTGTGAAATATCTTCCGGAACACGCGGTGATCATGATTCATTTCCCGCGCGGAAAGAGTGTCGTGATCCCGGTGGGCCAGATATCGGAATTGGATAACGTCCCTGCTGAAGCGCTCTCGTCGATTGCACTGTCCTTTGCTGGTACGGCTCTTACCCTGACAGATCACAACATCGACATATCCGTGCAGGGTCTGCTCAAGTCCCGCCAAGGTAAGGATGGCTCCGGATCGCCGGAAGACCGGTTCAGTGGGAACGCCGCGAAGCACTTCGGCTGAGCCCGAAGCCTGCGAATCCCGGCGGCAGTAGCCAACCGGTAAAGGCCCAAGCTCGAATGCTTCCACGCTGCTCAGGTTCCACGCTGGACAGGAACACCAACTAAGGGCTGCCAACAAATTTTGTCGACTGATGGCCAATTAAGCCATCTTGGGGCGTCTTTTGCGTGACGCGGCCTTCTCGCTGAACACACAAAGCCTATACCTCGCCGCTTCTCCCTCCGCGTGCGTGTTTACTCCAGGCTCCTGACGCCGTTCAAGTATTGTCCGTGCTCGAATCGTCATCTCAAATGTTCGCTTGCCCACATTTCACCTGGGCGCAGGCAAACCTTCCAATTCGCTGGGAATAGCCATTGCTGTGTCTTTCGGCAACCGTGTCTGGGTAATCCAGACGCCGAAAATGCGAATGGAGAGAACCACATGCTAAGCATCATCATTCCCGCTCACGACGAAGCGGCACATATCGGGGCTTGCGTCAGCGCGGCAAAACGCGCGGCGAATCATCATGAGTTGCTGGGGGAAGACGTACGAGTGATCGTGGTCGTCGATCATTGCATTGACGACACTGCCGCCATCGCTGCCGCGCTAGGCGCCGACGTGCTCAGCGTAAGCGCGCGAAATGTGGGCGTGGCGCGGGCGGAGGGAGCACGTCACGCGTTGTCGCTGGGTGCGCGCTGGCTGGCGTTCACCGACGCAGACAGTGTCGTCGCCGATGACTGGCTGGTCCGGCAACTCGATTGCCGCGCCGATGCGGTATGCGGCGTGATTGCCGTCCACGACTGGTCGCCGCATCTGGCGGCTGTGCGAGAGCATTTCGCGCGCACTTATACCGATGCCGACGGTCATCGGCATATTCACGGAGCGAACATGGGGGTATCGGCGGAGGCTTATGTGCGCGTGGGCGGCTTCGCGCCGCTCGAGCACAGCGAGGATGTGGCGCTGGTGGAGGCGTTGATTGCGGATGGAGCAACGATTGCGTGGAGCGCCATGCCGCGGGTGGTCACGAGCGCGCGCACGGATTTCCGCGCGCTGAAGGGGTTTGGTGCGACGCTGGTGGATGTGAGTAGAAGGTGTTTTTTGGCGAAGACAGACGAGGACGGGGCGTTGGCGGCTTGAGGGGTTTGCTGGAGCGCATGCCGGGTTTTGACCTCGAGCAGATGAGCCGTCGTTGAGAGAGTGTCTTTGCAATGGTCTATTAAAAGAGCTATTACCAGGTCTTCTTGAAGATCATTTCGTCGGAGAAGACCGTGGACGCTATTCACGCCACCCAATCAGTGGGGATCTCGGAGCTGAAGCTCAACCCGACCGCCGTCATCGAAGGCGCGGATGGTGGCGCAGTCGCCATCCTCAATCGCAACAAGCCGGTGGCGTATTTGCTGCCAGCCGATCAGTACGAAGCGTTGCTCGATCGGTTGGAAGACTATGAATTGGCCGACATTGTCCGGGCTAGGCAAAATGAACCGCTGATTGAGGTCGACATCCACAAATGACGTACAAGCTGAGGTTCAGACTCAGCGCGGAGAAGGAGTGGCGAAAGCTTGACGCCGAGACGCGACGGCAGTTTGCGAAGAAGCCGGATAAGAGGCTTGAGAACCCGAAAGTTCCAGCTTCATGGCTGCACGGAATGAAGGATTGCTACAAGATCAAGCTTCGTACCCGAGGATACAGGCTTGTTTAGCAGATACAGGACGAGATCGTAATAGTCGTCGTCATTGCCGTTGGCAAGCGCGAAGGCGGCGAGGTGCACGACGCAGCAGAAGAGCGGCGCTAGGACATGTCAATCGGGACGCAAATCCCCCGGCAAATCCACGTCGCGCAAAATATTCGCGTCCTCAACTTCAATGCGCTCAACCGCCTCCGACATAAACAGCGCCCGCGCGCCAGCATCGCCGTCGAGGGCACTTAGCGCTTCCAGATGCATAGCCCCAAACCCCGCCGGATGGCCTCTCTGTCCGCGATAAAACGGCGCAACAATCGACGCCCCGGCGTCCAGCGACCGCGCCACCGCCTCGACCGTCCCTGGCTCGATCCACGGCATATCGCCAAGCGTGACCAGCCAGCCTTCCGCGTTCTGCGTCGCGCGCACCGCAGCAGCAAGCGTCGCGCCCATGCCACGCTCGGCATCGATTGAAAACATCACGTCGCAGCCCGCTTCGTTCAACACCTCCGCCAGTTTCTCCGACCCCGGCCGCACCACGGCCACCACCCGCGACACCGCCGACAGCAACCGGCGCGCGGACTGAAACGCGACCGGCGTGCCGTCGGGGAGCGTAGCGAGAAGTTTGTTGTGAAGACCGCTCGGATCGAAGCGGGAACCGTAACCGGCTGCAAGCAGAATGCCGGTCGCACTCGATGAATAAGTCATGGCCGGCTTCCTGATAGTAAGAAAGTAAGAAGCGTCGATTTTGACAAGCACCAAGGTATGTCGCAAGCAAGAAAAAAAGCCGTACGGCATGCACCAGAAGTGCAACCGCACGGTATTCCCGGCAAAAACGTCAGACCGTTGTTTTCGGCATCACCTTGTCGAGCGTGATCGGCAAATCGCGCACCCGTACGCCCGTCGCGTGATACACGGCATTGGCGATCGATCCCGCCACCCCTGTAATGCCGATCTCGCCGATCCCCCGCGCGCCGAGCGGGTTGATATGCGGATCGGGTTTGCCCAGCAAGGTGATGTCGAGCAAGCCGATATCAGCGTTCACCGGCACGTGATATTCGGCAAGGTTGGCGTTCGTGTAGCGGCCGTAACGAGCATCGAGTTCGCTCTTCTCGGTCAGCGCCGAGCCAATGCCCCACACAAGTCCGCCCATCAACTGACTGTGAGCGGTCTTTTCATTCAGCAAACTACCGACGTCATACACGCCCACAATGCGCGGCACGCGGATCGTACCCAGGTCTGCATCGACGTGAACTTCCGTGAACACCGCGCCGAACGAGTGGAACGCAAACTGCTGTTTCTCATCGCCGGGCTTGGTGGTCGCCATGGCTTCGATCGGTTTGCCGCCGTTGCGCGCGATCACTGCGGCAGCCGGATCGCGCTTCGATGGGTCGGCGCGGCTGATGACCCAGCCGTTGTTGACGGTGACATCGTCGACGGAACCCCCGCTTAGCGGCGACCCCGAATCCGCTATTGCCATGGCAATCAACTTGGCGCGTGCTTGCGACGCCGCTTCACGCACTGCCGGCGACACGCTCGCCACCGACTGCGAACCGCCCGAGACCGGCGCGTGCGGCAACGATGAATCGCCGAGTGCGAAGTCGACCTTGTCTACCGGGAAACCCAATGCATCGGCGGCCACTTGCGTCATCACCGTATAGGTGCCGGTACCGAGATCCTGCGTGCCAGATGCGGCCATCGCCGTGCCATCCGGCAAGATGCGTGCGATAGCCGATGCCTCGCTGCGGTTCGCCGGATACGTTGCCGTCGCCATGCCGAGACCGATCAGCGTGTTGCCGTCGCGCATGGAACGCGGTTTCGGATTACGCCGCGACCAGCCGAATTTATCGGCGCCAATTTGATAACACTCGCGCAGCGAGTTCTCCGACCACGGTTTCTTCTCCTGCGGTTCCATCTCGGCATAGTTCTTCAGCCGGAACGCAAGCGGGTCCATGTTCGACTGGTAAGCCATTTCGTCCATCGCGGATTCGAGCGCAAACGAGCCGCTCGTTTCACCGGGCGCTCGCATGAACGTGGGTGTGCCGACATCGAGTTTCACCAGCTTGTGCGTGGTCGCCTGGTTCGGCACGGCATACAGCATGCGCGTGACGATAGCCGAGGTTTCGTTCCAGTCTTCGAATGTCGATGTGGTCGAGATCACGTCGTGACGCATGCCGGTGAGCGTGCCGTCGTCGCGGGCCGAGATCTGGATATGCTGATCCGTGAACGGCCGGTTGCCGACCATGCCGAACATCTGCGGACGTTCGAGCACGAGCCGCACGGGGCGGCCGGTCTGCTTCGCGGCCATCGCGGCGAGCACGACATGCGACCACACCGAGCCCTTGCATCCGAACCCGCCGCCGACGAACGGGCAGATCACGCGCACGTTGTCCTCGCTGAGACCCATGATTTTCGCCACCGCGCTGCGGGCGCCGGAAACGCCCTGGGTTGCATCGTAGAGGGTCAGGTTCGGACCGTCCCAGCGGGCAAGTGTCGCGTGCGGCTCCATCGGATTGTGATGCTCGTACGGCGTGGTGTAGACCACGTCGAGCCGGGTCGGGCCTTGCCGGAGACCGGCGGCAACATCGCCGCGCTGCGTGTTGATCGGGCGGCCCATCATTTTTTCCGGCTGGTACGCCGTGCCTTTCGCGCGCTGGTAGTCCGCGTTCGGCGTCGCGGCTTCGTAGCGGATCGACGCTTGCAGTTTGCGGGCGCCATCGGTCGCGCGTTCGAGCGTGTCCGCC
>NZ_JAQGMM010000104.1 GCF_028292365.1 Caballeronia sp.
AAGCGATACGCGATCGTCACGCACAATCCCCAGATCGACCGGTTCCACGTTCATCCGGCGCAACATGGCGAAGAGGGTATAGCGGTTACTGTCGTAGACGCAACCCGGCGCGAGCGCTTCACCAACGGAACGCAATTCGTCACCGGTTGAAAAAAACGCGACACGCAAGCGCCGTTGCACCGCGACGTTGCCAATGCCCAGCGACGCAAGCAAACCAAGATCCGACGCACGCACGATTCGGCCCCGGCGCAACGCCGGCTGGCCCTGCGCGAGATCCTCCCCTGCGAGCCGCCGATTCGCGCCGCGCACAATACGCGCTGCGGAGAAAGTAACGGCATCGCCAGTGCGCTGTACGAGTTCTTGCGGTACTACCGTGTCGCACCCCGGTGGAATCAGCGCACCGGTCATGATGCGCACGCATTGGGCGGCGAGCGGATGTCCTTCGAACGGCTGTCCGGCGAGCGCGGTACCCGCGACCGTCAAGCGAAGCAGTTCATCATCGGATCCATCCGGCAATGTCGAGCCATCGAACGCATAACCGTCCATGGCCGAGTTGTCGTGCACAGGGACGTTGATCGGCGAGATAACATCTTCCGCAAGGACGCGATCGAGTGCGTCGAAGAGACGCACGTGTTCCACCTCGATACGACCGCGCGGCAACGCCCACTGGCGCACGATTTCCTGCGCCGCGCTGACGGGCAGCGCGTTCGGATCGTACTCGGCGACGCAGCTCGAAAAGTGCCTGGGTGTGTTCATTGATGGGTGGAGCGGAAGTCGCGATGCAAAGCCCGCGGGCGGACCGGTGGAAAAGGCTGGCATGTCGAGGAGGCTGGCGCAGCCAAGTGCGGCGCTGACCAAGCCGGGGGCCTCGCCGCAAACCTGAGCACGGAATGAAACGAACCCCTGCTTAGTTGCGGTTGAGATCGGCTAGCTGCTGCAAGTCGTTGACATTGTAAAACGCACGCTCGTTGGCGAAGGTCACTTCTACCGCCTTGTGGCGCGCGTACCACGCGCGGACCTTGCGCTCGCCGGCACCGATAAACGCGTCGAGATCGTCCACCAGTGACGCGCGCAGCATCGCGAAAACCGGGTGCACGTGACGTTCACCCGTGACATCGGCGACTGCTGCCATCGCGATATCTGCCTGTTCGGCGCTCAGGCCATCGAATAGCCGTTCGGCCAGATGAGGATCGACGAAAGGCGCGTCGCAGGGCACGAACAGCACGAACTCAGTGTGCGCCGCACGCAGCGCGGCCGATATCCCGGCAAGCGGGCCAGGGAAATCGGGAAAGGTATCGACAATCACCTTCGCCTGGAACGGCATGCCAAGTTGCGCGTAGATCTCGAGGCTGCGATTGGCGCTGATCAGCATCGCGCCGCATTGCGGCTTGAGCGCGCGCAGTGCATGGAGCGCAAGCGGTTCGAGGTCGAGCGGCTGCAGGCCTTTATCGACGCCACCCATGCGCGATCCGCGTCCACCCGCCAGCACCACGCCGGTGATATCGCGCTTCGGAAAAGGATGGCCGGGGATGCCAGGATTGCCAGTCGGCTGAGTGAGCTCGGCCATATCAGCCGCCGATATACGACATTTCGACGCGCGGGGCGTCTGGATCGACAGCAGGTAACGCGTTGCTGCCGCGAAGTTCCGAGTAGCGGTCGGTGCGTGCTTCCCAGATCCGGGCAATAGCGGTTGCAACCGTGGCGTCGCTCGCGCCGCTGCGGATCAGCGCGCGCAAGTCGTGGCCGGACGTGGCGAACAAGCACAAGTACAGCTTGCCTTCAGTAGAGAGGCGGGCGCGCGTGCAGGAGCCGCAGAACGCGCGCGTCACGCTCGAAATGACACCGATTTCACCGCTGTCATCCTCGTAACCCCAGCGTTGCGCCGTCTCGGCGTCGTTGTGGGCATCAAGCGGCCGCAGCGGAAAATATTCGGCAATGCGCGCGACCACGTCCGCCGACGGCAACACTTCGCTCATGTTCCAGCCGTTGGACGCACCTACATCCATATATTCGATAAAGCGCAGCACCGTGCCGCTGCCTTTGAAATGGCGCGCCATCGGCACGATTTCGTGGTCGTTCGTACCGCGCTTGACCACCATGTTGACTTTCAGCGGCGCCAGGCCAACGGTGTGCGCGGCCTCGATGCCTTCAAGCACGTCGGCGACGGCGAAATCGGCGTCGTTCATGCGGCGGAACAACGCATCGTCGAGTGCGTCGAGGCTCACCGTTACCCGCGACAACCCCGCGTCTTTTAGCGAGCGCGCCTTGCGGGCGAGGATCGACCCGTTAGTGGTGAGCGTGATATCGAGCGGGCGCCCTTCCGGCGTGCGCAGCAGCGCCAAGCGTTCGATCAGGAATTCGATGTTCTTGCGCAGCAGTGGTTCGCCGCCGGTCAGCCGGATTTTTTCAACGCCGTGTTCGACGAACAACCGCGCCAACCGTTCGATTTCCTCAAACGACAGCAGGGCGCTGTGAGGCAGAAATGCGTAGTTTTTATCGAAAACTTCGCGCGGCATGCAGTACACGCAGCGAAAATTACAACGATCGGTCACCGATATGCGCAAATCGCGCAACTCACGCGACAGCCGGTCGGTGAGCAGTCCGCGCGGCGTCGCAGCGATGCCGGAAAAAACCGGGATCGCGCTGACATCGGTAACAGGAATGATGCGTCGGGACATGATCGTTTTATTTCTCGTGCGGCGGCGGCGGTAGGGCGGCTGCTATGAACATCGAACAATTCATTTTAGCGGAAGGGCGGTTTTAAAGCGGCTTGCCATCGCCTTTTCACGGGCATTTGTCCCACGTCCAATAAAAAAGCGCCACCGACCGAAGTCACGTGGCGCTTTTCGAAACGTCAGACGCGTTTAGTGTGCGTCTTTACCTGTTTCCACTTGTTGCATCGGTGCGGCGTCGAGCGGCGGCAGGCGCTTGCGTTCGCGCACGACACGTTTCGGCGCTTCAGCCTGGGCTGCGGCTTCGCGGGCTGCGCGAAGCTTGTCGGCGTCAGTGTTCACCCAGACGAGGCCCGCCGTATCCAGCATCGGCTTGAGCGCTTCTTCCTTCAGGGGGACCGCCGCGACCGGAGCAACTGGGGCAGCCAGAGCAGCCGCTACGGGAGCGGGTGCTGCGGGAGCCACGGTTTCCACCGGTTCGAACGTCTTCACAGGCTCGGACTCGACCGGCGCAGACGCCTCAGCCACAACGGGCGCGGGCGATGCAATCGACGAAATCAGATCCGATTCCGGCGTCGCGGCGACCGGCGCCATTTTCACCGGTTCAGCGATTTCAGCTTCCGGCGCCGCGTGAGCAACGACGGGTGCGGGTTCCGCTGCCTTCGGGGTATCGGCGAAAGGACTTTCGACCTTCTCTTCCGCTAGCTTCGGCGTCGGTCCGAACGGATTTTCGATCGGCCGTGAGACTGGCTTTTCGAAGATGTCCGTTGCCGGCGCTTCAGCGACCGTTGCGCTGGTTTGCTCGGCGGCGTGCACTTCCTGCGCCCCATGTGACACGACAAAACCTTCGGCTTCGGCGCGCTTTGCCTCCACCGGCACTGCTTCAACCGGCGCCACTTGCGTGACACGAACCGGCTCCGGTAACTCCGTCACGCTGATCGCGGCGGCCGAAACCGGCTCGACCGTGACTGCGTGCGCAGGTTCCTGCAGGGGTGCCTGCACTGCCTGCGCCGTCTCAACGGGTTGAACTACAGCGGGTTTAGCCACAACGGGTGCGAAATCGCGGCTGTCATCGGCTTCATTTGACGAATCCGTGTCAAACACACCGGCTTGAGCCCGCTCGCTGTCAGCATTGCCTTCGTTTTCAGCAGCGTCACCGGCCTGATTGGCCGTCACGCCATCTTCCTCACGATCACGGCGTCCACCACGACGACCCCGGCGGCGACGACGGCGCTCTTCGCCCTCACGCGCTGCGCTGGCCTGATCGGCCTGCAATGCGTCAGCATTACCGTTCTGTTGCGACTCCTGGCCCAAAAGAGTGTCGTCCGTCAACTCCGACACCACCGTTTCGCCTTGCGTCAATGCTTCGACGGCGGCTTCCGGCTGCGGCTTGCGGCGTTCGCCCCGTTCCGGACGTTCGCCACGTTCACGGCGTTGACCGCGATCGGCGGCTTCAGCGCTTTCCGGCGCGCGTTCGCCACGGTTCTCACGCGGTTCACGTACTTCACGCGGCTCGCGCGGTTCACGTCCTTCACGGGCCTCACGCGGCTCGCGGCCTTCGCGTGCTTCACGCGGCTCACGGCCTTCACGTCCACCACGCGGTTCGCGCGGCTCACGGGTTTCACGTGCTTCGCGCGGTTCACGCGTTTCCTTCGGTTCCCGTTCTTCGCGGCGCGGTTGACGACCACCCGCCGTGCCCGGAGCGCTTGGCGTAGCGCCCGTAGCAGCAGCGCTATCACGCGAAGCCGCACCACCACGACGGTTACGGTTCCGATCCCCACCCTGGCCCGAGCGCTCTGGCCGTTCGCCACGCGCCGGACGTGCCGGTGCGGGCGCTACGACCGGCGCGGGAGCCGGTTTCACTTCGGGCTGCCCGCCAAACAGATTCTTCAGCCAGCCGATAAATCCGCCCGTTGATGCAGCCACCACCGGCGCAGGTGCTGCAACTGGAGCGATCACCTTCACCGGTGCGCTAGGCGCAGGCGATGCCGGTGTGATGCCCTTGACCATCGCTTCCTGCTTCGGCTTGATTTCTTCGGTGCGCTTGCTGTAACCCGTTTCGGATTCCAGTTCGTGCGCCGCCTCTTCGGCCATCTTCCAGGAGGCACGCGGTTCGTCGAGACGCGTATCGTCGTGGCGCAGGCGTTCCAGCTTGTAATGCGGGGTTTCGAGGTGCTTGTTCGGGATCAACACGACGTTGACCTTGAAGCGCGACTCGATCTTGTTGATTTCCGAGCGCTTTTCGTTCAGCAGGAAGGCGGTGACTTCCACCGGCACCTGGCAATGAATTGCCGCGGTGTTTTCCTTCATTGCTTCTTCCTGAATGATCCGCAGGACTTGCAGCGCGGACGATTCGGTATCGCGAATGTGGCCCGTACCATTACAACGCGGGCACGTCACATGGCTGCCCTCGGAGAGCGCCGGACGCAGCCGCTGACGCGACAGTTCCATCAAACCGAAGCGCGAAATCTTGCCCATTTGTACGCGCGCACGGTCGTGCTTGAGCGCATCTTTGAGACGCTGCTCGACTTCGCGCTGGCTCTTGGCCGACTCCATATCGATAAAGTCGATCACGATCAAGCCGCCCAGATCGCGCAGGCGCAACTGGCGCGCGACTTCATCGGCGGCTTCGAGGTTCGTGCGGGTCGCCGTTTCTTCAATGTCCGCGCCCTTCGTCGAGCGGGCCGAGTTCACGTCGATAGCCACCAGCGCTTCCGTATGGTCGATCACGATCGCGCCGCCCGAGGGCAACGGCACCGTGCGCGAGTACGCAGTTTCAATCTGGTGTTCGATCTGGAAACGGGAGAAGAGGGGAACGTCGTCGTGGTAGCGCTTAACCTTGCTCAGGTTATCCGGCATCACGATGTCCATGAAGGCGCTGGCCTGGTCATGGATCTCGGTGGTATCGATCAGAATTTCGCCGATATCCGGCTGGAAGTAATCGCGGATCGCGCGGATCACGAGGCTGGATTCGAGATAAATCAGCATCGGCTTGCCGGCTACACCGCTTTGCGACGCCGCTTCCACCGCGCGCCACAGTTGCATCAGGTAGTTCAAATCCCACTGCAGTTCTTCAGCCGAACGGCCAATCCCCGCGGTGCGCGCGATGATGCTCATGCCTTCCGGCAAATCGAGCTGGGACATTGTTTCGCGCAATTCCTGACGCTCGTCGCCTTCAATCCGACGCGATACACCCCCGCCACGCGGGTTGTTCGGCATCAGGACGAGGTAACGTCCGGCGAGCGAAATGAACGTGGTCAGGGCCGCGCCCTTGTTCCCGCGCTCTTCCTTTTCGACCTGGATGATCAGTTCCTGGCCTTCGCGCAGCGCGTCCTGGATGCGCGCGGAGCGCATGTCGACGCCGTCCTTGAAATACTGGCGGGCGACTTCCTTGAACGGCAGAAAACCGTGGCGGTCTTCGCCATAGTTCACGAAGCAGGCTTCGAGCGAGGGCTCGATGCGGGTAATGACTCCCTTGTAGATATTGCCTTTGCGCTGTTCGCGCCCGGCGGTTTCGATGTCGATGTCGATGAGTTTTTGCCCATCGACGATGGCGACGCGCAATTCTTCTTGCTGCGTCGCGTTAAACAGCATGCGTTTCATTGGACGGCTCCAGAGCGGCTCTACCGGCCCCCGTCGAGCGAATTCGCGCGGTTGTCAGTCGCGTGAAGCAGGAGGGCGGGCGCGCCGCGCTTTTTTGTGTGTGTTGTCACAAAGCACGCTGGAGCGAGAGATCTGGCGGGGAGAATTGCCTGGAACAGGTCTGGCGGCCGGCCAGCGACGAAATGCGTCGTGACGGGCAGCAAGCCTTGGGGCACATGCGAAAAGACTTTGACACGCCGTGAAGCAACGGCGCGGCTTAAGCGGCACAGCGCTTTCGGCTCGACGTCCTTCAAACTACTCGAAGAGCCGGCAGCACAGCCAGCAGCAGCCGGATGCGGCCTGCTGCAGTGTCAAACGGGAGGAGGGTTTTCGCGCAAAGCCAAAGCGACCAAACAAACCGACCGACGTTTTTCAAACCTGCAGCAGATTGCCGTTGCGGTTGGCCGGGTGCTCAAAGCGCCCGATAACCGCGTTGGGTGTCTCGTCTTGTTGCGTCCTCTGCCACGCTTCGCCCGTTTCAGCGCAGCTTGCAGCAGAAGCCGTTTTCTTCGCAACGGCCAAGCGACAATGTTCCGTTCACCCTAACCTGATACCCGCCCGATATCTTTTAGATACCTGCCTGATACCCGGGTCACATCCGGAAGAAGCCGGGTTTTAGACCGGACCTCACTGTCTCTCGCCGATAAAATTCTTGATCGCCAAAAATCCGTTACCGTGTCGACGATCGACTCGACCGAACGCGCCTGTGGGCACCGTCCCTGCCGTGCGATATCGTCGTGCGTGCAACTCGTTACTCCGTTTTCCGGGTGAGCAACTGGCCCTGGGCGCAAGTAAAATAACGGTTTACTGCTTGCACCTGTACAGTCTGACAACATCCGGCCAGCTTAGTGGCTTTTTCCAGACTGTCCGCAAATTATATTCAGAATGAATGAGTTAGGCAAAACATCCCATAAAAAGGTCGC
>NZ_JAQGMM010000121.1 GCF_028292365.1 Caballeronia sp.
AACCATCGCTTCACGTTGGGAAATTCGTCCAGCTCAATACCCTGGTTTTTCCACGAACGAGTCCACGGAAACGTCGCGATATCAGCGATCGAATAGTCATTTCCGGCGAGAAACCGCGTGACGCCCAATTGCTTGTCCATCACGCCATATAAGCGCCTGGCTTCGTTCGAATATCGATTAACCGCGTACTCGATCTTTTCAGGCGCGTAAATCCTGAAATGATGCGCCTGGCCAAGCATGGGTCCAACACCGCCCATCTGGAACATCAGCCACTGCATGGTCGTGTATCGGCCGACAGGATCAAGGGGCAAGAACTTCCCCGTTTTCTCAGCGAGATAAAACAGGATCGCTCCGGATTCAAAGAGCGCTAACGGCTTACCGTCGGGGCCATCGCTATCGATAATCGCGGGGATCTTGTTATTCGGGCTGATCGCCAGAAACTCCGGCGTAAATTGATCGCCAGCACCAATATCGATGGGAATCGGTTTGTACTCGAGTCCGAGTTCTTCCAGCATGATATGAATCTTGTGGCCGTTCGGCGTGGCCCAGCTATAGACGTCGATCATTTTCGCTCCTGGTCCTCAAAACGGGAAAGCGGCGACCCGTGCAATCCGGGTCGCCACTCAAAAACGCTGCCGAAAATTAGACCATAGTTCGCAGAACGACGCTGAACACCGGTTCACGCGTACCGTGAAAGCTCCAGCTTGGCGATTGCGTTTCGATGCACTTCATCGGGCCCATCTGCAAGCCGCAACGTCCGTGCATGTGCATAGGCGTAAGCCAGCGGAAAATCATCGGACACACCGGCCGCACCGTGCGCCTGAATTGCCCAATCGATGATCTGACAGGCGATATTCGGCGCCACCACCTTGATCATCGCGATCTCGCCGCGTGCGCCCTTATTGCCGACGGTGTCCATCATGTAAGCCGCTTTCAGGGTGAGCAGGCGCGCCTGTTCGATCATGATGCGAGCATCGGCAATACGCTCCTGCGTCACGCCGTGAGCAGCGATCGGCTTGCCGAAAGCGACCCGTTGCAGCGAGCGTTTCGACATCAGTTCCAGCGCGCGTTCGGCCAGTCCGATCAGGCGCATGCAATGATGAATTCGCCCCGGCCCCAGGCGTCCCTGCGCGATTTCAAAGCCGCGTCCGTCGCCGAGCAACATGTTCGATGCCGGAACACGTACGTTCTCGAGCGTGATATCCATGTGGCCGTGCGGCGCGTCGTCGTAGCCGAACACCGAGAGCGGCCGATGCACGGTGATGCCGGTCGCGTCTGCAGGAACGAGGATCATCGATTGTTGCTGATGTTTGGGCGCATCGGGATCGGTCTTGCCCATCACGATATACACCTTGCAGCGCGGATCGCCCGCACCCGACGACCACCACTTGCGGCCATTGATCACGTAGCTGTCCCCGTCGCGCACAATGCTGCACTGGATATTCGTCGCATCCGACGAAGCCACGTCCGGCTCGGTCATCAGGAACGCGGAGCGGATCTCGCCTTGCAACAACGGTTCAAGCCATTGCAGCTTCTGCTGCTCGCTGCCATACCGTTCGATGGTCTCCATGTTGCCCGTGTCCGGCGCGCCGCAATTGAAGACTTCTGGCGCCCATGGCACGCGGCCCATGATCTCGCAGAGCGGCGCGTATTCCAGATTGCTCAGTCCTGCGCCGCGTTCGGATTCAGGCAGGAACAGGTTCCAAAGACCGGCATCGCGAGCTTGTTGCTTCAGCGTTTCGATCAATGCAGTCGGAACCCACGCGTTGCCTTTTGCCCGATTCGCGGCGACTTCATTGTTGAACACGCGCTCGTTCGGGTAGATGTGTTCATCGAAGAAATGGCTTAGCTTTTGACGCAGTTCCTGCACTTTCGGCGTGTAATCGAAATTCATATCGTCTCCAGATCAATCGCTATTCACCGACTTTCTGCGCATAGGACCACGCGAGTTCGGCCATGGGTTTTGCACGCTTTCCGGCATCAAGCGCCTGTGTGCTTGCCGCCGTGCCTTCGCTCACCCGCTTCATGATTCCCTGCAGGATCGCGGCAATGCGGAACATGTTGTACGCGAGGTAGAAATTCCAATCGCCTTGAATGGCAAGACCCGTGCGGGCGAGGTATGTCGCGACATATTCGTTTTCATTGGGAATGCCCAGCGCTGCCCAGTCAAGGCCGCCGATGCCGCGAAATTGCGTCGGGTCAACGTGCCATGCCATGCAGTGGTAAGCGAAATCGGCAAGCGGATCGCCAAGCGTGGACAGTTCCCAGTCGAGCACCGCAAGCACACGCGGTTCGGTTGGATGGAAGATCAGGTTGTCGAGCCGGAAGTCACCGTGAACGATCGACACGCGTTCCGCCGGCGCGCCTTCCTCGCTACGTGGAATATGCTTCGGCAACCAATCGATCAACTTGTTCATCGCGTCGATAGACTCCGTTTCCGACGCAACGTATTGCTTGCTCCATCGGCCGATCTGACGCTCGAAATAGTTGCCGGGCTTGCCGTAGGTCTCAAGCCCGACTTGAGCGATGTCCACCGAATGGAGCGCCGCGATCACGCGATTCATCTCGTTGTAGATCGCACCGCGTTCTGACGGCATCATGCCCGGCAGCGCCTGATCCCATAACACGCGGCCTTCGACAAACTCCATCACATAGAACGCGCGCCCGATCACGCTTTCGTCCTCGCATAACGCGAACATTCTCGCGACGGGAACGTCGGTGTTGGCGAGTGCATCCATCACGCGATATTCACGCTCGATGGCATGCGCCGATGGCAGTAATTTCGCCGCCGGACCGGGCTTCGATCGCATCACATAACTGCGCGCGGGCGTGATCAGTTTGAACGTGGGATTCGATTGACCGCCGGCAAACTGCTCGACGGTGAGTGGCCCGGCAAAACCTTCAATATGCGATTCCAGCCACGTGGATAACGCCGGAACATCGAATTGTTGCCGCTCGTTGACCGGGCGTGTTCCCTCGAACGCTGAAAAATCCTGCGGGACGGGGGTATCGTTTGCAGCCATCGTTGTCTCCTCCGGTCTTGCGTTTGCTTGGGCATTCACGCGGCATCACGCGGCGTCGTGCCGTTGTTGTTCCGCGTGCCAGTTATGGCTTCATGAGCGATTTAAAGCGCACGAACTGCGCGTACAGCAGTTCCATGGTTGTGTTCCGTACCCCGGCGTGAAGCGGCGAGGGTGGCGAATGATTTAGCGCGCGGATCACCCAGTCGTTGGGGTTATCGCCGACATCGAGCGCGTTGATGCAGCCCGTGGTCTGCGAAAGATGGCCGAAAAACGTGCGGCCCCCGCTGGTGATCGCGTGCGACAACAGCGCACGATTGACGCCGCCATGCAGCACGAGCAGCACCGTGTCCCACGACGAATCGTCGCGCAGTCGTTGCATCGGCGGCAACACGCGATCAAGCAACTCGCCAATAGTTTCGCCGCCCAGAAACGCAGTCGTTTCCGGCACGATGCCATCGAAAACGCTGAGAAACGCGCGCTCAAAATCTTTGGGTGGAAGGCCCCCCAGCCGGCCGCCACGAATCTCCTGCCATTCCGGCCAGATGTCGATGTCGATCTGCTGACCCGTTTCGGCAAGCACGCGTTGCGCCGTCTCGAGCGTGCGCGGCAAACCACTTGCGATGACTTTGTCGAAGCGAATTTGCTGCGCCTTGAACTCGCGTCCTGCCGCACTCGCTTCTTCGCGGCCACGTTCGTTCAGCGGCACGCCTTCAGGGTCGATGGCGCGGCCGCTGGCATCGAAGTAAGTCACGTCGCCGTGGCGCATCAGGAAAATGCGGCGGCGTTTGGGCAGTTCGTACGAGGTCGTCATTTGTAGTGCGGTGGCCGTTTTTCGAGGAACGCGTTGATGCCTTCCAGCGCGTTACCGTTATGCAGGGCATCGACGAAACCATCGCGCTCGTCGTCCAGATGTTCCGCCAACGACTGCGTTTCGGCTGCGGTGATCAGCGTCTTGATCCGCGCGAGCGCTTTCGGCGCCATGCGACCTAGCTCGTCCGCCCAGGCGATGGCGGTATCGAGCGCTGCGCCCGATTTCGTCACGCGGTTCACAACACCAACCTCATGCAGCCGCGTGGCGCCAATCGGCTTCGCCTCAAGCAGGATTTCGGTGGCGAGCGCTCGCGGCAACGCGCGCGTGAGAAACCACGAGCCCCCGCCGTCAGGTGTGAGGCCCACGCGGGAGTACGACATCACGAACTTGGCGTCTTCAGCCGCGACCAGCAGATCGCACGCGAGCGCCAGCGAGAAACCCGCACCCGCTGCGGCGCCTTCCACGGCCGCGATCACCGGTTTCGTCGATGATCGCAATGCCACGATCCACTCGCCAAGCATGTCGATACTCGCGGCCTGTACCGACGGATCCTTCGCGCGGTTCTCGAGCAAGCGGTTCAGATTGCCGCCGGCGCAAAAGAAGTTATCGGCGCCGGTCAGTACGATCGCGCGCACCGACGTATCCCGCTCAGCCGTATTCATCGCTTCGATGCCGGCCGTGTACATGTCCGGGTGCAGCGCATTGCGGGCGCCCGGGTTGGACAGCTTAAGAACGAGCGTGGTGTCGCTTTCGGCTGGCCTGACGGAGAGCAGTTCGGCGCTCATGCTGCAGCCTCATCGAGAGTCAGCGACAAACCGAGCTGCGCACGACGCGCAAGCCACGGCGACGGACGATAACGCGGGTCACCGAGCACGGCCTGCATGTTGCGCAGGATAGTGAGAATAGTGCTCGCGCCGAGCGCATCGCCCAGCGCCAGCGGACCCCGCGGATAACCCAGACCGAGCGTGACGGCGAGATCGATATCCGCGGGCGATGCAATGCGCTGCTGCGCGATATCGCAACCAATGTTGACGATGGTCGCCACCACGCGCTGGGCGACAAAGCCGGTCGAATCGCGAATCACGGTGACGGGAATGCCATCGAATGCGAAGAGCGCGTGCGCAGCATCGCGGAATTCGGCGGTCGTCGCGGGTGTAGTCATGATCGTGCGACGGGCGGCATCGGCGAGCGGAAACAAGGTGTCGATAGCGACCGTGCGCGACGCGTCCAGTTTCTCCGCGACGGCTGCGGTGGTGGCGTCGTGGCCAAGCGGCGTGACAATAATCAGCGAATCCGGCGCGGGGCTGCCGCCGGTATCGATGGTGACCGCCGTTTCCATCTTCGCGATCAGCCGGAACACTTCTTCGCGCGCATGGGCGGATGCCCGGCTGACCCACACGCGACGTGGCAGCGTTGTAGGCGCGGGCGCTTCCTCAGGAATCTGCTGCTTGCCGTCCACGTATTTATAGAAACCCTCACCCACTTTGCGCCCGATCAACCCACCGGCGAGCCGCGTGCCGGTGATAGGCGACGGCGTGAAGCGCGGTTCCTCATAGAACTGGTGATAGATCGACTCCATCACCGGATGCGACACATCAAGCGCCGTCAGGTCCAGCAACTCGAATGGCCCGAGCCGGAAGCCGGCTTGTTCGCGCATGATCCGGTCGATATCGGCGAAACTCGCCACGCCTTCGCTTGCGATCCGCAGGCCCTCGGTGTTCATGCCGCGCCCGGCGTGATTCACGATGAACCCGGGCATGTCCTTCGCGCGCACGGCCGTGTGGCCCATCTTGCGGCCGAGCGCCATCAGCGCGTCGCCGGCAGCGGGGTCTCCACGCAAGCCGTCGATTACCTCGACCACTTTCATCAGCGGTACGGGGTTGAAGAAGTGCAGGCCGACCACGCGCTCCGGCTTGGCACAGCCCGCGGCAATCGCGGTAATGGACAGCGACGACGTATTCGACGCCAGGATGCAATGCTCGCTGACCACGCCTTCGAGCTCACGGAACAACTCCCGCTTGACGTCCAGCTTTTCCACGATCGCTTCGACCACCACATCGCAATCGGCCAGGTCGCCGATTGCCCCGGCCGCATGAATGCGCGCCAAGGCGGCATGCGCATCGGTTTCGTTCAGCTTGCCTTTTGCGGCGAGTTTGTTCAGGGTGTCAGCGAGATACTCGTGTGCAGCCGTGATGGCTTGCTGGTTGGTGTCGTACAGACGCACGTTCAGGCCGCCGAGCGCCGCGATCTGCGCGATGCCACGTCCCATCGCGCCGCTGCCGACAATACCCACGGTCCGAATCTCTGTGTCGCGAAAACTCATGGCGTGTCTCACTCCTTATTTGCTAGATTAGCACGGTCGTACTGTTTATGAGTGGCCCTGAAGGCCGCCGATTGCCTGCATTGCTTAAAACGAAAGATGTCCAGGAGACTCAAGATGCTCAAGCTGTATGGTTTTCCGCTGTCCAACTACGTGAACAAGGTGAAGTTCGTGCTGCTCGAACACGGCATTCCGTTCGAGGAGGTGCGTGCGAATTTCGGCCAGGACGAAGCAACACTCGCGCGCTCGCCGCTCGGCAAGGTTCCGTATGTGGAAACCGAGGCCGGGGCGCTGTGCGAGTCGCAGGTGATCGTCGAATATCTGGCGAGTGCCTATCCGGAGAAACCCATTTTTTCCGCTGATCCGTTCACGGCCGCCAAGGAGCGCGAGATGATCGCGTTCATTGAGACACACCTGGAACTGGTTGCCCGCGAACTCTACAAGCAGGCATTTTTCGGCGGCACAGTGACCGACTACACCAAGGTGCGTGCGGAAAAACGGCTCCGGCAAGGAATCGCGGGATTCAAGCGGATTGCTAGGTTCGAACCGTACGCGCTCGGCACGACCTTCAGTATCGCCGATGTCAGTGCATTCGTGAATTTGCCGCTGATCGGGCTGACGACGAAAGCGATCTATGGAGGGGATTTCCTGCTGGAAGCGGGGATTGACTGGAAGACTCACAACAAGCTGGTGGGCGAGCGGCCGGCCGCGCAGAAAGTCACGGCGGACCGGCTCGCCTTCATGGACGCGCAGAAAAAAGCGCTGCCGAAGATCTAGTCTTTAAAGACTGGCGAGGCGTTCAAGCGCGGTGCGCAGCGTCTCTTCCTTCTTCGCGAAGCAAAAGCGCACGACGCCCGATTCGTGACTCTCGTGATAAAACGCCGACACCGGAATGGCCGCGACGCCAATCTCGCTCGTGAGCCATTGCGAGAACTCGGCTTCTGGCAGGTCGCTGATGGCGGAATAGTCGACGCACTGGAAATACGTGCCGTCGCAAGGCAGCAGCTTGAAGCGCGAGTTGGCGAGGCCTTCGCGGAAAAAGTCGCGTTTTTGCTGATAAAAAGCGGGTAATTCCAGATACGGCGCGGGGTCTTTGAGGTATTCGGCAATACCGACCTGCATCGGCGTATTCACGGTGAAGACATTGAACTGATGGACCTTGCGGAATTCCGCCGTGAGCGCGGCGGGCGCGGCGACGTAACCGATCTTCCAACCCGTCACGTGAAAGGTCTTGCCGAAACTCGACACCACGAAACTCCGCGCGGCCAGGTCCGGATATCGGCACACGCTTTCGTGCGGAGCGCCGTCGAAGACCATGTGTTCGTAGACTTCGTCGGAGAGAACCAGCAGGTCAGTGCCGCGCAGGATCTCGTCGAGCTTCTGCATATCGGCTGCGCGCCAGACGCGTCCTGTCGGGTTGTGCGGCGAATTGATGATCAGCAGCCGCGTTTTCGGCGTGATCGCGGCCGCGATCTTGTCGAAGGGCAACGCGTAATCGGGTGCTTCCAACGATACAAACACCGGTTTGCCACCCGCGAGCTCGATGGCGGGCACGTAGCAGTCGTACATCGGCTCGATCACAACGACCTCGTCGCCCGGATGCACGCAGCACAAGATGGCGGTCAGGATGGCTTGGGTCGCGCCGGCTGTGACGGTGATCTCGCGCTCGGCATCATATTGGCGGCCATACAGCCGTTCGATCTTCTCACTGATCGCGTGGCGCAGCGGCGCGGCGCCGGCCATCGGCGGATATTGGTTGTGGCCGTCGCGCATGGCGTTCGACACGGCGTCCACAATGCGCGGATCGCACGCGAAATCCGGGAAACCCTGACCTAGATTGACCGCGCCTTTCTGTGTCGCGAGCGCGCTCATGACCGTGAAGATGGTCGTGCCGACGTTCGGCAGGCGCGAGGCGATGGCGGGAACAGCGGACGAATAGGGGAGGTCGTGCGAGGCGTTCATGGCGTGGGCGATCGGCTGCGCTAAAGGGAAATGTGTCCTATTTTAAACGTCGATGGAGTTTGTTTCTTTGTTCGTTTCTTCATAAGCTTCAATGTGCGCTTCGAAGCTGGCTACGAACGGCGCGGGCTGGGCAATTCGGAACCCGAAGTCGCGTGCCGTTCGTTTCGCGAGTTTAAGTACGGCGCGATCCTTGGATACCAGCCAGTCCGCCCGGCTCGCGTGCGCCAGTTCAAGAAACTTCTGGTCGTCGCGATCGCGGCATTTGGGCAATGGCGGCGCGTCTGCGGGCGGCGGTTCGGGCGCGACGAGTTGCGAAAGCCGCGCGACAGTTTCAAGCGCTTCGGACTTGTTCACGGCGAAGCGCACGAATTGCGGATAGTCCAGTACATACGTCAGTTCTTTGAGGCAGCGCGCATCGATCAGCGCTTGCAGCGTGCCGGCTTCAAGCGCGGCGCGGATTGGACGCGTGATGGGGTCATCGAATACCAGGATGTCGATCCAGACATTCGAATCCAGCACGGCGCGCAGCACGGGGGATTTTTTCATTCGATACAATCGAGGGTTTCCGTCTTCATCGTTGGCAGCATGCCGGCGAGCCCCTATGATAATCGTTCTATCGCCGGCCAAATCGCTCGACTACGAGACCCCGCCTCACGTTACCAAGCACACGTTGCCTGAATTCGCCGCCGATTCCGCTGAACTGATCGATGCGTTGCGCAAGCTCTCGCCACAGGAAATCGGCAGCCTCATGCATATCTCCGATCCGCTGGCGCGCCTGAATTTCCAGCGCTACGCGGACTGGTCGCCGAGCTTTGGCACGCATAATTCGAAGCAGGCCATGCTGGCGTTCAACGGCGACGTCTACGAGGGTTTTGACGCAAAGTCGCTGCACGGAGCGGATCTCGACTTCGCGCAAACTCATGTGCGTGTGCTGTCGGGGTTGTACGGATTGCTGCGGCCGCTGGATCTGTTGCAACCGTATCGGCTGGAAATGGGCACGAAATTCGCCACTACGCGCGGCAAGGATTTGTATGCGTTTTGGGGCGATCGCATCACGGCAGCCCTGAACACGCAGATGAAAAAACAGAAGGGCGCGCGCGTATTGGTGAACTGCGCGTCCAACGAGTATTTTAAGTCGGTGCAGCCGAAGCGCCTGGACGCGCCGGTGATATCGCCGGTCTTCCAGGACTGGAAGAACGGCCAGTACAAGATCATCAGCTTTCACGCGAAACGCGCGCGCGGCCTGATGGCGCGATTTGCCGTGCAGCATCGGATAGACGAGCCGGAAGGCCTGAAGGCTTTCACGAGCGATGGTTATGCCTTCGATAAAAAGAATTCGACGGAAACGAGTTATGTGTATCGCCGGCGGCTGGGTTCTTAAGCGCCACGAGCACGCACTATTAAGGAAGCGTCATGAGCATTTCAATCACGAGTCAATTTGATGCAGGTGCGATCGAGGTTGTGTCTGCCGAGGACCCCGCGGCCATTCGCTTGCGTGTGCGTCCGGACAGCCACGCTGAGTTCGCTCAGTGGTTCTACTTCCGCGTCTCGGGCGCGCGCGACGAGCCGCTCACGATGAGCTTCGAGAACGCCGCTGACTGCGCGTTCGCCGATGGCTGGCGCGAGTATCGGGCGGTGGCGAGTTACGACCGGATCAACTGGTTCCGCGTGCCAACGCGATATGACGGCCGCGTACTAACCATCGAGCACACGCCCGATTTCGACGCGGTGTATTACGCCTATTTCGAGCCGTATAGTGAAGAGCGCCATGCGGGATTTCTCGGTGCCGTTCAGCAGATGCCGCACGCGACGCTGACGGAAATAGGCCGGACGGTGCAGGGCCGGCCCATGTCGCTCGTGTCGCTTGGGTTGACCGAAGAGACCGAGCGTCCGGTGAAGCCGAAGAAAAACGTGTGGATCATCGCGCGCCAGCATCCCGGCGAGACCATGGCCGAGTGGTTCGTGGAAGGGCTGATCAAACGGCTGGCGGGCTGGGGCGACTGGGCGGGCGATCCGGTCGCACGGTTGATCTTTGATCACGCCGTGTTCCATATCGTGCCGAACATGAATCCCGATGGCAGTGTGCTCGGCAATCTGCGCACCAACGCCGCGGGTGCCAACCTGAATCGCGAATGGATGGAACCCGATCCTGCCCGTAGTCCTGAAGTGCTAACCGTTCGTAACGCCATTCACGCGCTGGGCTGTGACCTTTTCTTCGATATCCACGGCGACGAGGCGCTGCCTTACGTGTTCGTGGCCGGCTCCGAAATGCTGCCTGGTTTCACCGAGAAGCAAGCGCAGGAACAGAAGGCGTTCATTGAATGCTTCAAGCAGGCGAGTCCCGATTTTCAGGACGTGTACGGCTATGAAGCGAGCAAGTACCAGACGGACGCGTTGAAGTTGGCGTCCAAATATGTGGGCAATGAGTTCGGATGTTTGTCGCTGACGCTTGAGATGCCATTCAAGGACAACGCGAATCTGCCGGACGAGCGGGTTGGATGGAACGGCGAGCGCAGCGCTGCGTTGGGGGCGTCGATGCTTCAGGCCATCCTGCGGCATTTGCAGGCGTTCTGAGGCTGGCGAGCGGGGTGAAGTGAGCGCGCCATGGAGCGCAACTGAGCGCATGCGATGCGCGCGCGTTCCGAAGTGCCTGTATCAAAAGGATGTGATCGCTTGACGGCGATCGCATCCTTTTTGCGTTGGCGTTGGCGTTGGAGCTCGAGACGAGGCTCAGAGAACGAGGCTCAGAGGAAAGCGACTCAGTGCTGCTTTTTGCTCGCCGATTTTTTCGTTGTCTTGCCGCCTGCCGACTTCGAGCTCGTTTTCCCTTTGCCCTTGACCGCGCCATGCCGGCCTCTTGCACCGTGGCTCGAACGGGGTTCGGCGCGCGGCCTGGCTGACGGCACAGGATCATTCCAGCCGAAAGCCAGCATCTGGCTGCCTACATAGCCGCAACGGAACTTCAGCGTAGAAGGCGTGGAGTCGCCGTCCTTGGTGACCCCAAGGCCCTCGACCGTCACGACGTTGTCCACCTTGATTCGTTGCTTGTGGTCGTCGAATGCGTCGTTCCAGGGGACGATGCTGCCATGAGCGGAATCGAAGGAACTGGCGGGAAACTCCACGTGATCGAACGCCGTCGACGTGCTCGCCACGAAACTTCCGTGCGCGGCGCAGTCGGCCACCAAGGGATTGGCGTTGAAGTCGGTGACGAAGTGATTGACGAGCTCGTTGCGTTCGTCAAGCGTATCAGCGAACGAAGTGGCGCTGCATGCGGCCGACGCCAGGGTCGCCATTGATGCAATTGCCACCAGCCGGCCGACCAGCCGGAGCAGTCGACGCGGTACTTGAATACTATCCATCAGGTTATGCACTAAAGAGACAACAGGCACGTAAGATGCCCGACAGTGAGGGGGAGTTCCATCTTATATTAAATTCTTTCACGAACCGCCAACGATGTCCGGCCTCGACACAGGTTCTGCCGAAGACTTTGATGCGGGACAAGGTTTGGAATCGATACAGCGCGATCAGACGCGCGGCCCACGATCCAGCCGATAACGCCGGACGTCGAACGTAGTAATCCAGGCAGGCCGGTAGACAGTAATCAGGATGGTGAATACGCCGGAGAATAAGGCCTCGCCAGCTACGAGCAGGGAGGCAGCGAGCGTAAATCCAGCCGGGATAATCAGCTCGCCATTTGCAAGCACGATTTCCAGGAGCAGTCCCGCAGAACAGGCTACCGCGACGGCACATGCCGACGTCAAGAAGCCGTGGCCGACAATGAAGACGAATAGACTGCGCGGAATCCACGCCTGAATAGCTTTCTGTAGCAGAGACGATACGGCGACAGGCAATGCCCCGAACAGTAAGAAGGTCACGGGAACGCCGGGCCATGAGGCATCCAGCACGACCGCCGCCAGACCGGTTGTCACCGCCATGCCGACCATTGCGAGTTGCCAGTCGAACAGCGTGACCATGAGTGTTGCACCTAGCAGATGAATGGCGGGACCATCTTCGAACCAGGTGTTACACGCCCACAGTACCGTCACCGCGACGACAATGCCGAACCAGACGTGTTGAAGCGTCCCGTCTTGCAACCGTCGAAACGGGTTCTTCCAGATTGCAAGCGCGAGCACACCCGCAGTGACAATCCAGCCACCTATTGCGACCCAAAGCGGAAGAGGTGTGTAGAAGAAACCCATAAATCTTATATTACTCGTTTGCGCCCGAAAACGTGTGCATTGACTGTGCCAGCGGGGATTTTCCAACACGCAACGCGTCAATTTATGCGTTGCGTGCCGGCCGTGAAATAACCGTGTTCAGTCGCCGAAACGCGGTTGAGGTTCGGCTGCCATTGGCAGCAGGTGTTCGTCAACTTCCGGACGCGGCGCGTACGTCAGCAACGCGGCCGCGCGCAGCGGCACCGGGCCGGCATCGCCGAGCGCGGGCCGTGGCGACGCGTCAGCCTCGCGCTTCAAGACTTCAAGATAGCCGTTCTGCCAGCCGTTATAAATAGCAACGGCCGCGGCGCGATTCGGTGCACCGAGTTGCTGGAAAATGCTGCCCAAGTGAATTTTTACCGTGCCCTCGCTGATGCCAAGTGTTTTCGCAATGATCTTGTTGGTGCTGCCCATGTGCACGCACCGCATGATTTGTTGCTGGCGCAGTGACAACGTGTTGAAGCGCTTTGAGCCCTTTCGGAATTCTTTCGGCTCAGTGTCGCGACGCGGTAAGAAAACCGGCTCGAGCGCGGGGTCAAGCGCGCACGCGGGGACGTAATGGCCGCCCAGAAGAACCATTTCGAGCGCCCGAACAATCAGTGTGGGGTCGAGATCGCGTGGCACCACGCCGAGTACACCGGCACTGAGAAGCAATCGGACCTGCGCGGTTGATGCTTCGTCCACGATGATTGCCGCAGGAATCTTGGGGAAGGCGTTCAGCAGCGTTCGCAGGTCTGCCATGCGCATGGCCTCGTGCCAGTCGATCACGATCATGTCCGGTTCGAGCCGCAGGATCGCGCTTGCCGCTTGCCGCCAGTCTTTTGCCTCGTTGAAACGCGCGCGCCGGTCGATATGCCTTAAAAGCGCCTTCAAACCTTCGCGACGCTCGGCTTCGGAGTTGACTATGGTGAATTTCATGCGTGCCTCGTTGTTATATGGGTCGGCGCGATGCCCGCTTCCGGGCGGGCGATATGCGGCTAACCAATAATGACCAATCGCAGCCGAAATTGCGCCCTGACCGAATGGCATAGGCATTACGCACAAAATCCCCGGCTGTGTTTCGCCTAGCGGTTGATTTAGTGAATTAATTTCCACTCGGGACGGTTTTGCTAGGAGGAGTCTGAAATGTTTGCGGTCGAGATTGGGATGCTTCTCAAGTGGAAGTGCGAATGCGAGACAGAATGAGACTTATCTGAAGCTCGCTTCCGCGCTGCGACTTCGCACTTCATGCGGATAATTTGGATTGCTTTTGCTTGAATCCACGAGCGGCGTTGTTTTGATCTAACAACCTGGCGAGTGGCTTGAGGTTTTCGCTGTCTTCGCGCATGGATTTTCTGGCCCGGCAGTGGCGATGGAGCGATAGATAAGGGCTTGGGGAATGGAAACACGAGATGTCGCTGCTGCCCGGATTGCATCGCATGGACGACAGGGCGGATCATCGGTCCAAGTCCTTTCCTTGCGGTAGCGAACTCGGCACTTTGCACTGCTTCATGAAGTGGCTTTTGTTTCCGAGGGATCTAGGTCACGCCTGTTTGTTCGCGCGAAGCGGATTCGCGAGACGTCCTATGCAATCGGTAGTCGGGCGTTGCGAGTGCGGAGTGAAAAAACCGTTCCAGTGGGCGCTGGAACGGTTTTTTGTATCGGATCAGGAAGTTGATGTCGGACCCGTCAAGATCTGCGCTGCATTCTCTTCGCAGGTCCGGATGCGCTAACCTCTCGATCGCCTACGGTGATGCGAATCAGGGGTAGGGTGGCAACATGCGGCGCACGAGCCGCAAACGCCTTTACCCTCCGACTTCAAACCGCTTAACTCAGTGAAAATGCGGCTGAGCTGGCTCAGCGTCTTCCGGCATTTCCGCGTGGACGATTTCCCCGAGCGGATCCGCGTACAACGGCACGCCGCAATCGTCGCAATATTCGGGCTCGAAACGGCCGGTGTGTCGGCGCACGTCGGTCACGCCCGAGCGCTTCAACAACGCGACGATCTCTTCTACCGGACCATCCGCGCCTTCCAGTTCGGCCGCTTCTTCCGCCGCACTAATCTCACCGTTTTCCCGTCCGTAAAGTGGCCAAACGACGCCATAGATCACGTCGTTGCTGCCACGGCGGGTGAAGCCGATCCGATATTCGTCCACGCGTTGCTCGCCAAATCCTGCAATCACGGCACGTAATTCGTCAGGCGCCGTTCCGAGCGTGTCGAACAGGTAGCGAACTGCGGTGCGGACCGAGTGCGGCCGAACCTGTTCGTCGGCGTCACGACATGCCGAATAGTAGGCGTCGGGTAGCAGGCATTCGAATTCGCAGCCGGGCAGGATGGCCGCAAAACTGGCGCCCCCTTGGGTCGCCCAGTGTTCAAGGCATTGGCCGCGTTCAATCCGGGTGCCGGCTGTTTCCTCTTGCCATCGAAACAGCGCAGTGCCGACGGGCACGATGGCCATCGCAAGCAGAAAGCGCGGGTCGGCGAGGATGGGTGATGTTTCGGGCAGGTCACCGAGGTTGAGGCGTGCAGGGGTGTGGCCGAGCACGGTCTGTATGAGTTGCTGCGCGACACGTGCTGTTTCCACATGGTGCCGCGGTAACTGGTCGATGCTATAGAGGTACGGCGCAAGCGCCACTTTGGCGCCTTCCGCGAGCACGTGCGCTTGCAGTTGGATACGCAACGCGTCGACCACCTCAGCTTTGAGTGGCCCGGAAGGGATCGAGTAACGCGTCCAGGCCAGCACGGGCGCTGCGATCAGCAATGCTTCGTGCGGCACCCCGTCGATCTCGATCGCGAACGACTCGCTTTGTGTTTCCGCCATATCGGCGAGCGCGCCGTAAGCGTCGGGAAATTTCAGTTGAAGGTGATCGAGCGCGGCATCGAGCGCGGTCTGATTGCCGTTGCGAACAATTTTCCCGAGAAGCGTGTCGAGGCGCGCTTCCCAGAAGCGGTCTTCTATTCGGCTGCCCGATGCGAACAGCGAGAGCGAAAGACCGACGAGCTTGTCGGCATCCGGGGGAAGTCGTTTGGCGATTCGCGAGCGCATAGGAGGCAGTTATCAGGTGCAGAGAACCTTAGATTGTAGTCGCTATGAGTCCGGTTGGACCATTAGTACGCGGCCTCTCTGTGATGCTGGTTTTGCGGCTTCCTGCACCCTCCCTGCGCCGTCCTTTTGCGCGCTTCGTTAGTGTGGAGAAATGCATCGTTGAAATTCTTTTCATGAACCCCTTGCGCGAGTGAGAAACGGGCACTAGAATTCCGTTCCTTCGCTTCACGAAGAGGCGAAGGGAAGTGAGAAAGTGCAGGGCGTGTGTCGCTTAAGAGGA
>NZ_JAQGMM010000128.1 GCF_028292365.1 Caballeronia sp.
AGCGCTGCGGCGGCGAATGGCGCCACCGTGCCAATTTCGACCTGCCGGTAGTCGAAGCTCACCGGCAATTTGCCTGCTTGCGCCTGATACACGAACGCAGCCTCGGCCGCTTCAATTCCCGATGTGCTCGTGCCAAGCACCACGCCAATCCGATGCGCGCCGTAACGTTCGCGAGCAGCGTCAACCGCCGGTGCGATCTGCGCGAGCGCGGCAAGCAGCAGCCGATTATTGCGGCAGTCGTAACGCGAAAGTGATTCCGGAGGCGCGAGATCGAGCGGCGCTGTCACGCTGCCGGCAAAGGTATCGCCAATGCCGGTATGGATCGTTCCCATGCCCGGCGCAACGCCGGCTGCGAGCGCCGGCACGATCGTGTCAACCCTATCACCGAGCGCATTGATCATCCCCAGCGCATGCAGATAAACCCGTGGCCCATTCATGCGGCCCTCCTTCGTTCAGATGGCATGCCTATTGGCGCAAGCAGCACCGATACCGCGATGCCAGCCCCAAGCGTCGCGCCGAAACTCCTCAGCGCGGGCATCGCGCTCATCGCGAGCAGGCCGAAGGAAAGCAAGGTTGTTGCCGCCGACAGCAGCACGCCTGTCCACACCGCGCCAAGATTGGCGTCCGAGCGCGCGGCGCCTTCGCGCAGGAACACGGCATAGTTTGCGCCTACCCCGAGTACGAGCATCAAGGCGAGCCAGTTAAACAGATTCAGCGGCACGCCTGCATAGCCGAATACGGCGAGTGTCACACCGACCGCGAGCAAGACGGGCAGCGTGACGACAATGCCGCCAAGCGGCCGGTAGCGCGCCATCATCAGCAAGAGCACGCTTAGCAGCGCGCCTGCGAGCCAGAGGCCGCTATCGACACGATAAGCGCCGAACAGCGTCGATACGCTCAAGGCTTTGTCGACGAAAGTGACGCCCGGTAAAGCATGTGCAGTGGATATCAGCACAGGCTCGTTCGCCGGTGTGACGCCCTGCGGAATCACGACGGAGGCATAACCGCCCGACGTTGATGCCGTGTCGACTCTGCCAAGCCACAAGTGACGGAACGGCTGCGACCATGGCGCTGCAAGCCAGCTATCGACGCTCAGTACGGCATGGTCCGATTTCGCGTAGGCCGCGAGCCACGCGTCAGCGACTTCATCGCGGAAACCGGCTTGAACAAGCGTCGCACGCAACGCGGATGGATCGTTGAATACGTGTTGACCAAGCAACGCATGGTCCTCGCCCTGCCGCTTCGCCGACGGGACGAACGAGGTTATCGATTGCCAGCTACTCAACTTGGCCGCACCCGTCAAACCATCGAGCTTTGTGCCCAGCGCTTCGGCGCGCTCCAGCACGATCTCGGGCGTCTCGCCGCGCACGACGAAGAACTGCGTGCTGTTATCGAAACCGACCGCGTCGCGGACCTTCTGTTCCTGCGCCATGAGCGCCGGATCGCGCTGGATCAACAGATGGATGTCGTCGTCGCTCGTGAGGCGCAGCCAGCCAGGTATGGCAACAATCAGCACGAGAGCCGCCACGCCCCACGCTCGTCGCCCGCCGATCACTGCGCGCCATGCGCCAAGCAGACGTGCCGCCCCGGCGAATACGCGCTGCGGACTGCGCTTGGCCGGACGCACCAGCAAGGTTGGCAATAGCCACAGCACCGACGCGAACGCCGTACAGATACCCACAATCGCGAAACACGCGATCTGCTTGAGCGCCGGGAACGGTACCCACGTGAGGATGGCGTAACCCAGCAGGCTTGTCGCCAGCGCGACCATCAGCGCTGGCTTCACGGCACGCACGCCGCGCTGTGCATCCCAGTCACGCCCTGCCGCGAGATAGACGACGAAGTACTGGATCGAATAGTCGACTGCCTCCCCGATAAGGCTCGCGCCGAACACCAACGTCAGCAGATGCAGCTTGCCGAATATCAGCATGGTGGCGGCGAGCGCGCAGACAATGCCGAGCGCCGTCGAGACAAAGCCGAGCAGGATCAGCCGCGGCGAACGGAATACCCACAACATCAGCAACGCAATCCCGCAGAGCGACGCGACACCAATCAGATGCACTTCGCGCTCCGAGGCAGCGCGCGCCGCCTCCGCGTAAAAAACAGCGCCGGTACGGTCTAAAGTGACATCTGGGAAGCTTTGCTTTAGAGCGCTTTCGCCGCGCGTCACCGCTTCATGGACTGCATGCTGGACCTTTGATTCGTATGCCGAACCAGGTAACGTCGCCATTACGAGAACGCTGGTCGCATTGCCTCGATGGGCCACCAGCAAACTGTCTTCAACTTCCAGGTTCGAGGTCGCCAGAGGCAAGCCCGCAAGCCAGTGTTCGAGCCAGCCGAACGGATCGTCGGCGAGTTGAGTGGCGAGCCCGCTGTGCAGCGGGCTATAGAGGCGTCGCGCGAGTGTGTCGCGCAACGAAACCGTGCCGTCTGCAAGCGCGGCACGATCGGCCGGCGCAAGCAAGCCGAATCGATACGGCATGTACAGCCCGGCAATCTTCGATAAATCGAATGGAGGCAACTCTGCCGTCACCGAGCCGAAGGCTCCGCTTGCCGACAACGTCGCTCCAAGCTGCTTCGCCGCGGCTTTGGCGTGCGCTGCATCGCTGCTGGTTACGAGGAAAACCGTGCGATCACCCAGCGCAGTAGCCAGAGTATCGACGGCTTTTTCAGCGACCGGATCAGCCTCTGTTGCGGGTAACAACGCAAGCAGGTTCGTCTGCAGCGGCGACGGCCCGGCGAATCGCCACACGCAATAAAGCGTAGCCGCGAGCGCGAGCAGCAGCCAACCAACGCGCATGCCCCACGCCGGTTTAGCGACCCGTGGTTGCGGCACCTGCATCACGGCGCTCCGAACAGCGTGCGATCCGCCGGAGGCAACTCACTCACCGCTGCGCTGTTCGCAAAATCGATACGTGTGACGTCGCCATTCGCAAGCGTAATGCGCAGCGCCTGCAGGTAATCCCCGCCGCTCATCTCCAGGCCCTTGATCGACTGCGCGAGTTGCGGTTGATTCGGCGTCAGTTGCATACGCCATTGCGCCGCGGTGCCGTCCGCGTGCACGTCGAATTGTGCGTAGAGCGCCGAGAGATCGCCACCCAGCATTGCGCGCATCATCCGCGAAACTTGCGCCACGCCGCGCACGCCACTGCCGCTATTCGTGTTCGTGCGCTGGCCGTTGGCGTTGACTTCGCTCACGCCGGTATCGGTGATGACGTAGGTCGCTTTGTACGGTGTATCGATTTGCCAGATCACGCCGCGTTCACGGAAAAAAACCAGCGAGCCCGTGCTGACGAGCGGCTGTTTCATCGCGGCAAGCGTTTGAGTTTGCGTGAACTGCGCGCGAACGCCCTTGGCTTGGGCGAGATGCGCCGCTATCTGCGAAACGAGACCTGTATTGCTCGCTGGGGCAGGCTGAGCCGCGAGCGCGGGCACGCAGAAGCCGATAGACAACGCAACACTGAGATTGCGCAAACTCAACGTGCCCATGCGCGCTCCAGTTTCTCGAAGACCACGGGCGGCGACACGAACTGCAGTTCCTGCGTCGCGGCGTCAACAGCAACCTGGATCGTATAGCCCTTCGTCAACCGCTCACCTGAAGCGGCATCGACAATCTCGTAGCCAATCTTCAAACGGTTTTGATATTCGAGCAATTGCGCGCGTACCTCGATCTGCTGCCCGTAGGTAGCGGGACGCACGTACTTGAGATGCACTTCGACGATGGGCCAGAAATATCCCGACGCCTGCATCTCGCGATAGTCGTAGTCGAACAAACGCAGCAGCGCGGCCCGGCCGATCTCGAAGTATTTTAGGTAGTGGCCATGCCAGCAGACGTTCATGGCGTCGACGTCGTGGAACGGTACTTCTACTATCGCGCTCGCCGTGAGTACTTTAGGGACCGCAGCTTCACTCATGCCGATTCCCTCCAAAAACATCCCCCACGAGGTCGCACGCCGCGATCCGCGCAGTCAGTGCGCGCAGGTCGCTTTCGAGCGCGCGGTCTTCATCGACGAACGGCGATCCAGCCGTCACGCTCTCCATGAAGCCAAGCAACGGCGGGGGGATGGGCGTCGTATCGTTGATGCGCAGACGCAAGCGCGCAGCCTGGACAGTAGCAAGCGTGTGGGCCGCAGCGACCTGCTCGGTCAGCTCCAGGATACGCAGGCAATCGCGGGCAGCGATCGTACCCATGCTCACCTTGTCCTGGTTATGCGCTTCGGTCGAGCGCGAGAACACGCTAGCAGGCATGGTCAGCTTGAGCGCTTCCGCGGTCCATGCCGACGACGATATCTGCACCGCCTTGAAGCCGTGATTGATCGATGCCCGCTCAGGCGCCGCGCCCGACAAGCTGCGCGGCAGGCCGTTGTTGAATTTATCGTCGACGAGCAGCGCCAGCTGGCGATCCATCAGGTCGGCAAGATTAGCGACCGCCACTTTCAGCGCGTCCATCGCGAAGGCAATGTGCCCGCCGTAGAAGTTGCCGCCATGCAGCACGCGTTCACCGTCGGGATCGATCAGCGGATTATCGTTCGCGCTGTTCAGCTCGTTCTCGACATCGCGACGCACCCATGACAGCGCATCGCGCGCCACGCCAATGACGTGCGGCGCACAGCGAATGGAATAGCGATCCTGCAGGCGATGCCCCGGCGTGTCCTCGCGGCCATCGAGATCCTCGCGAATCCATGCCGCGGCTTCGGCCTGCCCTGCGTGCGGTTTGACTTCGAACAGCATCGGGTCGAAGTGCGCGGCGCGGCCGTCGAGCGCGACAGTGGACAACGCGGTCAGGCGTGCTGCGAGCCGCGTAAGATGACCCGCTCGGGCGAACGCGAGGCACGCGAGGCCGGTCATGACCGCCGTGCCGTTCATCAGCGCAAGGCCTTCTTTCGGCGCGAGCGTAAGCGGTGTGTAGCCGAGCTGAATCCAGACGCTGCGGGCATCGCATAGCTCGTCGCGGAAGCGTACATCGCGCTCGCCAACCAGCGCGGCCGCCACGTAGGACAATGGCGTCAGGTCACCACTCGCCCCCACCGATCCCTCCGATGGAATCCGCGGCAACACGCGATGATTGATCAGGTCGGCGAGCCGTTCAAGCAGCACATGCCGCACGCCAGAAAACCCGTATGCCAGCGAATTGAGCCGCGCGGCGATGACGGCGAGCGTCTGCGCGTCGTCGAGATGCTGACCCATGCCGCAGCCGTGATATCGCAGCAGTTGCAAGGGCAGGACTTCGACCAGTTCCATGGGTACATCGACCACGCATGAGTCGCCATAACCGGTGTTGACACCATAGACGGTTGCGCCCTGGGCCAGGTGGCGGCGCAGGAATTCGGCGCCGCGTTCAATACGAGCGCGCCACGCCGGATCGGCGCTCAAAGCGACAGGCGT
>NZ_JAQGMM010000131.1 GCF_028292365.1 Caballeronia sp.
CAGCGAGTGCCGCATCGCTGGTTTTATCGCTGATCCACACTTCGATGCTGTCCGCGTGCTGGTGCGCCACCAGGATCTGTCCGGTCCGCGCGAACGCGTACGGGATCAGCCGTGCCGCGAGCGGCGATGGCGTGCTCGTGGCAACGTTCGCAACGGACGCGCTCAGCGTGTTCACGGCTTCGCTCCCGCATCGCCATTGAGCGGCACGCCCGGCGCAGAGTTATTCGGCACAGCGTAATTGTTCACGTTCGCCGGCTGGCCTTGATACTGCGGCTGCCCCTGATACTGGCCCGGCGGCTGCGCCGTCTGGTATTGCTGCTGGCCTTGATACTGCCCCTGTTGATCCTGCACCTTCGCTGGCGGCAACTGCGGCAACGTGGCGCTGCCGCCGCGCGACGGCGAGCGTGTCATGTTGTCCAGGTCGAACAGGTTCTGCGACGGCACGCCGCCCTGGCTCGGCCCAATCGGCGCCGGCGGCAGAACCGGCACGTCCTTATCCTTTTCGATGCGGTTATCGGAGGTGGAGTTGTACTGTTGCTGGCGCAAATATTCGTAGCGATCGTTCGAGATTTGCGAACTGGTCTGCTGATCGCGCACGATCACCGGGCGCAGGAACACCATCAGGTTGGTTTTGGTCCGCGTCTTCGCTTCGCTGCGGAACAACTGGCCGATCCAGGGGATATCGCCAAGCAGCGGCACTTTGCTGTTGCTCGTCGAATATTGGTCCTGCATCAAGCCGCCGAGCACGACGATTTCGCCGTCGTCCGCCAGGATTGTCGACTGGATCGAGCGCGTGTTGATCGTCACGCCGCCGGGATTGTTGATCGTGGTGTTATCGACGCTGGAGTCTTCCTGATACAGCTGGAGCTTGAGGATGCCGCCGGTCGTGATCTGCGGTTTCACGTGCAGCGTCACGCCCACGTCGCGCCGGTCGAACGTATTGAACGCGGATACCGACGTGCCCGTATTGGCGGTCGGCGTGGCGTACGAACCGGTGACCACCGGCACGTTCTGGCCGACCACGATCTTCGCTTCCTCGTTATCCAGCGTGATGAGGTTAGGCGTGGACAAGATGTTCGCATCCGCCGACGTCGACAGTGCCTGGAGCAAACCGCCCAGGCCGAAGAAGTTGCCAAACTTGTGCAGCAGGCCGATGTTCAGGCCCTGCGTCAGGATATTCGTCTGACCTGCAAGGGCTGCGGGATTGTTAGCGATCACCGACCCGGCAGCAGTCAGGTCGACAATGCTTGACGAACCCGTACCCAGGTTCGTGCTGCCGTATACGCCGTTGTTGCCGCTGTTTGAAAGCAGCGCGCCCTGCCACTGAATGCCGAGATTTGCGCCCGTCGTTGCCGACAGTTCCACAATCAACGCTTCGATATACACCTGCGCGCGGCGTGCATCGAGCTGGTCGATCACCGCACGCAAGTTGCGGTACACGGGGTCTGACGCGGTAATGATCAGCGAGTTGGTGGCCGTGTCGGCCTGGATCATGCCGTTGCCGGGTTGATCGCTGGAACCGCTGCTGTCGCTGTTGTTGTTACCGAAGCCGGAGTCCTTGCTCTGGCCGCCGCCTCCCATCGGATTGCTGCCAGACGAGGAACTGCTGCTGCCGAGTCCACCCGGCAGCGGCGGCAAGCCGCTGGTGCCGGTGGACGAACCGGAACCGCCCTGGCCAAATGAACCCGAACCGCTCGACGAACCCGATCCCGACGACCCCGACGAAGACGAACTGTCACTGCCGCCCTTGCCCATCATCGCGCGCAAGGTTTTGGCAAGGCGCGTGGCGTCGGCGTTACGCAGAGCGACCACGTGCATGTTGCCAGGCTGATTCGTGGAGGCGTCGAGCTTGCGCGCAAGCTGCTTGGCCGCTGCGAGCCTTGCGCCGCTGGACGCGCGCAACATTAGCGAGTTCGTGCGCGGATCGGCGGTGACGGTCACTTTCAGGGTGGCGTCGGTGCTGCCTATCGAGCCTGGATCGAGCAGCTTGTTCAGTTGCTCAGCAACGTCGAGCGCGTTCGCGTTCTTCAGCGGCACCACGTCGACTTGCCGGCCGGCCGCTGTGTCGATGCCCGCGATGATGCTCGCGATGCGTCGCACGTTGTCAGCATAGTCGGTGACAACCAGCGTGTTGTTGGCTGGGTAGGCGGCGATCGTGTTGTTCGGCGAGATCAGCGGACGCAGGACCGGCAACACGTTGTTGGCCGATTCGTTGTGCAGCTCGAACACCTGGGTGATGACCTGATCGCCTCTCGCGGTGGGCGCATTGCCGACATAGGTCGGCACGCCCTGCAGCTTCGCGTCGGCTTCGGGCACAACTTTGAGCACACCGTGATCTTGCACGAGTGCAAAGCCCTGCATTCTCAATGCCGACTGCAGCGTTTTCAAAGCCTGATCCTCTGGCACCGGATTTTCCGATACGAGATTCAATTGCCCTTTGACCCGCGGGTCGACGATGATCGTCTTCCCAGTGGCGGCACCGATCGCTTTCGCAACCTGATCGATATCCGCATTGACGAAATTCAGTGTCACCTGTGCGTGCGCAATTTGCGTGGTGACAAGACCGGCCACCAGCAAAGCCGTCGCGGCGCGACGCAATGCCATACGTTTTCTTCTCATGGAGTGTGATGTCTAGACCTGCTGATCACGTCGCTGTAAGCCAACCGTATTGCGTGTCTTTCAACACTCTCAACACCGCGAAGGCTTAAAACAGACGTTTCCAGGGCCGGTGCCCGGGCAATGCCATATCCCAAAAACGTGAACCATAGCAGCTTTTCATGTCAGGTTTGTCACAAATACACTAATCGTTGGCCGACAATCCCCAAATACTAAAGCGTCACAAATCTCACAAAATCTTCTGATAAAACCCCTCGCACCTTGACCCTTACTCAGCCCTTTCCATATAGGAAAGAGGTTGAAATTGTCATATTTGTTCGCTTTCGCCTGTGCAGTAGAGCCATCCGAGATCCAGGCGTCTATAAAGACGAACGCGGTCAATTCGCTTAACTTTCGAAATGCTTTCGGATCAATTGGCGTCACATGCCTTGGCAATGTCGGATAGACGAATTTAAAACACCATAGTCTGCCGGGTATGATACGAGCGCTGCGGCGCGCCGGATGCGTAAAGTGCGGGTGGGTTTTCCCGTGTTTACCAAGCCTTACTTAGTTTCACCGGGTGTTACCCGGTTTGCCAAAGTGGCGCCCTCCGCCACAGCAATGTGCGGATGCAGAGCGCACAGTCGATCAGGTGGTACCCAACAATGATGAAAATATTCTTGCGACTCTTTGCGATCGGTTTCGGCGCCTTATTGGCAGCCGCGCCCGCGCACGCCGACTGTTTCGACGAAGCCGCCAAGTATCAGAAGGTCAATCCGCTGATCCTGCGGGCGATCGCTTGGCAAGAGTCGCACAACCAGCCGGACGCAATGAACAAGAACGCGAATGGTTCCATCGACTACGGTCTGATGCAGATCAATTCCGTCCACCTGTCGCGACTCGCACAGTACGGGATCTCGACCACGACGTTGATGCAGCCGTGCAAGTCGGTCTATATCGCCGCATGGCATTTGCGTCAGAAGATGAACAAGTATGGCAACACGTGGCAGGCGGTGGGCGCTTACCATTCTGAAACGCCGTCGCTGCGCGATCAGTACTCACGGCAGATCATCGCTATCCTGGGCAAGTGGAAGTTGCTGACGGCATCGCGCTGATTCAGGTTCGCTTCGCTTCGTCTCGTTTGTTTCGTCCGGTTTCTTCTGTTTTTCATCGCATGGCACGGCGTTCCAGCCGTGTTTGATGCACAATTCCGCGTTCCAGCTCGCCACTATTCGAGGCGGGTTTTCTTGAAAGCGCCACCGTTTTCAGCGGCCGCTCGCGCGACTACGCGCCCTCTTTCGATGCCAAACGCGATGAATCAGCCCCTGCCCGTTACCGTGCTTGCCGGTTTGCCAGGCGTAGGCAAGACCACGCTGCTCGAGCATCTGCTCGCACATCATGCCGGCACATCCATCGCGGTGGTTCGCGGCCGGATCGACGATCTATCGAGTGAAATCAACGGCGCTGCCGCTGAAGCTCGCTTCGATGCAATCGTGGTGGAAGCGTCCGGTACCGACGACCCGCAAGTGATAGCCGAAAGCCTGGTCTTCGATAACGACATCGCGCATCTCGACACAATCGTGACGATCGTCGACGCGGAAAGCTTTGCGCGCGACTACGCGTCGACGGATGCGCTGAGCGAGCGCAACTTGGCAAGCGACGAACAAGATGACCGCACGATCGTGGAAGTGCTGATCGCTCAGATCGAGTTCTGCGACGTGATCGTGGTCAACAAGACGGATCTCGTCGATGCCGAAGCGCTCGCTCAACTTCGGCGCATCCTGCATGCGCTCAATCCGCGCGCCGAGCTGATCGATGCCCTTCATGGCGCGGTGGCAGCGAGCGAGTTGGTGAACACGGATCGCTTCGACTTCGATGCAACGTCCAGCGCGCCCGGCTGGCTGGCGATGCTGAACGCCGATCCGGATGCGGCGCCGGAATCCGTTCACGCCGATATCAGTAGCTTTGTTTATCGGGCACGCCGGCCGTTTCATCCCGAACGGCTATGGGCGTTGGTGCATCAGGAATGGCCGGGTGTATTGCGTTGCAAGGGCTTTTTCTGGCTGGCGACACGCAGTGATATTGGCGGCTCATTGTCGCAAGCGGGTGGCGCGTTGAGGCACGGTCCAGCGGGCATGTGGTGGGCGGCGCAGGAGCGCAGCGAATGGCCGACGGGCGATGCGGAGCTGGAAGCTGAAATTGCCGCGGACTGGTACGGAGAAGTGGACGATATGACCATCGGCGACCGTCGGCAGGAACTGGCGCTGATCGGAACCGGTCTGGACGAATCGCATTGGCGCGGGGCTTTCGATGCCTGCCTTGTCACCGACCAGGAATGGTCGCAGGCGTCGGAGGGATTGCTGGCCGATCCGTTTCCGTCTTGGGAGATGGATGAAGATGACCATGACCACCATGACCACGGCGATGATTGCGATTGCGGCGCCCACGGGCACTAGCCTGTCACCTGTGCTTAAGCGAACAACGCCGGCGCATGAGCGAAAACACATGAGCGAAAAAAAACCCGCCAAAGGCGGGTTCCATACTGACAATCGGCTACAACTTACCGCTTGTTCACTGCGTCCTTGAATGCCTTCCCAGCCGTGAACTTGACGGTCTTGGCGGCCGGAATCTTAATGGATTCGCCGGTCTTCGGGTTACGGCCGGTGCGCGCTGCGCGCTTGCCCGAACCGAAGCTTCCGAAGCCAATCAACTGCACGGCGTCACCCTTCGAGACAGCCTTCTTGACCACTTCGAGCAACGTGTCCAGCGTTTCGCCGGTTTGAGCCTTGCTGGCGCCGGTCTGAGCGGCCACGGCGTCGATCAGTTCCTGTTTATTCATTAAGGTTCCTTTATCAGTTTAGGTTGACACGAACAGCGCGAACGCGCCGATTATACGTGCGCAGGCCTTGCAGTCGAGTACTGGCGCGGGTCCAGCCCCCTGGCCCACTATTCCGGCAAACCTTCGCACCCAAGTCGCCGGGCCTCCTCCTTACTCGGCGGTTGTTATCATAACGCAGCGCAAACCCAAGCGGGACAAGGGTTTCGAAGATTTACGCATGATCGGACGCAAGCGGAATCCCTTTCCTCCACCCTTTTCATGCAAGCAATCCTTTCGTACTGTTCATTTCGCGCTCCGTTGGTTTTTGCCAACGGTTGCTGGGCGATCCGGTGTATCACGCGCTAAACCTTACCCCTATTAGCTTTAAGGGAACGCAGCGCAACCTCGAAAATGCACGGCGAAGGTCATATCATCAGTTTTCTTTCAAACCTTTCGAATGACCCATTCCTTTTTTTGCGCAAACGTGCTTGGCGATCGTGCGCGCTGGGCTCGGCAGCGGAATTTCACCGTTCTACAGGTGGAATTCGATACTGGGCGGCTGTTTATCGAAACGTGGGCTGCCTGGCGCGCGGATCCACTGCGTTGCGAGCGCCTGAATTTTGTCGCGGTCGGGCCGCTGGCGTCGATGGGTCTGCCCGACCTACTCGCTGAGCAGCCCACGCTTTCCCAATTGCTGATAGATGCGTGGCCAATGCAGGTGACCGGGCTGCACAGGCTCGAGTTCGAAAACGGGCGGGTAGTGTTGACACTGGCCATCGGCGAGATGGTGAGCATGCTGCCGAAAATCTGGCTGCGTGCCGATGCCTTTTATCTGCGGCTATCTCAGGCCGATGCGAAGCTGACCTATGTCGCCAAAGCGCTCGCACGCGTCGCCGGAAATCAGGCGACGTTATGCGCCGAAGCGCATCCCCTGCTTCCCCAAGCGCTCAAAGACGCAGGCTTTGTCTGCGATGAAACCCCGGACAGCGCTTATGTGAAAGCGCATTTCGCCCCGCGCTGGCGTGTGCGGCGTCATGAACCACCGCTTGGGTTGGCAATCGAGGACGCCGGTCCGCCGGCTGAGGTTTCAAAGGGTTTGGTCTCCTCACCTCGAACGCAGCGTCATGCAATCGTCATTGGTGCTGGCCTTGCTGGCTGTGCGATCACCGAGCGCCTTGCATCGCGCGGATGGCGAGTCAGCCTGATCGAGCGTCACGACGATCTCGCCCGCGATGCGTCCGGTAACCCCGCGGGCGTCTTTCACCCGATCGTCTGGCGTGACGACAGTATTGCTGCCCGCCTGACACGCGCTGGATTTCTCTACGCGCTGCACCGTTGGTCCGAACTCGAGCGTGCCGGCCACACCCTGGAACGAAGTCACCATGGCTTGCTGCAAATCGCAGATTCCATCGACGATGCGAGTGCAATTGCATCCGCGATCAAGCGTTTCGGCTTGCCGCCGTCGTATGTCATAGCCGTCGATGAACGCGAAGCCTCACGCCTGTCGGGCCAACCCGTCGCACGGCCCGGATGGTTTTTCCCTCACGGCGGCTGGATTTCCCCAGCCGCGATATGCGCCGCGCAATGCAAGGCGGCGGGAGATTGGCTAAACACCCGTTTGGGGACGGAAGTTGCGCGTATCGATCGCGAAAACGGCATATGGACTGCCTTCGACGTAGCCGGCCACGTCCTGGCCCATGCCCCCGTCCTGATCCTTGCCAATGCCGGCGATGCGCAGCGCCTCGCCGGGCTCCACGGCCTGCCGACGCGCGGTGTACGCGGCCAACTAACGCTATTGGAGTCGAGTCCACTCGATGGGCTGCGCGTACCCATCGTCGGCGATGGCTATGCCGTGCCGCTCGGTGCGCATCGCACGCTGACGGGCGCAACCTACGATATTGACGACATCAATACGCAGATCCAGCCGGCCGGTCACACCGAAAACCTCGAACGCGTCGCAATGATGCTGCCCGCCCTAGCCGGGTTTGACCCTCAAGCGGACGCGCTGGAAGGCCGCGTGGCGTTCCGGTCGGTGACGAGTGATCGCATGCCGATGATCGGCGCCCTCGCCGACGAAACCGCTGCGCGTGCCGATGCCAGCCGTCTTTCCGGTGCATGGCCGCTCGATTTACCGCGTACGCCAGGTTTGTACGGCGCATTTGCTTTCGGTTCGCGTGGACTGGTGTGGTCGACGCTGGCCGCCGAGTTGATCGCGGCGCAGATCGAAGGAGAACCGTGGCCGATCGAGCGTGAACTGGCTGACGCGATCGATCCCGCACGCTTCCTTCTGCGCGCGTTGAGACAAGGCGAATTCAGCTAAAAACGCCGGGCGGCGAACTATCCACTGCAGCCTGTGGATAACGCGTCGAATTTCGCGCGAATGACCTGTGTACTCGCTGTGGGCGTAAAGGGGACAACTCGATTACGCCGCCAATCCGGCTGAAGTTGTTCCGGGTTCGCCCTTCGGCGCCCACATGTTCACTGTCTGCTTATACGCCCTTCAAGGTTTTGTAAACGTTGATGAAAACAGAGTTATCCACAGAAATCGTCCGGCCTTGTTAACTACTACTACGTATATATAAACAAAACTTGTAAACCTTAAAACCGGCGTCATCGGCAGTGCTCAAAGTGGGAAAACTGCGTTATCTCAGACGAAAGACATAGAGATCCGGCCCTCTTAAAGGTAAATTTTTCCTCATGCCGACACGCTAAAACCCATTGTTACCGCTTGGTCCCGCCTACGGTGGGCATTGAACAGGGGCTGCCGGGAGCTATGGCACAATCGCCGTTCTTTCGTTTGGCCGCCTTGCCGGCTTATCGCTTCAAACCGTGCTTTTCACCCGCGCGTGGATTTGAAAAAACGCTGTATCCCTTGCCGTGTCGGCAACGGACCGACTGGCCAGGCAGCGAGTCAGCTGTCAATTGGCCGACAGGTCCCAACGCGGCTTGACGGAGCCTGGAGCACGACCCGCCACGAACCGTTCCGGCAACGCGCACTGTTGCCGCGCACTATCTGCCATTCACTGTCTATCCGCACTATTGCGAAGGAGAAGTCCTCACGATGAAGTCGGCCTTTTCATTTTTACCGGTTTGGCCACTCACACCCGACGCCATTTTTTGGGCCGGCCTTGCGCTCGTCGCCGCGGGTCTCTGCGGTGAACTGCTCTGGCGCGCCTGGCGTTTGCCACGGATTACGGGCTACGCGATCATTGGCCTGATCGCGGGCAACGCAGGTTTTGGTGTAATCGATGTCAGCTCGGCCGGGATTTCGCGGCCTTTACTCGACGTCGCGCTCGGCCTGCTCTTGTTCGAACTCGGCAGCCGGCTCGACCTGCGATGGATTCGCCGCAATCCCTATCTGATCTTGTCGAGCATTGCTGAAAGCACGCTCACGTTCGGATTCGTACTGATCGCGCTGACGCTGTGCAAAGTGCCGACCATGCCGTCAGTTGTGATTGCCGCGATCGCCATGGCAACGTCGCCTGCCATGGTCATTCAATTGCGTACCGAACTACGCGCCGAAGGCCAGGTCACACAACGACTGCTCACGCTGACCGCGCTCAACAGCATGTACGCGGTGATCGTGGAAAAACTCGCGGCCGGCGTGCTGCATCAGGAAATTTACGGCAACACGCTCGCGACTATTGTCCAGCCGCTTTATCTGCTGCTCGGTTCGCTCGTGCTGGCGCTGCTCCTCGCGCTAGCTTGCAATCTGCTATATCGGCGACTGAATACCAACGACGAGCACTCGTTCGTCGCGCTGTTCGGTCTCGTGCTGCTCGCGATTGCGATCGCGCATGTGTTCAAGCTGTCGACCATTCTTGCGTTGCTGGCGGCTGGCATCATCGTGAAGAATTCGAATGAGCGGCCGCAACTGTGGCCGACGCATTTCGGCACCGCAGGCTGGCTGTTGACCGTGATTTTGTTCGCGTTGACGCTGACGTCGTTCGAATGGCGCGATATCGCGCTGGGCGGTCTGGCTGCGCTGGCGCTGATCGTGGCACGTTTCATCGGCAAACTGGCCGGAGTGCTGATCTTTGCGAAACCGAGCGGCCTCAACTGGAAACAGGGTGCTGCGCTCGGGGTGTCGTTGACGCCCATGTCCGCGCTCGCGTACCTGCTCGTCGACGATATGTACGTGCTGTATCCCGACTACGATCCAACGCTGCGGGCAATCGTAATGTGCTCGATCGTCGTGCTGCAAATTGTTACGCCGTTCCTCGTGTATCGCAGTTTGTCAGCGATCGGTGAACGCCGCGAGTAGCGGCTAGTAGCGTTTCATCCTGTCTTTTTTCTCGTTTTCATCGGGTCGCCGGGCGTGTCATTGAACCTGTCACTGAGCGCTTGAGCGTGCTTGAGCCACCCGGCGCTTTGTGCCGATAAGCTCGCCGGCCGGCGACCCAGGCTTTGTCAATCAAGAGGCACCATGTCACTCGAACCTTTCATCAACTCGGAGCCGTTCACCTTCGGCGTCGAACTCGAGATCCAGGTCGTCAACACGCACGACTACGACCTGACCAAGGCCGCCTCCGATCTCATGCGGCTCGTCAAGGACGAAAAGATCCCCGGCAGCATCACGCCGGAGATCACTGAAAGCATGATTGAGTTGTCCACCGGCATCTGTACGACGCATGAACAGGCCGTAACGGACCTCCGTGCCATCCGCGACACCCTGGTGTCCGCTGCTGACCACCTCAACGTCGGGTTGTGTGGCGGTGGCACGCACGCCTTCCAGCAGTGGAGCGACCGCCAGATCTTCGATACACCGCGCTTTCAGTACATTTCCGAGCTCTATGGGTACCTCGCGAAGCAGTTCTCGGTGTTCGGCCAGCACGTGCACATTGGCTGCCCGGACCCGGACAGCGCGTTGTTCCTGCTGCATTCCATGTCGCGTTTCATTCCTCACTTCATCGCGTTGTCGGCTTCGTCGCCGTATGTGCAGGGAGTAGACACTGGCTTTCATTCCGCGCGGCTCAATTCTGTCTTCGCATTTCCGCTGTCCGGGCGCGCGCCGTTCACGCTCACGTGGGACAGCTTCGAGGAATATTTCTCGAAGATGGTCAGCACCGGCGTGGTCAACAGCATGAAAGATTTCTACTGGGACATCCGGCCGAAGCCGGGTTTCGGAACAATCGAAGTCCGGGTAATGGACACACCGCTGTCGGTTGATCGCGCAGCGGCCATTGCTTGCTATATCCAGACGCTCGCGCGCTACCTGCTGCTCGACAAGCCCTTGACGCTGAAAGAGGACGACTATCTCGTCTACACGTTCAACCGGTTCGAGGCTTGCCGCTTCGGCCTGGAAGGTAGTTGCATCGATCCTCAAACGGGCGAGCGCCGCACGATTGCCGAAGACATCCTCGCGACGCTCGACATCATCGCGCCTCACGCCGACGCGCTTGGTTCGAACGAAGCGCTGCGCCAGGTTGGTGATATCGCCCGGAGCAACATGAACGACGCTACCTGGTTACGCGGCGTTTTCGACCGTGAGCGTTCACTGCATGAAGCTGTTCGTCAGCAGTGCCTGCAGTGGCGCGAATGATGGCTCGGCCTCGGCTCCAGCGATTTGACTGCCCCCAGATAAAAATTAACCTGCTTCTCCGGCAGGTTTTTTTTGTCATTTTTCTTTCAGACCTATGCCGATAACCTGCCTCCAAGGTTTACTGTCATGAGTTCGTATACATACGTAATAGTAGTTAACAAGCATCGTGCAATTCTGTGGACAACCGATAAAATCTCCACAAACTCAACAGTTTGGAGTGCGGATAACTTCGGTGCGCAGCCTTGCATCGAAAGGGGGAACGCGGGATAACAATTGGGTGGTTTTGCACACATGGGGGGTTATCAAGAATCGGCGCACATCGAATAATATGGTTATCCACTGCCTTATCCACACTGTTTTGTGAATAACTAAGGTGTACGTTTGGTTCCAGTCGCTTAGAATGTCGGTTTTACCGGTAGGGAGATGCATCGCCGGTGAAACAAAACGAAGCGCTCGACGGTCTAGAACAGGCGCCACGGAAAAACGTAGATGTCCTTATCCGGACGACGGACCAGTTGCATCGGTTTGGTCGCCCGAATTTTGAGACGGTAGTGGATACGAAAGGATTCGCCAGTGGGATAAGCTGGCGATTGAGCCTGCAGCGGTTTGGGTAAAACGAGCGGGGTCTGACGTTTTACCGGTTTCAAGCCGTTGCCGAACCATCAGATAAGCATCAAGAAAGACGAAGCGAACGACTATGAGCGAAGGCGTATACGGAGAGCAGGCCACAGGGCGGGTGACCCATGGCTTACTGCGGTTGAGCACGGCGATGCGTAGCCAGGCATGGGAATGGGCTGAGGGTGCGGGCTTGACGCCGACCCAGGGCGAAATTCTCGTACTGTTGATGCAGCGGCGCGGTCCAATGCGGCTTGGCGAAATCGCACGGGAAACGGCGTTGACCGCCGCGACCACGAGCGATGCCGTCAGCACACTGGAAGGCAAGGGTCTGGTCGAAAAGCGCCGTGCGCTGGACGACGGCCGCGCGCTGGCTGTACGCCTGACCGCACGCGGAAAGACAGCAGCCAAGAAGGCGCTGGTATGGCCGGAGTTCTTGTCGAAGGCAGTCGGCACGTTGAAGGTCGATGAGCAATCACAGTTGTATCGCAGCTTGCTCAAGACCATTCGACAGCTCGAAGTGGTGCAGCAGATTCCGCCGCATCGCATGTGCCTGAGCTGCACGCACCTCGAAGCGAGCAAGAACCCGAAGAAGACGCCGCATCACTGCGCGTTGCTGAAGATCGACATGGCCGATACCGACCTGCGTCTCGATTGTTCGGTATACGAAGAAGGCGATCTCGCCAAGCAGAAGAAGAACTGGAAGATCTTCGCGCAAGTCGCGTAAGCGCCGCTGCCTGAAGCTTCACGTTTGCTTCGTTGCCCGTGCTTCGCGCCTTGAGCGCGAAGCACGCCGCTGTCGGTTAGACTATCCGAGCCGCGCGCCCGTTGGCGGTGCGCTGGCTGCTCGACCGTGCCTCTTCTTTGTGTGCGCCGCCTGAAGCCGCGCGCGCTGATCTCAGCTTGCCGGCTCTCCTGGATGACCGCCGATGAAACGTGAAGTCCTGGCGATACGCCACGTCTATTTCGAAGATCTCGGCAGCCTGGAACTGGTGCTGGGCGATCGTGGCCAACTGGTGCGTTATCTCGACGTGGGCCGCGCTCGCATCGACGCTCCCAATCCGCTCGATACTTCCCTGATGGTCGTCCTCGGCGGCCCGATCGGTGCTTATGATGACGCGCTGTTTCCCCATCTGAATCCGTTGCTTGCCATGCTGGAAAAGCGCATTGCGGCAGGCTTGCCGACTATCGGTATCTGCCTGGGTGCGCAGTTGATTGCCCGTGCACTGGGGGCGAAGGTTTATCCGGCGGCGCAGAAAGAACTCGGCTGGAAGGCGCTGACGCTGACCGAGGCGGGACGGGCTTCCGCTCTGCGGCATTTCGAAGCGGATGGTCAGCCAACGCCGGTCCTGCATTGGCATGGGGACACCTTCGATCTTCCCGATGGCGCCACGCGGCTTGCATCCACCGATCTCTGCGAAAATCAGGCTTTCAGTTGGGGCGACCACGTTCTGGGTTTGCAATGCCATCCGGAAGTGCTGGTCGACCGTTTTGAAAGCTGGCTGGTTGCGTATCCGGGCGAAGTGGCGGAAAGCGGGACTACCGTGACTGCTTTACGTGCTGATACCGTCCGGCACGGCCCGGCGCTCGAACGCGCCGCGCGCAAGATGTTTGGCGAATGGCTGGACCGTTTCGAAACAGCCAAATAAACCAGCCAAATAAAGATTTAGACGAACTGAAGGTAACGCACCATGAATCCTGTTATTGACGCCGTGCTTGCCGGAGAAGTTGCACCGCTCGGCACGCAAGGCAAATACAGCGCGATTCACAAAGTGCCGGTGCCGTCGCGTGTTCGTGTGGGTGAAACCGGGCTGGAAGGCGACCACCAGTTCGAGCGCAAGCATCATGGCGGTCCCGAGAAAGCGCTGCATCACTATAGTCGTGACCACTACGCCATCTGGCGTGACGAATGGCCGGTATCGTCTATCGGTTCGAGTCGCTTCAATGCCCCGGGCGCATTCGGCGAAAACATCTCGACGCGCGGTTTGAATGAAGCAGATGTATGCGTCGGCGATGTGTTTCGGCTTGGGACGGTGATCGTGCAGGTATCGCAGCCGCGCCAGCCGTGCTGGAAACTCAATCTCCATTTTTCCCGCGATGACATGTCACGACGCGTGCAGGACACGCGTCGTACGGGCTGGTATTACCGCGTGCTCGAACCCGGTGAAACCGGGACGGGCGATGTCATGGAGCGGCTCGCGCGGCCGCATCCGGAATGGACGATCGAACGGCTGCTGCGGGTGTTTTACGTTGATCGGGGTGACCGTTCAGCGCTTGAACAGATGGCCGTGCTCGCGGCGCTGACGCCGTCTTGGCGAAGCACGGCGGCAAAGCGGCTCGACACCGGCAAGGTCGAGTCCTGGGCGCTGAGATTGAATACGCCTGCGGGCCAGATGAAGTAAGGGAGAGGGTGCCGGCGTTATTGGCCGAGCAATCGGGTCTGCTGTCAGCAGGGAAAAAACCGAAGTGCTATTCTGATTCGCCCCTTTCCCTTCCTTCGGAAACTCCCCCATGAGCGCTCTGTTTTCGCCTTTCACGCTGCGAGGCGTGACGCTTCCGAACCGCATCGTGGTCTCACCGATGTGCCAATACTCAGCCGTTCGCGGCGAAGCCACCGCGTGGCACATGATCCACCTCGGACACCTCGCTCTCTCCGGTGCCGGCATGCTCTGCCTTGAAGCAACGTCGGTCGAGCCCGATGGCCGCATCACGCCAGGTGACCTCGGACTTTGGGACGACGTGACTGAAGCGGCGCTCAAACCGGTCATCGACGCGATTCGACAATATTCGCACATCACCGTCACGATGCAGATCAGCCACGCTGGCCGCAAAGCGTCGAGCGCGGTGCCCTGGGAAGGCGGTCAGTTGATCCCGGTGTCGGAAGGCGGCTGGTTGCCATCGGCACCGTCGGCGATTCCGCATAAGGAAGGTGAAACGCCGCCACTCGCCCTCGATGCAGCCGGCCTGATCCGCATCCGCGAAGCCTTCGTGGCGACGGCAAAACGCGCCGCGCGCCTTGGGGTGGATGCACTTGAAGTGCATGCGGCCCACGGTTATCTGCTGCATCAGTTCCTTTCACCGCTTGCGAACCAGCGTACCGATGAATACGGCGGTTCACTCGAAAACCGCATGCGTTTTCCGCTCGAAGTCTTCGACGCCGTGCGCGCCGCTTTTCCCGCCGATAAACCCGTCGGCCTGCGAGTGTCGGCATCGGATTGGGTTGAGGGCGGCTGGGATCTCGAGCAGACCATTGTGTTCGTGAAGGAGTTGCAGAAACACAAGGTGGACTGGATCGACGTGTCGTCGGGCGGCGTATCGCCACTGCAGAAGATTCCCCTGTCGCCGGGTTATCAGCTGCCGTTCGCAAAAGCCATCAAGGAAGCCACGGGCGTAAACACCATGGGCGTGGGTCTCATCACCGACCCGCAGCATGCCGAAGAAATTATTGAGTCGGGCGAGGCGGATCTCGTCGCGTTGGCGCGCGCGCTGCTCTACAATCCGCGCTGGCCTTGGCACGCGGCCGCGCAACTGGGTGCGACCGTCGAAGCGCCGCCGCAATATTGGCGCTCGCAGCCGCGTGAACAGAAAGCGTTGTTCGGCGATATCTCGTTCGGTCAGCGCTGAAACTCGCCGCCTGAATTTATGGAGCGGTTGAACTCGTGCGCGCCTAACGTGTACGATGCCGTTGTTTGCCTGTATGGTTTCAACTTCACACGGGCAGCGAAGGACAGTGAATTGCAGCACACGAAGCACCGAAGCAACTGAAGTAACCAGTGCATTGAGAAAGACAGCAACGCGGCGGCGCCTCGCATTCAGGCCGCCGCGTTTTTTTAAGCCACGTTCCGGTTTGTCACCGTTCGCGTGAAACCGGGACGGGGCGAAGTTGAAGCGTCTGCTAAGCCAAACCGATTCGTTTTAAAGGATTCGTTCGATGAGTTCACGGAGGGTCGCCGTCCGCCGTTCGGGCATACACGGCAAGGGCGTGTTCGCCGCGATGCCGCTCGCCAAAGGCGAACGGATAATCGAGTACAAAGGCGAACGCATTTCGTGGAAAGAGGCGTTGCGCCGTCATCCGCACAACCCTGACGAGCCGAACCATACGTTCTATTTCGCGCTCGAAAACGGCAAGGTGATCGACGGCAAGGTCGACGGCAATAGCGCACGCTACATCAACCATTCGTGCGCGCCGAATTGCGAAGCCGAAGAGAAGGAAGGGCGCGTGTTCATTCACGCGCTGCGTGCGATCAAGGAAGATGAAGAGCTGTACTACGACTACGGTCTCGTCATCGACGGTCGCATTACGAAGAAGCTCAAGAAGGAATACGAGTGCCGCTGCGGCGCCAAAAAGTGCCGCGGCACCATGTTGGCGTTGAAGAAGAAAAAGTAGGGCTTTCGCAGAGGTGTCAGCTAGAAAAAAACGCCACGGCAGGTTTGCTCCGTGGCGTTTTTCATGCTGTTTTCAAAGGCATCCGCACGATAAAACGCGCGCCACCATCGGGCGCCGGAGCGTCTTCGTAGTGCACGCTGCCGTTGTGCAGGACCATGATGTCGTGGACGATCGCGAGACCCAGTCCGGCGCCGCCTTCCACGCCGTGGCCATCGCCGCGAAAGAAGCGCTTGAAGAGATCCGGCTGCTGTTCCAGCGGCACGCCCGGACCGTTGTCTTCCACCACGATTTCGCCCATCTTCCGGCCGGTTTCATCGATGGTCTGCGTCACCGTAACGGTCACCAGCGCGCCTTCGGCCCGCGAGGTAGGGACGTATTTCAGCGCGTTATCGATGAGATTGCCGATCACCTCACGCACCAGCACGAGATTGCCGCGCACGATCAGGGGATGTTCGTTGTCGGGGTCGTCGAGACGCTGGAAGCCCATGTCGACATGCACGGCCAACGCGCGCGGCACCCATTCCGCGCCGGTCTCGAACGCGAGCGCGGCGTAATCGAAGTCGGTGAAGCGCGCGGCCTGTTCACCCGGTTCGGCACGAGCGAGCGAGAGCAGCTGATTCGACAAACGCACGGCCCGATCCGCCGACGCCCGCAGCTCCTTGACCGCTTCGAGAACCTTCGCCGGATCCTTCGCGCTCGCCGCTTGCTCGGCGTGCAGCTTCACGGCAGTGAGCGGCGTGCGCAACTGATGCGCCGCATCGGCAATAAATTTGCGTTGTCCGTCCAGCGCCGTTTTCAGGCGGTCGAGCAGGGCGTTCATCGCACTCGTCAGAGGACGAATTTCGATGGGAACGAACGATTCATCGACTGGTTCCAGCGACATATGGGTCTGGCGGTTGAGGGTATCGGCGAGATCGGTCAGCGGGTTGAGCTGCTGGTTCACCACACGCCATACGATCACCCAGCCCGCCAGCAGCAGGAGCAGCAACGGCATCATGATCGCGACCATGAACTCGACCGCTATCCGATACCGCGAGCCCACGCGCTGCGCCACTTCCACCACAATCGGATTGCCGTGCAACTGGTCGACGCGCACCTGCGCCGCACGCACGCTCGTGCCCTGGTAGTTCGTCTCGAAGACGTACGCGTAGTGGATCCGGCGCACGTTCGTGCCGGTCAACGGGAGATCGCGTTCGCCGGCGATCTCGGTTTCGCCGTCGCTGATCCGGTAGATCAGTTGTTCGATGGGATCCGAGAACATCGCGCGGGCAAGTGGCGGCACCGTGAGCGGTGCGTCGACGCCTGCTAGCTGGATCTGCTTGGAGATAGCCGTGGCGAGGTCGGCCAGCGAGCGGTCGACCACGTGCTGCGTGTATTGCCACGCAAGCCAGTACGCCATCAATCCGCTCATTAGCGCGAGCAGCGACAGCGGAGCGGCCAGGCGGCGCAATAGCGAGCGCCGCAGGCTGGGCGGCACGCGCGCAGACGTGGTTGTCGAACGCGCCAGATGCAGCCAGTCGGCGCGGTCGAAACGTTCGTCAAGCGTGCGCCGGGGAGGAAATCGCAAGGTGCTGGTTACCGCTCGTCAGGCTGGTTATGCAATCGACAAACCGCTTACGCGGCGGTCTGCCGGATTTCCTGCAGCAAGTAGCCGAAACCTCGCACCGTCACGATTTCCACGCGGCAGTTTTCGAGTTTCTTGCGAACCCGGTGCACGTAGACTTCAATGGCGGTGTCGCCCAGATCCCCGCCGAAGTGCGTCAGGTGATCCTGCAATTGCGCTTTGCTGACCACGCGGCCGTGACGCAGTAACAGCATCTCGAGCACGGCGAATTCACGCGGCGAGAGTTCAAGCGGTTTTTCGTCGTTGAAAATGCGGCGATCCACACCCGACAGGCGCAAGCCGCCCAGCGATACTTCCGGACGCGGGACATCGCCATGCGGGCCGCTGCGGCGCATCACGGCACGAATGCGCGCTTCGAGTTCCGCGGGTTCAAACGGTTTAAGCATGTAGTCGTCGGCGCCGCTATTCAGGCCCTGGACGCGGTCATGCAGTTCGTCGCGCGCGGTCAGGATAATCACTGGCGTATGACGATTGCCCTGGCGGAATCGCGATAGCAGCGTCATGCCGTCGATACCCGGCAAGCCGAGATCGAGAATCACCAGTTCATGGCGATTTTGCGTGAGCGCCTGCTCAGCGAAAATGCCGTCGTGAACCATATCGACGGTAAAGCCGGCTTGTTCGAGGCTACTTTGAATGCCGCGCGCGATGGGGCGGTCGTCTTCGATCAGAAGGATTCGCATGGAAGTCGCTCTTATACGATGAATTGGGCTCGATTGCACGTCGCGGCCGCCAGCCGGAATTGCTCACCTTTCTATACCGCGGCGCCGTCCGAGTTATATCAGCAATCTCTTTACGCCAAACGCTGCACCGCGCCTCGCTGTGCAGCAATTCTCCTGCGGCCGGACATGCCGAAATTTCCTGCTCCGCGGACGCCACCCGCGATCAGATTCCAGCACGTCCGCTCGGCCCCTGCGGCGACTAAACCCGTCGTTGAAAGGGATAAACGGACTGTCCAAACCGTATGCGTTGCTGATTGTACAGTGTCGGTCTGTGCCGCCGATGGACTGGAGTCGTCAGAGCGCTCAGGGTCTGGTGAAAGCTTACGCCTGTATTAGAAGTTTTCTTTCTCGTTGAAAGATTTCATTGCCACAGACTTGCAAACTCCTTTGTTTCTGCTTTCGAACAAGCGAGTTTTAGCCTCGTGCGGGCTCTTTCAAGCCCGTTTATTGCAGATTTTGCATGTCATCGTTTGTAATACGGCTGTTACGCATTTGTCGCAGTAGTCAGGTTGGTAAGTGGATTTCGGCGGTTCAGGTTATGGAGTCAATGAACTTTGCGAGCGTTATATCGCGTTCCGTCAGACCTTTTGCCGTATGCGTCGAAAGCGTGATGTCCACTTTGTTGTACACATTCGACCATTCTGGATGGTGATCCATTTCCTGCGCTTTTATTGCCACGCGGGTCATGAAACCGAATGCCTCGTTGAAATCAGCGAACTTGAAACTTCTGATAATTGAGTGGCTGTCCGCGCTGAGTTGCCATTGCTTTAACTCTGCGAGAAGTTTCGGCAATTCGTCAGCTGTAAGCTTCTTGATCATATCGGCTCTCCTTACACGAGCGATGGGGGTTCAGTGCGCAAAGGGCGACGCGGGGGATCGGGGGATCACGCGGTAAGCTTGCGTCTTTCAGCTTTTCACGCAGGATATCCCCATGGTCGACCTTGATCACTTCGATCTCGCGCTACTCGACGTTCTTCAGCGCTTCGGCCGCGCGACGCATCAACAACTCGGCGAGGAAGTGCCGCTGTCGCCGTCTCAGATCGGTCGTCGCCTGCAACGCCTGGAGGCGACCGGTGTGATCGACGGTTACCGGGTCGTGCTACGTCCCGAAAAACTCGGCCTCGGCGTAACCGCTTTCACGAGCCTCAAGCTGAAGCATCACGGCGATACCGTTATCGACCAGTTCCAGCAGCAGATCGAAGCGCTGCCCGAAGTGCTCGAATGCCATGCGACGGTTGGCGACGCCGATTACCTGTTGCGCATCGTCGCGCCGGATTTGAATGCGCTATCAACGTTCGTCATGAAGAAACTGATGCGAGTTCCCGGGGTAGACAGCGTGCGCTCCAATATTGTGCTGACCACATTCAAGCGCAACGGTCCGCTACCGCTAGGACATCTCGCAGCCAATCCGCCGGCATCGCCCGATTAAGCGGCCGTGGGTCAGGCCGGCTCACTCAGCAGGTCGACATACGCGACCGGCACGAGGTCGCTCGACGACACGCCAAGTTTCGCAAACAAATCCTCTGCTTCTTTCTCGCCGCCGGCTTCGTCGTCATCCTGTCCTAGCAGCACTTCGAGTTCGATGAAATCGCCCAGTCCGTCCACGCGGTCCAGATGAATCCGCGTGCGCCCGACGATATACACGTGGCGCTCCTTGTTCACAATGCCGCGCGTGTTCAGCGCCTGTGCAAGCAGGGCGTGGGTGGCTTCGGGATTGGTTACCGGACTGCGTGAGTAGTACGACACCTTCGGGCCATCGCGGTCGTCGCGTTGATAGAAAATCAGTTCGGCCGGCGTGTTGTCATCGAATTGACGCAGTTTGAGGCGGCCGTTTGGCACATCGTAGAAAAAATCCTGCTGGCGGTAGATCATCGGCGGTTCGCTGGCTAACGCAGCTGCGCTGGCCAGGAGCTGGTCGAACTGATGCGCGCGAGCCTTGATTTCGATATTGCGTGCCATGTTGGAATTTCCTGTTCACGTGGGCGCCAGATGCGCGACCCTCAGACTAACAAAATTTGATGACCGGAAGATTCATCGGCTTCCGGTCACGACGTTCAAAACGGTGGTTCAGGCGACTAGGTCGCCCATTGATCTTCAATCAGACGTAACGCCGCCGCGATGCTCGGCTCATCACGGCGCTCCGCCAGCACGATGAACGAAAGCTGCGTAGGCACCGTGACGCCTTCCACGATAGTCAGCGCGTGCGCATGCGCTTCGGCCAGCGCGATGGAATCGCGCACGAGCGTCAGGCCCACGCCCGACTTGACCAGGTCGAGCATTGACGGCTCCTGGTCCACTTCGGCCACTTTGACAGGTTGAACTCCGTGGGCGTCGAAGATCCGCGTGAGCAAGCGGTTGTGCGCCGATTCGGGCGGCGTCCAGATCCAAGGCAAGCGGGCGAGCGCGACCCAGCCGTTCGCTCCGCCTTCCGTGCGATCCGGTCGGTTCACGCGCTCCTTCCAACCCGCCGGCGCCAGTACGCGATACAGATACGGCTTCAACTGCACAACATGAAAACGGTCCGGATCGCGGGGTTCATCGACTACCGGATCGCCGATATAAAACCCCACATCGAGATCGCGCGCCTTGATGCGCTCGAGCACCCAGCCTGACATGCCATGCCGCAAGGCGGTTTCAATGCGCGGATACGTCTCCACGAGCGCCCGCAAGAAACCGCCGAGCCGCAGGAATTCGGGATCGAGGATCGTCCCGATAGTCAGGCGGCCACTGATCTCGTGGCGAAGCGCAGCAGCCACGCGCTGGACTTCGCTTGCGGCCGTCAGGGCTCGCTCGGCGTGCGGGAGTAGGGCTTCACCGTCTCGCGTGAGGATCAGCCCATGCGATGTCCGAGAAAACAACGCGATACCCAGCGTCTCCTGCAGGTTCTTGATTTGCAGGCTGACGGCGGGCTGCGATACGTGCAACAACACGGCCGCGCGCGTGAGATTGCCTTCGCGGGCGACGGTGACAAAAGCGCGGAGAAGAGTCAGGTCCATGCCTGATATTAGCGCAGCTTATAAAGCTGTTGAAGATATCTGATTGGATTGCTGCACTGCGTCCGCAGTAGTTTGTGCATTTGGGATAAAACGAGACCGCTTCAGGCGGTTTTGGCGGGAGACACAGATGAAACAGGACGCGCGCAAGCTTGAGGGTGAGTTTGATTACATCATCGTGGGTGCGGGAACGGCGGGTTGCGTGCTTGCGAACCGGCTGACCGAAGATGCTGATATCAGTGTGCTGCTGCTCGAAGCCGGCGGCCGGGACAATTACCACTGGATTCACGTGCCGGTCGGATATCTGTATTGCATTGGCAATCCGCGCACCGACTGGCTTTACAAGACACAGGCTGAAGCGGGACTCGATGGGCGGTCGCTTTCGTATCCGCGAGGCCGCGTGCTGGGTGGTTGCTCATCCATCAACGGCATGATCTACATGCGCGGCCAGCGCGAGGATTACGACGACTGGGCGCGCATTACTGGCGATCGCGACTGGTCCTGGGATTCGGTGTTGCCGGTGTTCAAGCGCAGTGAAGATCACCATGGCGGTGGGAATCAATGGCATGGCGCCGGGGGCGAATGGCGTGTCGAGAAGCAGCGATTGAAATGGAAGGTACTGGAAACATTCGCGCAAGCGGCTCAGGAGAGCGGTCTTCCCGCTACTGACGATTTCAATCGGGGCGACAACACGGGCGTGGGTTACTTCGATGTGAACCAGCGCAGCGGAATTCGGTGGAATGCATCGAAGGCATTTTTGCGGCCGGCGATGAAGCGGCCCAATCTCACCATCATCACGGGCGCGCATACGCAGCGGTTGGTGATGGAGGGCAAGCGTTGCGTGGGTGTGGAATATCGTGGTGGTGACACGGACTATCTGGCCAAGTCGCGATGCGAAGTGATCCTGAGTGCGGGCGCGGTAAATTCACCGCAATTGCTGGAGTTGTCCGGCATTGGGAATGGCGCGCGGCTGCAGCGGCTCGGGATTGACGTGGTGCAGGACCTGCGCGGTGTTGGCGAAAATTTGCAGGACCATCTACAGCTTAGGATGGCTTACAAAGTGCGTGGCGTGCGAACGTTGAACACATTGTCCGCGCATTGGTGGGGTAAGGCCTGGATTGGCTTGCAGTATATGTTGATGCGAAGCGGGCCGATGTCGATGGCGCCGTCGCAACTGGGGGCGTTCGCGAAGTCCAATCCGGATGATTTGACCATTACGCGGCCGGACGTGGAGTATCACGTTCAGCCGTTGTCGCTCGACCGGTTTGGAGAGCCGTTGCATTCATTCAATGCGTTCACCGCTTCAGTGTGTCCGTTGCGGCCGACGTCACGGGGAAGTGTTCATATTGCGACTCCGGACGCGCGAGATGCGCCGTTGATCGCGCCTAATTATCTGTCGACTGATCGTGATCGTGAGGTAGCGGTCAATGCGATGCGTTTGACTCGGCGGATTGCGAGCGCGCCCGCGTTGGCGAAGTATTCGCCGGAGGAGATTTTGCCGGGTCCGGCGTTCCAGACGGACGCGGACCTTGCTGTCGCGGCGGGAAAAGTTGGGACGACTATTTTTCATCCGGTAGGGACATGTCGGATGGGGACGGATAACGATCCGGCTGCTGTTGTTGATGCGCGTTTGCGCGTGATCGGGGTGAGCGGGTTGCGGGTGGTCGATGCATCGGTGATGCCGACAATTACCTCGGGCAACACGAATTCCCCGACGTTGATGATCGCTGAGCGGGCTAGCGAGATGATTCGCGCCGATCGACGGTTTTTGTTTTCGCTTGCGCCGGTGGGGGGAGTCCCTGGCTGATTGCGTTCGCGATTGGGGATGGTTCGGGGTTCGCGGTAAGCGCATGACGGAGATCGATCATTGGACTCCGCGGTTAGCCTCGAAAGCAGTCAACTGGCATAAAGCCGGCTGCTAACCCCAGCTCCGACCGGAGATTTTGGCCGTATCGCCCGGCATAAACCCCGGCATCCCGACCCCAAACCTGTGTACCGGTGCCAACGAAATTCAAACGCCATCGGGAGCTAACGAAAATCCAGGCTTAAAACTAAGTGCAAATCCCGATGATTGCGCTGCATCATTGGCGCGACAATAAGGCCTGCGCGCTTGTTGCACCGCAGGTCTGCATCACCATTGTGCAGCACGCAAGAAATGCAACAACAGGGCAACAAAACTGCAACGGCAACGGCGCACGCACCCAACACAAACACCGCCAGCAAAATCACGGGATATGCGCCAAAAGCGCACCGAGCTGAAGCTGAAACAAAGGCTCAAACAAAGCACGGAAGGGGACATGATTCTCGGCGATACGATTCTGGAAACCCGCGGCCTGACAAAAGAGTTCAAAGGCTTCACCGCCGTCAACGGCGTGAACCTGCGCGTGCGTCGCGGCTCCATCCACGCATTGATCGGTCCCAACGGCGCGGGCAAAACGACCTGCTTCAATCTGCTCACGAAGTTCCTGGAACCCACCGCAGGACAAATCGTCTTCAACGGGATCGACATCACCGGCGAACGTCCCGCGCAAATCGCTCGTCGCGGTGTCATCCGCTCATTCCAGATTTCTGCTGTATTCCCACATCTGACAGTGATGCAGAACGTGCGCGTCGGCTTGCAACGCTCGCTCGGTACATCGTTCAAATTCTGGAAAAGCGAACGCGTTCTCAACGAACTCAATGATCGTGCCATGGACCTGCTCACCCAGGTCGGCTTGACCGATTTCGCCGACACCACCACGGTCGAACTTTCCTACGGCCGCAAACGCGCGCTCGAAATAGCCACCACGCTTTCGATGGAACCCGAACTCATGCTCCTCGATGAACCCACGCAAGGCATGGGTCACGAAGACGTCGACCGCGTGACGGCACTGATCAAGAAAGTATCGGCGGGACGCACGATCCTGATGGTGGAACACAACATGAACGTGATCGCAGGCATCTCAGACACCATCACCGTCCTGCAACGCGGCGAAGTGCTGGCGGAGGGCAGCTATGCAGAGGTATCGAAGAACGCGCTGGTGATGGAAGCCTATATGGGCAGCGCCGACGCATCCCTCGCCGGAGCGCACGCATGAGCACGATCGTGGAAGAACGCCGCGCGGAACAATTGCGCGAAGCATCGACTCAGGAGCCGGCGCTCGAGCTCGTTGGCGCACAAGCCTGGTATGGCGAATCACACATCCTGCATGGCGTGGATCTGACCGTGCATCGAGGCGAAGTCGTCACGCTGCTCGGACGCAACGGCGCAGGCCGCACGACAACGCTGCGCGCCATCATGGGCCTTACCGGCCGTCGCACGGGATCGATTCGTATCGGCGGACACGAAACCATTGGCATGTCGACGCACAAGATCGCGCATTACGGCGTGGGGTATTGCCCGGAAGAACGGGGCATCTTTTCAAGCCTCTCTTGCGAAGAGAACCTGCTTCTGCCGCCGCTTGTAGGGCCTGCGAAAGACGCCATGTCGATCGATGAAATCTATTCGATGTTCCCCAATCTCAAGGAACGCCGCAGCAGCCAGGGCACGCGCTTGTCGGGTGGCGAGCAGCAAATGCTGGCGGTCGCGCGCATCCTGCGTACCGGCGCGAATCTGCTTCTGCTCGATGAAATTTCAGAAGGGCTTGCGCCTGTCATCGTCCAGACGCTCGCGCGAATGATCATGATGCTGAAGGCGCGTGGCTACACCATCGTGATGGTCGAACAGAATTTTCGTTTTGCCGCGCCACTCGCCGATCGCTTTTATGTCATGGAGCACGGGAAGATCGTCGAGCATTTCAACTCCAGTGAACTCGAAACGAAAATGCCGGTGCTACACGAGCTGCTCGGGGTTTAGGACGTTCAACGCATCAACATGCGGCCCGCCGCAAGAACAACAACTCAACGGAGACTGTAATGAAGAAGAAGACCCTCGCCCGCCTGTCGGGACTCTGCCTGGCAGTTGCCGCGGCCACGGCCTCGCTGATGGCAGGCAATGTCCAGGCAGCCCCCGGCGACACGGTGAAGATCGGCTATATCACGGACTTGTCCGGCCTGTATGCGGACATCGATGGGCAGGGCGGCCTCGAATCCATCCGCATGGCGATTGCGGATTTCGGCGGCAAGGTGAACGGCAAGCCGATCGAACTCGTCTATGCGGATCACCAGAACAAGGCGGACATTGCGGCGTCGCGGGCGCGTGAATGGATTGACCGCGACGGTGTGAACGTGATCATTGGCGGCACGAATTCGGCAACCGCGCTGTCGACAAATCAGGTCGCCGGCGAGAAGAAGATCCCGTACATCAACATTGGTGCTGGCGCGGACAACCTGACCAACGAGCAGTGCACGCCGTACACGGTTCACTACGCATACGACACCATGGCGCTCGCCAAGGGCACGGGATCGGCGGTGACGAAGCAGGGCGGCAAGACGTGGTTCTTCCTGACGGCTGATTACGCGTTCGGCAAGGCGCTGGAAAAGAACACGTCGGATGTGGTGAAGGCAAATGGCGGCCAGGTGCTCGGCGCGGTGCGTCACCCGTTGTCGGCCTCTGACTTCTCGTCGTTCCTGTTGCAGGCGCAATCGTCGAAAGCGCAGGTGCTGGGTCTGGCAAACGCAGGCGGCGACACGATCAACTCGATCAAGGCGGCGAAAGAATTCGGCATCACCAAGACGATGAAGATTGCCGCGCTGCTGATCTTCCTCACCGACATCCACAGCCTGGGTCTCGAAACCACGCAAGGCCTGGTTGCAACGGACAGTTGGTACTGGAACAAGGATGCAACCACGCGCGCCTGGGCGCAGCGCTACTTCGCCAAGATGAAGAAGATGCCGACGAGTCTTCACGCAGCCGATTACTCCGCGGTCACCACGTACCTGAAGGCGGTGCAAGCGGCCGGCTCGACGGATAGCGACAAGGTGATGGACCAGTTGCACAAGATGAAGATCAACGACTTCTACACGCAAAACGGCTACATCCGCGCGGACGGAAGCATGATCCACGACATGTACCTGATGGAAGTGAAGAAGCCGTCGGAGTCGAAGGAACCGTGGGATTACTACAAGATCACGGCAACGATCCCGGGCGAACAGGCCTTCGACACCAAGGCCGAATCGCGCTGCCCGTTGTGGAAGTAAGCGGCCGGTTTTAGCGGCACTGCGGATTCAGGCGTGACGCGCAGGATGCTGCTGAAGCGTACGCGCCGTTCGTGATCCGCATGATCGATCGACGCATGTCGGCTTGCTCATCTTGAGCCAGGCGGCATGCGTCGAAACTACTCTGACGGCAGATTCAATGGAAATTTTCGGCATTCCGCTCGCGGCGATGATGAGCCAGTTGCTGCTCGGGCTGGTGAACGGATCGTTCTACGCCATCCTGAGCCTTGGCCTCGCGGTGATCTTCGGCCTGCTCAACGTGATCAACTTCGCCCACGGCGCGTTGTTCATGCTGGGCGCGATGCTCACATGGATGGGTTTTTCGTATTTCAATGTGCCGTATTGGGCCATGCTCGTGCTCGCGCCGCTGATTGTGGGCGTGTTTGGAATCGTGATCGAACGGACGATGTTGCGCTGGCTCTACAAGCTGGATCATCTGTATGGCTTGCTGCTGACGTTCGGTTTGACGCTGGTGATCGAAGGCGTGTTTCGTTCGATCTATGGTTCATCCGGCCAGCCCTACGACGTCCCCGAGCTGCTGTCCGGCGCGACGAATCTCGGCTTCATGTACCTGCCGAATTATCGCGCGTGGGTCGTGCTGGCATCGCTGGTCGTGTGCTTCGCGACGTGGTTCGTGATCGAGAAAACACGGCTGGGTGCGTATCTTCGTGCAGGTACCGAGAACCCGAAGATGGTCGAGGCGTTCGGCATCAATGTGCCGTTGATGGTCACGCTCACCTACGGTTTCGGCGTGGCGCTCGCGGCATTCGCGGGCGTGCTTGCCGCGCCGGTGATCCAGGTCTCGCCGCTAATGGGGCAGTCGATGATCATCACCGTGTTCGCGGTGGTCGTTATTGGCGGAATGGGATCGATCATGGGATCGATCCTGACCGGCCTCGGGCTTGGCGTGATTGAAGGCCTGACGCGTGTGTTTTATCCGGAAGCCTCTGCAACGGTCGTTTTCGTGATCATGGCGCTGGTGCTGCTCGTGCGCCCGGCGGGACTTTTCGGCAAGGAAAAATGATGGTTAGGAAAGTGCTCTACGGCGTGTTGCTTGCCGGCCTGATCGCGGCGCCGTTCCTCGGCGTGTACCCGGTCTTCATGATGAAAGTCCTGTGTTTCGCGCTGTTGGCGGCAGCCTTCAATTTGTTGATCGGCTATACGGGTCTGCTTTCGTTCGGCCACGCGATGTTCCTCGCCAGCGCCGGTTATTCCGCCGGTTACGCCATCCAGACGCTCGGTTTTACCCCAGAACTTGGGGTGATCGCGGGCACGGCGGTGGCGACGCTGCTGGGTCTCGTCGTCGGCTTGTTCGCGATCCGGCGCCAAGGCATCTACTTCGCGATGGTCACGCTGGCACTCGCGCAGATGGTCTATTTCGTGTTCCTGCAGGCGCCGTTCACGCATGGCGAAGACGGTATGCAAGGTGTGCCGCGCGGCAAGCTGTTCGGCGCAATCAGCCTCAGTTCTGACCTGACGCTCTATTACGTCGTGCTGCTGGTGATGGTGCTGGCATTTGGATTTATCGTGCGCGTGGTGCATTCGCCGTTCGGGCAGGTGTTGATCGCGATCAAGGAGAATGAACCGCGGGCGATCTCATTGGGCTACGACACGTCACGTTTCAAGCTGCTCGCATTCGTGCTGTCGGCGGGATTGGCGGGACTGGCCGGTGCGCTTCAAACGCTGGTGCTCGGATTCGAAACGCTCGGCGATGCGTACTGGACCATGTCCGGCCTAGTCGTATTGATGACGCTGGTCGGTGGCATGAGCACCATGTTCGGGCCTTTGCTCGGCGCGTTCATTATTGTGACGCTGGAAAATCGTCTCGGCGATATTGGCGCCGGGTTGTCTTCGCTGACTGGTATTGACTGGTTCAACTCGCTCGGAGAGTCGGTGACGATCGTGACGGGCCTGATCTTTATTGCGTGTGTGCTGCTGTTCAGGCGGGGGATTGTGGGAGAAATCATCGCACGGGTGCGGCCATTGCGCGGCTAGAACGGCGTAGGCGAGAGTCACGCAATTTAGTTTGCGATCCGAACTATATACGCGAGGGCCCATGGTTTTCCCGCGGTTTACCCCGGCATTTGACAGGATCCGGATAAACGAGCGCCCAATAAAGGTGCTAACGTGCACCACTAGGGTAAATGCTAGGTTGTCGGTATTGGTTGCACAATCTAATATCCGTTTCAGTTCTGTTGCACCCGAATTTTGAGGTGGAGAACGAGGAGACAACGAGGCATCAAGTGCCCGACCGAAAGCGCTGTTGGATGATTCCAACAGCGCTTTTTATTTGTGCTCCGCGCTTTTGCTCACTCTCGGATTTTCACATCCAAATCGCTTTATTCTGCCGGGATTAAGGGCCAGCTACGGCCTCCGAACACCCGCCAATCGAATTAAATTAATCAATTTCATGCGGGTTTTCTCGCGCATTTTTCAATGCGTGCTTCGGCACACATTCGCCCGTTCAAATTCCTTCAAAACGCTTGCTACCCGCGCTTCTCGTCCGCTACACTCCGGATTCACCGACCGCGTGGTCGGGATATAAAAATCGTAAAATCGCGCCGGTGAACAAAATACATTTACGGGGCATATCAATGAAGTTGGCTTTACGCTGGATCTCGACGGCGGCACTCGTCGCGAGCGTGTCCGCAGTAGTAAGTACGCAGGCTTTTGCAGACATAAAGATTGGTGTGACAGTGTCCGCGACTGGCCCGGCGGCATCGCTGGGAATTCCGGAAAAGAACACCATTGCGTTGCTGCCGAAGGAGATCGCCGGGCAGAAGATGGAATACATCGTCCTGGACGATGCGACCGATCCCACACAAGCCATCAAGAACGCCCGCAAGCTGACGAGTGAAGATCACGTCGACGCCCTGATTGGTTCCACGGTAGTCCCGAATTCGCTCGCGATGATCGACGTGGCGGCCGAGACCTCCACACCCATGATCTCCATGGCTGCTGCGGCTACCATCGTCGAACCGATGGATGCAAAACGCGCGTGGGTATTCAAGACGCCGCAGAACGACATCCTGATGGCGACCGCTCTCGCGCAGCATATGTCGAATCATGGCGTGAAGTCGGTGGCGTTTATTGGTTTCAGCGACGCTTATGGCGAAAGCTGGTTCAAGGAATTCACCAAGGCGGCGGATCTCGCGAAGATCAAGGTGGTCGCGAACGAACGGTTCGCGCGCAACGATACATCGGTGACAGGGCAGGTTCTCAAAGCCATGTCGCAGAATCCCGATGCGGTGCTGATCGCGGGTGCGGGCACGCCGGCCGCGTTACCGCAAAAGACGCTGAAAGAGCGGGGCTACAAGGGCAAGATCTATCAGACGCACGGCGTGGCGAACAACGACTTCCTGCGCGTGTGCGGCAAGGATTGCGAGGGCACGTTCCTGCCGGCTGGGCCGTTGCTGGTCGCCGCGCAATTGCCCGATTCGAACCCCGTGAAAAAGTCCGCACTGACTTATAAGCAGGCTTACGAAAGTGCTTACGGTCCGGGTTCCATATCCACGTTCGGCGGTCACGCATGGGACGCCGGTCTGTTGCTGCAACGAGCGATTCCGATCGCGTTGAAGAAGGGACAGCCGGGTTCGCGGGCGTTTCGTGAAGCGTTGCGCGCGGCTATCGAAAGCACCACGGATTTGCCCGGCTCGCACGGGATCTTCAACATGAGCGCGAACGATCATTCGGGACTCGATCAGCGGGCGCGCGTGATGGTGGAGATCGTCGGCGGGCAGTGGAAGCTCGCCAAAGACTGACGGAAACCCGAACAACAATATGAACCGACTAAAGGCGCGTTTTCTTCGAACGCGCCTTTTTTTTGAGGTGTTTTCGCGGTGTTATCGAGCGGATTAGACGGGCTCGGCAGCGCTGGCCTGATGGCTAACGTCGAGGGAAAACGAGTCTAGGCACAGGCAGTGACCGAAAATAGATTGAGCGGCAGTTAAGCCACGACCGCACGACAAAAGATTCATAACAACTCGCAGTAGCGCACAAGGCGTGCGCGATGGCATAGCGTCTGGAGACGATGCAATGAAGAAGACTAACCCGCTGAAGTGGAAGGGACGGCTGACGAGTGCGGCGCTCGGCGTGACGCTGGCCATGGGTGCTGGCGCTACGTTCGCTCAGGTGAAGATTGGCGTGACGTTATCGGCAACAGGGCCGGCGGCATCGCTTGGAATCCCGGAGAAAAATACGATCGCGTTGTTGCCGAAGGAGATTGGCGGGAAGACCGTGGAGTACATCGTGCTCGATGACGGTTCGGACACCAGCCGCGCAGTGCAGAACACGCGCAAGCTGATCGATGAAGACCATGTTGACGCTATCGTGGGTTCGACCGTCACGCCGAACTCGCTGGCGATGCTCGACGCGGCAAGCCAGGGCAAGACGCCAATGATCTCGATGGCCGCGTCCGCCGCAATCATTTCGCCGATGGACGCCAAGCGCTCGTGGGCGTTCAAGACGCCGCAGAACGACAGCCTGATGGCCGACGCGATTGCCGAGTATATGGAGAAGCATGGCGTGAAGACGGTTGGCTTTATCGGCTTCGCGGATGCGTACGGCGACGGTTGGTATAGCGTGTTCAACACGGCTGCGGCCGCGCACAACCTGAAGATTATCGCGAACGAGCGTTTTGCCCGCACCGATACCTCGGTCACCGGTCAGGTGCTGAAAACCATGAGCGCAAATCCGGATGCCGTGCTGATCGCAGGTGCGGGCACGCCCTCGGCGTTGCCCGCCAAGGCACTGAAGGAGCGTGGTTACAAGGGCAAGGTCTATCAGACGCACGGCGTGGCGAATAACGACTTCCTGCGCGTGTGCGGCAAGGATTGCGATGGCGAATTGCTGCCGGCGGGGCCAATCCTCGTGGCGGATCAATTGCCGGACAGCAACCCTGTGAAGAAGTCATCGCTGGCATATAAGGCGGCTTATGAGAAGGCGTATGGCGTGGGATCGGTATCCACGTTTGGCGGTCACGCGTGGGACGCCGGGCGCATGCTGGAACAAGCCATTCCCGAAGCGCTCAAGACGGCTCAGCCGGGCACGGAAGCATTCCGTGCTGCGCTGCGTAGCGCGCTGGAAAACCTGAAGGATTTGCCGCTCGCGCATGGCGTGATGAACACTACGCCGGCCGATCACAACGGCTTCGATAAGCGCGCCCGCGTGATGGTGCAGATTGTCGACGGCAAGTGGAAGCTGCAGAACGACTAGTTTGTAATATGGACTGCGCTTGCGCGCCGGCAATTTGGCGCGTTAGCGTTCCAACGTTCAGTGTTCCGGGGTTTCAACCAAGGCTCGAGGCTGCGCTTTTCTCGCGGTAAAAGGCCATATTTTTGATTGACTGACCCAGTAGCCCCAGTAGCAGATCGTTCCTAAAGAGGAAGTATGGACTTATCGATTGCGGCGATTCTCGCGCAAGACGGCATCACCACGGGCGCGATCTACGCATTGCTCGCGCTCGCGCTGGTCCTCGTGTTTTCGGTGACGCGCGTCATCT
>NZ_JAQGMM010000133.1 GCF_028292365.1 Caballeronia sp.
CTTCGGTCCAGTCCGCGAGCGGATTGAACTTCGCAATGCCACGCGGCGCGTCGTGCTCTTCTTCATGCAACTCTACGCGCGTTACGGATTGCTCGCGTCGCTGTCCCGTGACCCACGCGCTCACGTCTTTCAGCGCGCGATTCAGCGGTTCAACTTTACGAATGCCGCAACAGCTTTTACGCAGATCGACGCTCTCATAAAACGCGTTCAGACCGTGATCCCGAACATACTCCTCAACCGCTTGCGGCTGCGGATGAAACTGTTCGATGTCGTAGCCATAACGCTCTTTCACGCGATCAATCATGCCCAGCGTTTCAGCATGCAGACGACCGGTGTTCAGCGAGAAGATGCCGATCTTTACACCGCGCGAAAGAATGGCGTGCGTGAGCAACATGTCTTCGGCGGCGAGACTGCTGGCTAGCTTGACGTTCGCATGACGTTGCGCGATGGAATCGAGCAGAGAGTCAAGACGTTCGACTTTGGCTTGCAGTTCGGCATTCATGCAGACACTCCGGTGGCAGCCGCGCCACGACGGCGAAACAGCGGCTCCGGATTGTCGACTGCACCCTGATACGGGATGCTCAATTCAGCGAACGCATTCAACGCGTCGTGAATGTCTTTATCGGCGCGAACGGCGAACGCGTCGAAACCGCAACGTGCGTGAAAACGCAACTGATCGCGCAGTACGTCGCCGATAGCCCGCAACTCGCCCTTCCACTGATAACGCTCGCGCAGCAGACGGCCGATGCTGAAACCACGGCCATCGCTGAACTTCGGGAAATCGACGGCGATCAGCGCGATCTTGTCGAAGTCCTCGACCAGTTCGGCGGGTTCATCGTCGGGAGCGAGCCACACGCCGATCGGTTCTTTCTTGTGCGCCGATGTCAACGCGTTCTTGTGCTCTTTCCACCACGTGAAAGGCACGATCACCTTGCCGGGCAACAATGCATCGACTGCGGGCAGCGTGCCATCTTCAGCTGCACGCACCACCGTCCAGTCGTCTTCCACCACTTCGCGATTCTTGATAATCAAAGCCATGTGCTGATCCTTTGCGACTCAACCTACAGATTCAAGCATGCGCCGGCTGGCGCGACGCGTACACGCGTTCCTTGAACGGTGCGATGCCGATACGGCCATACGTCTCGATGAACCGCTCGCCTTCAATGCGGTTCTCAACGAACGTATCGATCACTTGCGACACCACGTCGGGCATCTCTTCCGCCGAGAACGACGGGCCGATCACGCGGCCAAGATGCGCGCCCGTCGCGCCCGAGCTTTGCTCGCCGCCGAGCGTGACCTGATACCACTCCGAGCCGTCCTTATCGACACCCAGCACACCGATGTTCCCGATGTGATGATGACCGCACGCGTTGATACAACCCGAGATGTTAAGCGTCAGGTCGCCAAGGTCGTACACGTAGTCGAGGTCGCTGAAACGTTCCTGAATAGCTTGTGCAATCGGGATCGACTTCGCATTCGCGAGCGAGCAGAAATCGCCGCCCGGGCACGCAATGATGTCGGTCAGCAAACCAATATTCGATGTCGCGAAACCCAGCGCCTTCGCGCGTTCCCACACCGTATGCAAATCGCGCTTCTTCACGTTCGCGAGGATCAGGTTCTGCTCGTGCGAGACGCGGATTTCACCGAACGAGAATTCATCGGCGAGATCGGCGACGGCTTCCATCTGCTTGTCCGTTGCATCGCCCGGGGCAATGCCCGTGGGCTTCAGCGACAACGTCACCGACGCATAACCCGGCACCTTGTGCGGACGCACGTTGCGTTCAATCCAGCGCGCGAACGGCTTGCTATCGATGAGATGCTTTTCGTACGACGCATCCGTATCCGGCAGCTTTTCATATGCTGGCGGTGCGAAGAACTGCGACACGCGGTCGAGCTCTTCTTGCGTAAGCGTGGAAGGACCGTCCTTCAAATGCGCCCACTCTTCTTCCACTTGCTGCGCGAACTTCTCGGGGCTCAGCGCCTTCACGAGAATCTTGATCCGCGCCTTATAGATATTGTCGCGACGGCCGTAGCGGTTATAGACACGCAACACGGCTTCGCAATAGGTCAGCAGATGCTGCCAGGGCAGATCTTCCTTGATGATCGCGCCAACAATAGGCGTACGGCCCAAACCGCCGCCCGCGAGGATGCTCGCGACCACTTCGCCGTCAGCGTTCTTCTTCAGATAGACGCCCAGATCGTGCACTTGCACGGCCGCGCGATCTTCCACCGAACCGTTCACCGCGATCTTGAACTTGCGCGGCAGCCATGCGAACTCGGGGTGAAAAGTCGACCATTGACGCAGGATTTCGGCCCACGGACGCGGATCGACGATTTCATCGGGCGCGACGCCAGCGAATTGATCGGCGGTGATATTGCGGATGCAATTGCCTGACGTTTGAATACCGTGCATTTGCACCGATGCCAGCTTGCGCAGGATCTCCGGCGTCTCCTCGAGCTCGATCCAGTTGAACTGAATGTTGGTCCGCGTCGAAAAGTGGCCGTAGCCGCGGTCGTGTTCACGCGCGATGGTGCCGAGCATGCGCATTTGGTCGCTGCGCAAGTTGCCGTACGGAATCGCGATGCGATGCATGTACGCGTGACGCTGCATATAGAGACCGTTCTGCAGGCGCAGCGGCCGGAATTCTTCTTCGCTCAACTCGCCGGACAAACGGCGGCGCACCTGGTCGCTGTATTGAGCGACGCGTTCGTCGACGATTTTCTGGTCGATCTGATCGTATTGATACATTCGGGGGCCCCAGTTTTTAGTAGTTCCATCAGTACGGCGTCCTAGCCACGCCGCACATCGTCATAAGTAGAGTCATTGCCTGGAACGCCGTTCGGACGGTGTGTTCATTTGCTTATGACAAATACAGATATCGATATTGGAAAAATTGGCTCGATGGTAATAAACTTCCTATATATTGCAAACGACTGATAAATTACTTTGATATGCGGATGGGTTATATATGAATCTGCACCAGTTCCGTTTCGTGCGCGAAGCCGTCCGGCAGAACTACAACCTCACCGAAGCCGCTAAAGCGCTGTTTACGTCGCAGCCGGGGGTATCGAAGGCGATCATCGAGCTGGAGGATGAACTCGGGGTCGAGATCTTCACACGTCACGGCAAACGGGTTCGTTCGCTGACGGAGCCGGGGCGAATTATCCTGGCATCGGTGGAAAAAATCTTGCAGGAAGTGGAAAGCCTGAAGCGCGTCGGTAAAGATTACGCCGCGCAGGATCAGGGCAATCTCGTGATTGCGGCCACCCATACGCAGGCGCGGTATTCGCTGCCGAACGCCATTGCGGAATTCAAGAAGCGCTTTCCGAAGGTGCACCTTTCAATTCTGCAAGGCAGCCCGACGCAGGTCGCGGAAATGGTCATACATGATCAGGCGGATATTGCCATCGCCACGGAAGCGATCGCCAACTATAAGGAACTGGTCTCGCTGCCTTGTTTCCAGTGGCACCACGTGGCCGTGGTGCAGCCGGACCATCCGCTGCTCGAGCGCAAGCTGCTGACGCTCGACGACCTCGCGCAATACCCGATCATCACCTACGACAACGCGTTCGCTGGCCGCTCGAAAATCAACCAGGCGTTCGCGCTGCGTCACCTGACGCCGGACATTGTGCTGGAAGCCATTGATGCCGACGTGATCAAGACCTACGTCGAGCTGGGTCTCGGCGTGGGCATCCTGGCCGATATCGCGTTTAACCCCGAGCGCGATAAACACCTTCGCGCGATGCCCGTCGGGCATCTGTTCGGCACGAATGTCACGCGGCTGGCTTTGAAACAAGGCGCATATTTGCGCAGCTATGTGTACACGCTGGTCGAACTGCTCTCGCCTTCCATGAATCGGAAGCTGATCGAGCAGGCGCTGTCGGGCGAGCACGAAACTTACGAGCTTTAGTTGACTGCTTTGATCACGACGCGGGCAACGCTCGCGTCGAAACTCGCGCCGCGCGATTTTTGTCATCCCACACTTCAGCATTTTTAAACCACACCTCTTCGCGGAGACTTTCCAATGAAGTTGTCGAAGTTCATGCGCCCGGCGTTGATGTTCAGCGCACTCGCATTTTTCTGCGCAGCGGCCAGCGCGCAACTGAAAGTCGGTATCGATTTGTCGAGTACGGGTCCGGCGGCCGCTATCGGCATCACGAGCAAGAACGCCATGCTGATGTGGCCGAAGACTATTGCGGGTCAACAAGCGGAATACATCATTCTCGACGATGGCTCCGACCCGGGCGCGGCCGTGCGCAATATCCGCAAGCTGATTACAGAAGACAAGGTCGATGTGATCGTCGGACCGAACATCACGCCGGCAGCGCTCGCGGCACTTGATCCGGTGGCCGAATACCAGACGCCGATGATTACGCTGATCGGCTCGGCATCGGTTGTCGAACCGCAGGAAGGCAAGAAGGTGTGGGCGTTCAAGATGGCCCAGACCGACCGCGCCATGGCCGACGTGATGACGCGCACGATGGTCAGCCGGAACGTGAAGACGGTCGGTTTTATCGGTTTCGCCGATAGTTATGGCGATAGCTGGTTCAACGAATTCTCGAAGTTCGCCGAATTGCGCCATATCAAGGTGGTCGCGAGCGAGCGCTTTAATCGCACCGACGCAAGCGTGACCGGGCAGATTCTCAAGCTGATGGCCGCGAAGCCGGACGCGGTGCTGATTGCGGGCGCGGGAACGCCGACGGTGTTGCCGGAACGCACGTTGATCGAGCGCGGTTATAAAGGCGCGATTTATCAGACGCACGGCATTGCGACGCCGGAGTTCATCAAGCTCGGCGGCAAGGACGTGGAAGGCACGCTGTTCCCGACCCAGCCGGTGGTGGTCGCGCGGACGTTGCCTGCGGATCATCCCTCGAAGAAAGCGGCGCTGGTTTTTGTTGATGCTTACGAAGCCAAGTATGGCAAGGGTACGGTCACGCAATTTGCCGGCGATGCGGCCGGGGTCTATCCGCGGCTGCAGGATGCGGTGGGACGTGCGCTGAAGGCCGGGCAGCCGGGGACGGTGGCGTTTCGGGTGGCCTTGCGCTCGGAGCTGGAACACGCGCATGAACTGGTTGTGCCTAACGGCGTGGTCAACACCAGCGCGACAGATCACGTCGGGTTGGATCAGCGCGCCAGCGTGATGGGCATCATCAAGAACGGCCAGTTCACGTATTTGAGCCAGTGAATGGACCGATGAACGCGGTTGTCTGCTGCGGGTGTACAAGGGCTTGCCCGCGGAAACGATTTTCGGCATAATCGCTGACTTGCCGGTTGGCGTCGTATTTTTCCGCCTCCAGTCGGCTGGTTCAAATGCTGTTTGCCCGGGTGGTGAAATTGGTAGACGCAGGGGACTCAAAATCCCCCGCCGCAAGGCGTGCCGGTTCGATTCCGGCCCCGGGCACCACAAAATATTCCGGTAAGTTCCAGAGAAGTATAGAAACCCGCGCCAGCTCAAGGCTTCGCGGGTTTTTTGTCTTAGCTGAGCGGAGATGTTCCGTGGACATCTGTTGGTATCGGGTGGCACTTTTGTTGGTATCGACCTCGCAAACGCACTTCTCCGCTTCGAGATACCAACATGCCGCTCACCGACATCCAGATTAGGAACGCACGCTACAACTTCGACGGAACCGGTAACCGCCTGTCAGATGGTGGCGGCATGTACCTTCAGCTCGATAAGTCCGGCGGGAAGTTCTGGCGGATGAACTATCGGTTCGTCGGCAAACAAAAAACGCTCGCGCTCGGCGCGTATCCAGCTGTGTCGCTAGCGGCAGCTAGCAAGAAACGCGAAAACGCGCGCGAAAAGCTTGCGGTGGGAATAGACCCTGGCGAGGCGAAGAAAGCAGAAAAACGCGCTGTGCGTATCGCGGCAGCCAATTCATTTGAAGTCGTCGCCAATGGCTGGATGGAAGAACGCAAGACGGTGCGGAATCCGACAGTCAACCTCGCAAACTAAGTGGATCAACTTCGCGAAAAACGCACAAGTTCTAAGCCGAAATACGACATTGAAAAAGCGATGGCAGGATAGGCTGCCGCCGGGTTTGGGCGCCATTGTCACGGTTGCCACTTTGCGTGCGCTAGTCTGTATCCGCGATGGCGTACCAGAGACGGCAGCAGATCATGGATACGATAGCGAACAACGAAAGACGTTGATCGGCCGGATGTCCCGGTTCGACCTCATATTGGACGTCCGACCCAATGGGCATGTTGTTCGGGTCAACTACTGCCCACCGCGTGGGACGACATTCTGCCATTTGAGACGTTCAACGCCGACACGCAGAGTGTTGTCAATCTCTATCGCCAGACTTCAATGCGCAAACAGCCACTTTCCCAGCAGTCAATACGAACGTTGCGATCATTGAATGGCCCTCGGTGCTAGGCTCTCGATCACTTCATTCAAAAGCCGACTTCGCTCGAATTACTGGGACGATTGATACATGGCGTTGCCAAATATGTCCATCAGATTCCGTTACGTATCGTTCATCGACTCTCCAACCGCTACCCGCGGATCGTAACCGCGATTCTCGCGAGTCAGTACGGCGGCCGCGACGCGGGGCGAGCCGTTCACGCCACCTTGCGCGCGTTTGTCCAGGACCACAAATCGGCAGGCGACAATGCCTTCGAGAACAGGAAGCCTTGCAGCTCGTCGCAACCGATCGTACGTAAGATGCGGGCCTGATGCTCGTTCTCGACACCCTCGGCGACCACGCGCAGACCCAGTTCGTGACCGAGTTCGATGATCGCGCGGATGATTGCGAGGTCCGCCGGGGCATCAAGCATGTCGAGCACGAACGCACGATCGATCTTGAGCCGGTCAAGCGGAAAGCGGTTCAGATAGCTGAGGCTTGAGTAACCGGTGCCGAAATCGTCGAGCGATAGCTTGACCCCGAGCGCGCGGATCGCGTTGATCGTGGCGAGATAGTTCTCCGCGTTGTCCATCAGGACGGTCTCGGTGATCTCGAGTTCGAGACGCCACGGGTCGACGCGATGCCGCGCGAGACTGTCAGCGAGCGTCCCGATCAAGTCCCGCCCACTCAGCTGGATCGCTGACAGGTTGATCGAGACGCGCACTGGCATCAGTCCTTCTGCATCCCACGCGGCGATCTGCTGGCATGCTTCGTCTATCACCCACGCGCCGATCGGAATGATGAGCCGCGTATCTTCCGCGACCGGAATGAACTGCGCGGGTGACACTATGCCGATCTGCGGGCTGTTCCAGCGAAGCAACCCTTCGACGGCCACCAGTGTGCCCGTGTGCGCATCGACGCACGGCTGGTACTCGAGCCGGAACTCCTGCGTTCCGATTGCAGTGCGCAGGCACGCTTCGAGCGTCAACCGGTAGCGCGCGCGCTCGGCCATGTCGGGCGCAAAGAACTTGACAAGATTGCGTCCCGCCCCCTTCGCTTGGTACATCGCGGTGTCGGCGTTCTGCATCAGCGTCTCGATGTCCTCGCCGTCGTCGGGGAAAAGCGCCACGCCGACACTGCACGACACTTGTAGAGTGTGGCCGCCGAGTTCGTGCGGCTGGCGCACCAGCGGCAGCAAACGCTCATCGATTGTGCGCATGACGTCAGCCGCGTTGCTGACGCCGTTCAGGATCACGGTGAATTCGTCGCCTCCGAGGCGGCTAACCGTGTCTCGGCTGCGCACGGCCTGCAACAGGCGGCGCGAGACTGAGCGCAGAAGGTTGTCGCCGATGTGATGGCCCAGCGAATCGTTGACGTTCTTGAAGCGGTCGAGATCAATGAACAGCACCGCGATGCGCCGCCCCGTGCGGCGCGCGTTGCCGAGCGCGACGTCAAGGCGCTTCACGAACAGCCCGCGGTTCGGCAGCTCCGTCAGCACGTCGTGCTCGGCAAGGAACTGGATGCGCGCCTCGCTCTTCTTGCGGTCCGTGATGTCGATCAGCGTACAGATGTAGTGGGACACGTTCGCGCGTCGATCGCGCACCGCGCTCAGCATCAGCCACGCCGGATAGTCGCTGCCCGCGCGCCGACGCACGTGCGCTTCGCCATGCCATGCGCTCAAGCGATCGACCGAATCAATAACGGTCGGGAAAATGTCGTCATGCTCCTGCGCGCCGAAGAGAAAAGCGGGTTCCCGGCCCGCCACTTCGTCGGGACGATACCCCGTCGCACGATAGAACGACGCGTTGGCAGTCACGAGCCGTCGCTGCGCATCGAGAATCAGGATCGCTTCGGATGACGCCTCGAAGACCTTGCCCCACAGCTCGAGGCGTTGCTCCATCAGTTTAATCTGGTTGATCGGCGTGAATGCGGTCAACACGGCGTCACGCCCCTGGAAGTTGAAGCGCCGCGCTGACAACATGGCCCAAGTGGGTTCGCTGGCGGCTTTCCAGTGCACCTCGAATTCGTCGACTGCCTCGCGGTCGGAGAGTTGCTGGAAGAAACGCGCGCGAACCTCCGAGTCGAGACCGAAGGCCCACGGGTCGACCGTGCAGCCATTCAGCCAGTAAAGTGCGGGCTTGTTCACGTGCAGCACCTCGTGCCCCGGGATCGCTGTGACGACCATCGGCACTGGGGTCGCCTCGACGAGCGCATGCTGCGCGGCCGACGCGCGCGCTGTCGCCGCGAGTTCCTTCTGCACATCGCGCTCGCGGTCGAGCTGAGCGAGCATGTCGTTGAAGCCTCGCACGAGCTGGCCGATCTCGTCCTGGCTATGCCAACTGGCACGCAGCGAATGGTCGCCCGTGCGCCGCACCGTGTCCATCACGCGCGCGAGCTGGCGCAGTGGCCGCGAGATCTGCTGTGCGACGAAGTACACCATGCTCAGGATCGCGCACAGCAGAAATAGCGCTGTGCCGAGATGCAGCCACATCCGCTCAAAGAGGCCGCGCACACGCTCACTCAGCAGTCTTTCGAGCTGATTGCCGGTCACACTCCACGCGTCGCTCACGCTCGCCACCACGCGCTGCTGCGCGCCATCGAGCGCGGTAAGCGTGTCCACAGTCGAGCCGGCATCGACCGCGGCGCCGGCCACACGGCGATACGCGTCGATCGCGGCGAGCATGCGCCCGACCGGTGGACCGATCGTACCTGCCAGCGGGGCGTTCGCGGCTGAAGCTTCCGCGTAGTCGGAACGCAGCCCCTGCAATACTGCGTCGAGCTGCCCTTCCAGCACGAGGTAGCGGGTGCGCATCTCGTCACGACTCATCGGTGTGGCGCGACGACTCGTGCCGGCATCGTGCAGGTGGCGGCCGATCCGGTTGACGTCATCGAGCAGCTCTGGATAGCGCAGGATCGACAGCGACATCGAATAGTAGCTGTCGAGGTCTGGATCCAGAATCAGATTCGACTGGTTGCCGACCCGCGTCACCAGTTCGCGTGTCGCCTTGAGTCCACCGTCCACTGTCGCGGCGCTGGCTTGCGGCATTGCACTGGCCGCGAGCACGGCGAGCACGCGCGCATTGATTTCAGCACTCTGCATGTTCGCGCCATAGCGGCCCTCTGCGTCGACGAGCCGGTTCGCCGTGCGCTGCAATTGGGCCGCTGTCCGCGGCTGCCCAGCCCCCGCGAGTGCAAAGTCGATGAGCGCGTCATGCGCGGCGGCGACGTAGGCATTGCCGATCAGCTCCTTGTCAGAGAAGTCAATCGCGATGTACTTCTCGTGGATCAGGATGCCGCTGATGTACAGCACCGCGCTCAGGTCGAGCAGATAGATCAGCAACAGCTTGCGGCCGACACGAAGGCGCGCGAGAAATCGGAATAACAGGTTGCGTTTCATGGGCGCTGCCGCTCGACTGCGAAGCGTTCGCCCCGCGCGCCGTAAACCAGACGTTTCACTGCGTTTCTCCGTGCGGGAACCTCGGACCCAGGTCAGGTTTGAAGTCGGCCCCCAATCATGCTATCGACCAGTTGAAGAAGTTCTTTAGCCAACGCTTAAAACTCCCCAACACGGTGCCGGAAACGCGGCATTATGGTGCGTAACATACCTGTCACGGATTTGCGTAGGGTCGTTCGCGTAACGGTATGACCACAGTCAACTGAGCCGGCGAGCGGTCATTACACAGATTTCGCATCAGGATTGAGCGGCCTCTGTCAACGAGCCACGCTTGCCGACAACGCGCTGAACCGATGGACGCCCGCTGATTGTCGAGACGGCGGCGAAGAATCCGACCGCTGTTTCGTCCTCGCGCCTGATGTGAAACCCCAGTTCCCTATGGAAAACCATCGATAGGTGCTTTGTCTTATAAACGTTGCTTCGCAGTTCAACTATCCCTTTTCGGCCGGCAAGCTCGGCAAGTTTGGAAAGCAGTTCAGACATTACTGCCGGCGTTCGAGATAGCGGATGCGTGCTTAATCCGCTCACGAACCAGCAGGTTTCCGATTCCTGGTGGAGCATTGCGTATGCAACCAGTTCACCCGCGTTGCGCACCGAACAAACTGCGCAGACCTCCAGCGACGCTTGCAAGCGCACGCGATGCTGATCGGCATCGAGGATGTCGCCGGCGCGCTAGGTATGTTCGCGCAGCGTGAGCAAATCAAGCGCAAGGATTTCGTTGATCGTTGCCATCTTGCTGAATACTTTACTTGGCAATCCCAAGCTCGATACGATAGCGGAAAGCCTCGGCGAATCCATACCCGGCCGGTTTAGCCGCCCGGTCCGGCCCAGGTCGTCGCGTTACCCTTCTCCCTTCGCGCACCGCGACCCGTCATCGTCGCAACTTCAGCGCGAATAGCCCTTGCGGCCTGAAATACAGCGCGACAATCACGAGGAGCAGGATGCTCGCCTTGGCCATCGAGCCGCTCAGGAGGAGTTCGAACATCGACTGAAGCTGGCCAATCGCGAATGCTGAAAGGAAGGTTCCCAGCAAGCTTTCGATCCCGCCGAATACGACCACGATGAACGTGTCCACAATGTACTGCTGCCCTGTCGCGGGACCCGTCGATGCCAGCATGGTCAGCGCACTGCCGGCGATCCCGGCAAGCCCGCAGCCCACTGCGAACGTCACGGCGTCGACCCGTTCGGTATCGATGCCGGCCGCGCCCGCCATCGCGCGATTTTGCATCACCGAACGAATGCGCAGCCCCCATCGGCTACGGAAAAGGAAGAGGTAAACCACGAGCGCCACCGCGAACGTCAGGAACAAAATGAAGATGCGGCTGAGCGGCAGCGCAATGTTCGGCGTCACGTTCCAGGCACCCTGCAGCCAGCTCACCGTAGGGACGCTGACATCGATCGGCCCGAATGTCTGGCGATACACCTGCTGGAGCACCAGTGAGAGCCCCCAGGTTGCCAGCATGGTGTCGAGGGGACGATGATAGAGACGGCGGATCATGACCCGTTCGAGCACGAAACCCACAGCCGCGGTCACGGTGAAGGCAATCACGATTCCCACCAGGAAATAGGCGCCCATCAGCGAGGGAAGCCAGCGCTGGAATATCACCGCGGTCATATAGGTCATATACGCGCCCAGCGCCATGAGTTCGCCGTGCGCCATGTTGATCACGCCCATCAACCCGAAGACGATGGCAAGGCCCACCGCCATCAAGGCAAGGACCGTGAATAGCGATAAGCCGTTGAATACCTGGACGAGAAAGGTGTCAAGAGACATGGGGCGACCCTGTAAGCGAACATCGGGAGCGCCAGGAAACAGGGCTCTCGATGTTCTTCATCAAGCGACTTAACCGAGCTTCGGGAAGGGGTTCGGTTCGATCAGCGGCGATTCGTAAATGATGTCGACCTGGCCGTCGGGTTTGAACATCCCGATGAGGGAATGCTTCCATAAGTGATGGTTGCTGACATGAAAATGCACGTCCCCTTCGGGCGCGCTCCAGCCGAGTCCGGATGACGCGGCCACCACCTTGGCGACGTCGGTGCTCTGCGCTTTCTCGACGCCCAGCTTCCACAAATAGACCGCCGTATAGGCCGCTTCGAGCGTGTCGCCAAGCACACGGTCCTGTCCATATTTCGCCTTGAAGGCCTTCACGAATTTTTCGTTCTGAGGGTTCTTCTCGCTCTGGAAATAGCCCATGCACGAATAGACTCCCACCAGATTGTCCGTGCCGATACCGATCGCTTCTTCCTCGGTCACGGCGAGCGCCATGATTGCCTGGTTCTTGCCCGTGATGCCTACCGAGTTGAGCTGCTTGTAGAAAGCAACGTTCGAACCACCAACAATCGTCGAGAGAATCACGTCCGGCTTGGCCGCCTTGATCTTGCTGATGACCGACGAGAACTCGGTTGCGCCCAGCGGGAAATAGTCTTCTCCAAGCACCGTGCCGCCGGCCTTGGCAATTGCCGCCTTGGCAATGCGGTTGGTCGTCCGCGGCCAGATGTAGTCGGAGCCGATCAGGTAGAACTTCTTGCCCTTGTTCTTCGCCAGCCAGTTGACCGCGGGAATGGTTTGCTGCGTGGCTTCCTGCCCGGTGTACATGATGTTCTTCGACATCTCCAGCCCTTCGTAATACGTCGGGTAATAGAGCAGGCCGTTATAGCGTTCGAACACCGGCAGCACCGCCTTGCGCGAGGCTGAGGTATAGCAGCCGAACACGGCCGCCACCTTGTCGCTCTCGACGAGCTTCTGCGCCTTTTCCGCGAAGGTCGGCCAGTCGCTGGCTCCGTCTTCGACAATCGGCGAAATCGGCCGGCCCATGACACCGCCGGCGGCGTTGATCTCGTCGATAGCGAGTTTTTCGGCATCCACCACATGGGCTTCGGCGATCGCGATCGTGCCGGTCAGCGAATGCAGGATGCCCACCTTGATCGGGTCCGCGGCGTTTGCCGCGCGTGCGCCCAGCATGAGCGCTCCCGGGATCGCACTGGCGGCAGTCGCGGCGGCGGCGGTCTTCAAAAAGTCGCGGCGAGAATTCTTCATGGTGCCTTCATCGAGAAAAGGTAAACGAAAAAAAGCCCGCAACTAAGGATGACTTAGTTGTCGGGCTTTTTGGCCATTGCCGCAAATGACACCTTTGTCACATGCGGCGGAATTCACTATGATCGGTCTGCAGGACTGGCGTGCTGCTCCAGATCACGAACGTTAGTCAGCAAGGTTCATGCCAAAAATGGCCGCATCCGGATTCGATTCGGCCACCCGCTTGGCACCGCCTTATACATTGAATGAACGACGACGCGGCAAGCTCATGAAGTCTCTTTTTTTGTCTGGCCGTGCCTGCATTCGGCACGCCAATTTGTGGCAGACGCGCACTTCAACTGTGCGCATCACGGTCCCTGCGCACAAGTTTGGGCGAATCGAGGCAATAACGAAAAGGCGCGTCGGCGCAACAGGAAGCTCACTATGTCTTCGCCCATGTATGAACCCGTGAAAATCGGTGTGGTGTATTCGACCACGGGGGTAACCGGTCTTATCGAATCCACGCAGCAGAGCGCCACCCTCTTCGCGGCCGACGAGATCAACCAGGCCGGCGGTATCAACGGTCGGCAGATCCAGTTGTATCTGCGCGATCCGGGTTCCATTGCCGCGAACTATGCTTCCATGCTGGAACAACTGATCGTGGAGGACGGCGTGCGGCTCTTCATGGGCTGCTATATGTCCAGTGGCCGCAAGGCCGTGATTCCGGTGGTCGAGCGGCACAATGCGCTGCTCTTCTACCCCACGCTTTACGAAGGCTTCGAATACAGCCGCAATGTCTTTTGCACGGGCACGCTGCCCAACCAGACCTGCGTGCCGCTCGCGGACTACATGCTGGAGAACTTCGGTTCGCGCGTGTTCATGCTCGGCTCGGATTACATTTACCCGTACGAGACGAATCGCATCATGAAGGACTTCGTGTTCGAGCGCGGCGGCGAAACGGTCGATGAAATCTACGTGCCGCTCGACGCGAGCGAGGACAGTTACCGGACCATCACCGACCGCATTGCCGCGCTTTCGCCGGACTTCGTTTTCTCGACGGTGGTCGGCGTAGGTGTCGAGCGCCTGTACCGCAGCTTCGCAAAAAGCGGCCTCGACCCGAACGCAATTCCCATTGCCAGCGTGACGACATCGGAAGCGGAAATCGCCGCAATGGGCGCGCACCTCGGCGAAGGCCATTTCACCTCGGCCTCCTACTTCCAGTCTGTCGATACCCCTACCAACCGCGCCTGCATCGACAATTACCGTCGCTTCATGGGCGGCGACGCCGTCACCAACATGTGCTGGGAGGCGGCTTACTTCCAGATGCACGTGCTCGCTAATGCCATGCGCAGCATGGGGTCATCCGGCAGCGACAACCCGGTGTCGCTGTTGCGCGTTTTACCGGGCATGGAGTTCGATGCGCCGCAAGGACGCATCCGCATGGACGAGGAAAACCACCACGCCTATCTGCATACGCGTATTGGCCGATGCAACGCTTCAGGCCAATTCGACATCGTCGCCGCGATGCCCGCTCGCGTGCGCGCCGATCCCTTCGTGATCGCGCACAAGCCGGCCGAGGGCGGTCAATTCGAAGGCCTCGCCCCCACGGTCGCCGGGAGCCGCTGATGACGCGCAGCCAGCCCACGCTGCAGTCCTTGCAGGACATACGTTCGCTGCGCATAGCGGTCGTGCACCCGCCCGACCAGGACCGGGATGAACTGCTCGGGCACCTGAAGCGGATCGGCTGCAAGGTCCAGGTGTGCTGGCCAAACCTGGACGCGGAACTCCACGATGTCGACCTGGTGATCATGGCGGTGAATCCGCAGACTGCGGCATGTCATTTCGAGTGGCTCGGCCAGGAAGGCGCGCCGCCCATCATTCCGGTGGTCACCTATGAGAACCCCGTGGTGATCCAGGCGGTCATGCAACTGAATGCGTTCAGCGTAATTCCGTCGCCGGTGCGTTCGTTTGGCATACTGACCGCGATTGCGGTGACGCTCGCGCAGCACAAGACGCAAAAAACACTTGAGAAAAACATCAGGCGGGTGGAAGAAAAATCCGCCAAGCAACGGACGATCGAACTCGCGAAGTCGATTCTCATGAAGACCCAACAGATCTCCGATAAAGACGCATACCTTCTCCTTCAAACGCAGGCGCGCGTGAATCACTTGCACATAGAATCGGTAGCCGACGAAATCGTGAGAGCGGCAGCTGTCAGGACTTAAGACTTCACGCATGCAGTGCGATGCGCACCAAACCAATCCGAAGACGCACCTCGATTGCGCATATGATCCAGGCGCGAATTTGATGCACAAGAGACCGCACTACACGCAGCATCAGTCAGCACAAGCGCCAGAAGTGAAATCGCCATGACCCGAAAATGTGGGCATGCTTGTTGCATTAAGATCGACGCACCACGTATTCGTTTCTGTTGATCGAAGCGGAACGGAAGCAACAAAGCGCACCCTCTTGATGCCGGACGAGACAAAGACGTCTCGGGCGGTAACGGCCAAAAAGCCCGATTTGCCAGTGTTCCTGGCGATCGGGCTTTTTGCGTTTTGACGCGTGTCACATGTCGGTTCGGTCTGGTAAAGCGGATGCCGGACCGATCGACTTGCATTGGCGCTCCGACATTAATAATTCGTAATCCTTCCAAATTTCCTGAAGAGGATGAACCCATGATACCGATTCCGAAGAAAGGAACGCCGGAACGCGATCGGCTGATCGCGCTTCACAAGGAATGCACCGAGTCCATGCATGGCGTGGCGGGCTTTTCGGTCCTCAGGTGCGGCACGCCCGGCGACACCACCGTCGTCACCGGCGGCACGCACGAACACGCCGATCTCAGGCGCGTGCTGCTGCGCATGCGCGGGGCATCGCCGAAAAACAAACTGGTGATCATCTGCACGAAGGTCGATGCCGAATGGCGCATCGGCCGCCTGTCAGGCATTCGCGGCGTCCCGCCCGTGTTCGCCACAGACGAAATATACGCAAGCGAACAGGACATCCAGCACACGATCTTCCTGATGCGTCTGGACGAGATGCCCGAGACCGACGGCATGCCGGAACACTATACGCAGGGCTACAAGCGTCGGGACGACAACTGGCCGGTGACCTGATTCGCGCGTAGCAACGTCTCTTTCGATGCTGTATCCCTACGACCACCGCTCGATGAGCGGCATGAAGGCAGGAGCCAATTACCATGTGTGCGATGCGACTCACCGGCTACGCGGACAAATTCAGCGTGCATCCGGGCGACACGATCAAGTTCTATGTCAACTGTGACGGCCCGGCGCAGTATCGCGCGTCGATCGTTCAAATGATCAACGGCGACACCAACCCGCGAGGCCCGGGCTTTGTTGAAAAAGCCGTCATGGCGGACTGCGAAGCCACCTACGATGGCCGTGCGCAAGCGGTCTACGGCGGCTCTTACGCCTATGTGGAAGACGCGCCGCAACTACGGGTCGAGAGCTTTACGCTGCAATGCTGGATCTGGCCGACAACACCTTGCACCGACGCGCGCTACTGGAAGCACGGCGCGCAAGGGCTCATCACCAAATGGTCCGACGATGCGGGCTACGGCCTGTTCATCAACGAACAAGGCTGCGCGGAGTTGCGCATCAACGGCAGGACCTTCACGACGGGTGCGCGCCTGCGCGATCACGCCTGGCACTTCCTCGCCGCCACATTCGACGCAAATACCGGCGCGGTCATGCTGTATCACGAACCGCAGATCGTCTATGCGCTTGATCCGGTGATTGCGCCGGTCGAAGCACAATTTGCCGATGCCATTGCGCATGCCGACTACCCGCTCGTCATTGCGGGCTATGTCAAAGGCCTGGAAAGCGGCCCGATCGGCCGCTCGTCGCTACCGCAAGGCGTGTTGATCGGCGGCCATTACAACGGCAAGATCGACAGCCCGCGCCTGTGCAATCGCGCGCTCACGCGTGCCGAGATAGAGACCATGAAGGCAGGCGTTCAGCCGGGTCTCACCGAGCGCCGGAATTCCGGCCCGACCGGACCGCTTTCGGAATGCATTGTCGCTGCGTGGGATTTCTCGGATGGCATCGATACGATCGTTTGCCGCGATCAGGGTCCCTACAAGTTCAATGCATCCCTGGTGAATTGTCCGACCCGCGCGCTCACCGGCTACAACTGGGCCGGTCGCAACTTCGACTGGAAGCATGCGCAAAAGGAGTATGGCGCGATCCACTTTCACGACGACGATCTCGACAACGCGCGCTGGGATGTCAGCTTCGAATGGACCGTGCCGGAGGACATCAAAAGCCGCTTCTACGCGGCGAAACTGACCACGTCCGAAGGCGACGAGGATTACATCCCCTTCTGGATCGTGCCGAAGCTCGGCGCGAAGAAGTCGAAGATCGCGGTGATGGTGCCGACCATCAGCTACATGGCGTACGCGAATGAACACGTGGCCTGCAACGCGGGCGGGGCGGAACTGTTCGTGTACCGCGTGCCGATCATGCAGCAGCAGAACATGTTCCTGTCCGAGCATCGCGAATATGGCGGATCGATCTACGATACCCACACCGACGGCAGCGGCATCTGCCTCTCCACGCGGCTGCGTCCGATCCTCAGCATCCGGCCGAAGTACGACCACTTCCTCGCCCAGGCGCCCTGGCAATATCCGGCGGACCTGCATCTGGTGTACTGGCTCGAGACGCTCGGTTACGAGTACGACGTCTTCACCGACGAAGACCTGACCTACGACGGACTCGCGCGGCTCGAGGACTACAACGTCATCATCACGGGCTCCCACCCCGAGCACAATTCCGGCGCGCAACTCGACGCGTTGCACGACTACACGCAGCGCGGCGGCCGGATCATGTACATGGGCGCGGACGGCTGGTATTGGGTCCATTCGTATCACCCCGCCTACGAGGACGTCGGTCGCGGCGTCGTGACGGAAATGCGCCGCTGCGAGTCGGGCATCCGCACATGGCGCGCGGATCCGGGCGAGTACTACCATCAGGGCACGGGCGAGCTCGGCGGGATGTGGCGCTATCGGGGACGCTATCTCCATTCGGTTGCGGGCACCGGCATGTCATCGGAAGGGTTCGATATCTCCAGCTATTTTTCGCGCACGCCGGAGAGTCTGGACGATCGCGTCGGCTGGGCGTTCGAAGGCATCGAATATGACGAAAAGCTCGGCAACTTCGGTCTGGTCGGTGGCGGCGCGGCGGGACTGGAACTGGATATTGTCGATACCATGCTCGGCTCGCCGCCGCATATCCTGACGGTTGCGACTTCGGCCGGACGGCACACTGAAGCGTACCTGCTCGTCATGGAAGACTTCGGCTTCAACCAGCAAGGCCTCGACGGCACGGTGCATCCGCGTGTGCGCGCCGACATCACCTTCCATGAGACCCCGAACGGCGGCGGCTGCTTTGCGTTCAGCTCGATTGCCTATTGCGGGTCGCTGCCCTGGAACAACTGCGACAACAACATTTCGCGGCTCACCCGAAACGTACTCGACCGCTTCAGCGCCGATGGTCCGCTGCCCGCCGCACCGGACAGCGCGATCAAGCATCGGGGACGCGCGGATTATGAGTCGCCGGCCGTCGTCACAACGAGCTGATCTTCCGGGAGACCCACCATGAGTGCAATCGTTGCCCCGCGAATGCACGCCGATGCCTACCATTCGCTGGCGTTCGCCAGGATCGAGGATGAAACGATCTGGACCCGCGAATGGCTCTGCATCGGAGTCGACGAGGATATTGCCGGCGCGGGCGACTTGTTGCCCTTCACCGCCGGCGATCACGCCGTGCATGTTCAGCGCCTCGCCAGCGGCCGCCTCGCGGGACGCTTTAATCTCGCGCAGCACGGCGGCTGCCGCGTCGTACCTTTGCAGTGCAGGCAGGGCGCGAAGACGTCGTGTTCGTTCACGTCATGCGGGCACAGTCGCGATCGTCCGCCCTTGCTGGCGGACGCTGCCAGCCAGCCCAGTGCGCAGATGCACCAGTATCTCGGGCTGCGGCCTGAGCGTCTCCTCGGGGTACGAACAGCCGTGGCGGGGGCCCTGCTGTTCGTTCATCTGGACCCGGCCGGAAGCGCGTTCCAGGCGACCTCCGCCCCGACCTTTTCTCATCATGCGCCGTCCCGGCAGGGGCACACGTGGCTGGAAATCGAGGGCAACTGGAAACACGTCGGCCAACGTATCGCAGCAGGAAAGATCGCGCCGGGCGACACGGATCGATGCGCGTCCTTTCATCGCGTCGACAGTACGGTCAACGCATCGTGGTTCTTCCCTAACCTGATCGTCCTCACGCATGCGGGGAGTACCTGTGTCGTCGTGCTTCAACCCATCGCGTTGCAGCGTACGGTGTGCCGCCTCAGCGTATATGGCGCCGATTCGCTGCCTCTGTGGCGCGACCGGCTACTGCACGCCTGCATCCCGCCCTATTCCCAAGCCGATGAATCCGATTCGCGCCGCTGGTTCGAGACCCTGCTGGAGGCGCGCATCGCTCAGCGCATGGACCTTACCTTTAATGGAGACGACATATGAACCCTGTCAAGGAAGGCAGTCTGGCCGATGCCGTGACGCACTACACGAAGGGCCGCTTCAACGAAGCCTTCGTATTGTTCGAGGCCCTCGCTCACGCCGGCGATCAACACGCGCAAGCGTGGCTCGCCGCGTTGTACGCGAACGGCGAAGGCGTCCCGGCCGATCTGCCGCGGGCGATCGAGTGGTACAAAAGGGCCGCGATCCAGGGCCATACGCAGGCGCAAACCAATCTCGGCGCGATGATGTTGTCGGCACACGAGGCCTTGCAGAACGAGGTCGAGGGCGTGCGCTGGATCACGATTGCGGCCGAGAACGGGGACCCCTTCGCGCAGGCGAATCTCGCGGGCCTCTACACAAAGGGGCGCGGCGTGGCCCAGGACGATGCCGCTGCGGCGAGCTGGTACCGGCGGGCGGCGGAACAAGGGCATTACCCTTCGCAGGCGCGACTGGGTTTCAGTTACGCGACCGGACGCGGTGTGGAACGCGACCGGGTGCAGGCGTTCGCGTGGCTGTCTCTTGCCGCGCAGCACGGTGTCGGGACAGCACTCAACGCGCTCGAAAACGTTTTGACGGACATGTCGGTTGAAGAGAAGCGCGCTGGGGCCACGCTTTTCGATCAATGGCGCTCGCGCACGGCAAGCGGCGCGTCACCCGCACGCCTGATGCCTTTGCCAGGCTAGCCACAGGAGACGACGATGAACTACAGCGTGCAACAGATCAAGTTCGAGTGCTTCAGCTATATCAAGGAATTCGGCGCCCGCATGGAAGACTGGGTGATCGGCGCGGCCAGCGATCCGGACAGCTCGCTGTTCGGGGAACTCGCGCTTGATCGCACTGACGATATCTGGATGTGGAAGCCAGCGTTGTCGCCGGCAGCGGCCCGCGCGGTTATTGAATTCATGACGTCGCGGTACCGGCTGGAACGCGCGTGGCCGACTATCGGCGATACCCCCGCGCGCTTCGTGTTCATGTACAGGAAGCGTACGGTCAACGCCTGATCATGTCACGCGTCCGAGTGCGTTCGCGAGTCCGGCGGGTTCGGTCAGCAACGCAAGGCGATTGCGGCCGAACATGGCGGCCGCCACATCGAGCGAGGCAACATCAGGCGACAGGCACGCGCAGCGAATCCCCTGCTCTGCCAGTTCGCCGATCGCGCGGCGCATGTCATCGCGCAGATAGCGGGGGTCGAAGCTGTCGATGTCATAGGGCACGCCATCCGACACAACACATACCGAGGCCGGTAAGCCTGTCGTCATCTGCGGCCGGAGTTGCTCGCCCATATGCCGGAGCGCTGCGCCAAAACGCGTCGAGAGGCCCGGTGTCGCGTGCATCAATCGCTGTTCGACGGCGGGATTCCAGGCATCGTCGAAATCCTTGAAAAGATGAATCAGCACGCGCTCACGGCCATCGGAATGGAAGCCGTACAGCGCGAAGCGGCGCCCGCTCGCGGCGAGCGCGCGTCCGAGCACGCAACTCGATGCCAGTGCGCCCTGCATGCGCCCCGCCGTTCCCGACGATGCGGACAGGTCGAGCAGCACCGCCAGCGGCCCGCTCTCCGGGCGCATTCGCCGGGTGACAAACGCCTTGAAGTCGTCGGCTGCGCCGCGTCGCGCATCGACGCGGCCTGCGATGCAGGCATCGAGATCGAGCACGTCTCCTTCGTGCGCACGCGTCCTTCCCGCCACCACGCGATGCCGTGCCGCCCGCAACATCGCGCGCACGCGGCGCCCGGCGGCGTCATCTGGCTGCGGGGCTACGATCGTCGCATCGGGTGGCTCGGCGCGCCGCATCTCGACGCGGCACCAGTTCGCCCGATAGCGCCGGATCACGTAGTCCCATTCGCGATACCGCGCGACCGACACGACAGTGAACGGCGTCTCGTCGTCGCGCCCATCCGGGCCCGACGCGTGAACTTCACCGGGGCTATCGGCAACTTTTTGGGGCGGCGCGGCATCGTCGGCCTGCAGGTTGCGCAGGTCCCGCGATGCCTGCATCGATGCGTTGCGCTCAGCCGGTGCATCGTCGGGCGCAGGCGCAATCGGCGTCGGCTCCGCGTGCCAGACGAGGCTGTTGTCGTCGCGATACGGCGCTTCCTGCGCATAGGTCTTCGCATTGAACTGCACCCGCATCTGGCCCAGATCGTTGCCAAGCAGGTTGCCGAGTTCGCGCGATATCAAGGGGTCCAAACCATTGGTGTCGCGAAACGCGCCGTCGAACAGCGTGCGGCCTTTATTCACCCAGCCGTCATCGTCGGCATAGAGCGGATCGAGCAAGGCGCGCGACAGACGTGCCATCAGCGCCGTCGCCGTCTTCACGCTGCCCGGGCCGGTCTGGTGAAACGGCAGCCACCAGCTGCGCAGCCCGGGATAGCGCTGCATAGCCAGCCGCTCGACCCGCGCGTCCTCGATCGCACCGACCAGCGCCACCTGGAGCGGCCGGAGCTTGCCGCGCTCGTAACGCACGGTCGACCACGTCAGGTGAGCGGCCGCGTGGGCGGTACTGGCAAGATAGAAGCGCCGTTCGTCGACCCCGCCATCGCACGCGAGGTGTGCGTCGGGCAGAAACAGGACCGCATCGGTCAGCACCGGGCGATCCGCGCGCAGCTCGCCATCTTCCCGCGCGGCCATCAATGGCTGAACCTGCGCCGCGACGTTCCAGGCCGCCTTGAGGTAGAAGCCCAGCACGCGCGTCGCGGCATCCACAGAACCTTGTTCGGCGAGTTTCATCTTCGTCACCTAGCCGACTATGCCGGCGGCCACGGCGATCAGCGCGGCGCTCAGGTCCGGGTCGTCGGTCAGCGGCTGGATCACGCCGATACGGCATGCCGACGCCGCGTCCATCCCGCCCGCGATCAGCGTTGCGGCGTAGATCAGCATGCGCGTGGAGGCGCCTTCAGGCAGAGAAGCGTCATCGAGCGCGCGCGTGCGGCTGGCGAGCGTCACGAGTTGCCGGGCGACGTCCACGCTCACGCCAGTTTCGTGCGCCACGATCCCGGCCTCCACGTCCGCTTCCGGCCAGTGCATGTCGATGGCGACAAAGCGTTGCCGCGTGGAGGGCTTCAGGTCCTTCGATACATGCTGGTAGTGCGGATTAAACGAAATCACGAGGGCAAAGTCGGGATGCGCCGCGATCACTTCGCCGCATTTATCGACGGGCAGGATGCGACGCGAATCGGTCAGCGGATGGATGACCACGGTCGTGTCAGTGCGCGCTTCGACGACTTCATCCAGATAACAGATCGCACCATGCCGCACGGCTTGCGTGAGCGGACCGTCCTGCCAGTAAGTCCCGTTGCCGTCGAGCAGATAGCGTCCTACCAGATCGCCCGCGGTCATGTCCTCGTGGCACGCGATCGTGACGAGCGGACGCCCGAGTTGCCACGCCATGTATTCCACGAGTCGCGTCTTGCCGCAGCCGGTCGGCCCTTTCAGCATGATCGGCAGCCGGGCGTGATAAGCCGCCGTGAACCACTCGGTTTCCCGATGCACGGGGCAATACCACGGCTCCCGCGAAAGCCGCCATGCGTCGAGCGGTTCGGTAGCGGACGCCGGGTGAGGTCGGGTCATGGACGCTCCTTGAGTTGAATGCGGGCGGACATGCCGTCAGGACGGCAACACGTGGCGCGCCGCATCGATCGCGCGCGCCAGCGTTGCGCGCAAGGACTGGCTGTCGGTCGCGAGGATGCGCGCGAACGCGCCGCAATGATTGGGCAGCAGGCCCGCGCCCGCGTAGAACGCATCTTGCATGGCGCGTTCTAGCGCGTCGGCGACGGCGGCGGCCTCGGTTTTGTCGAAGGTCAGCACCATCAGGCCGCCGTGCGCGGTAAAGACCTGACGCACGCCGCCAAGGGGCCGGTCCGACGCGCCATCGAGAAAAAAACGGTCGCGTGCCAGCAGGCGACCCGCGCCGTTGCGCACGGACACTGCGGCATCGAGAGAACCGAACGCCCGCGCGCACCCGCCCGGATCGTGCGACGTGTAGCAGTCGGCCACCAGGATGCGCGCGCCCGGATGCAGGTTCACATCGATATGACTGGCCAGTCTCGCCCCCGGAAAGAGGATCGACGGATGCGGCAACCAGTCGAGACGCGCGCCGTCGTGCGCCTCGATAACGACGCGCGAAATCGCGCGGCCCCGCGTCATGCTATGAACGATGGTCGCCGCCGCCGTTTCCACCCGGGCATGTGCACCGGGGGCGGCCACGAGATGCTGGTGAACGTCGTCGTCCTCGAACAGGCCGCCTGAGGACGACTGCACGATTACGCGCGCGCCACCCTCGGCCGTCAGCACCCGTCCCACGTGAAAGGGGTACCCCGCGCGCTGCCGCGACAGATACGTCGTCCCGGACGGCGCGCGCGAGAAGCACAGGTCGAGTTGCGGGCGAGAGAGGCCGAGCGCGGCCGGCGGCGCTTCAAGTCGCATCGAAGAGCACGTTCGCCACGATCGCATCGACGACCGCATCCACACCCACGCCGGTCGAGCAGTTGGTGAGCGATACCGCGCGCTGGCCCCGCACCTCGCGCGCCTCCTTCACCATGCGCTCGAGGTCGACGCCCACATAGGGCGCGAGGTCGAACTTGTTGATCACGAGCAGATCGCACGACACGACGCCGAGACCGCGCTTGCGGGGGATATCGTCGCCGGCGGCGACATCGATCACGAAGATCCAGTAGTCCACCAGGTCGAGCGAGAACGACGACGCGAGGTTATCGCCACCCGACTCGATCAGCACGAGTTGCAGGCCGGCAAACTGCGCGTCGAGTTCATCGGCGGCCTGCAGGTTGAGCGTCGGATCCTCGCGGATCGCGGTATGCGGACACGCACCGGTCTCGACCGCGAGCACGCGCGCCGGATCGATCAGGCCGCTGCGACGCACGCGCTCGGCGTCCTCGCGCGTCACGAGATCGTTGGTGATCACGGCAAGGTCGATACCGCGCGCCGCGAAACGCGGGATCAATTGTTCGAGCAAGCGCGTCTTGCCGGAGCCCACCGGGCCGCCGATACCCACCCTCGCCGCCCGTCCCGCAGGCAGAGTGGTTTGCTCAATCCCGAATGTTTCCATTTCACCTGGCATCAAATGTCTCCCTGGTCCTTCAGCGCAACATGTAGCGCCGTGACAGCGGCACTTCGTGCGCCGGGTCGCATCGAATGATCTGCCCGTCGATCATCACGTCGAACGTCTGCGGATTGACCGTGAGGTTCGGGCAGGCGTCGTTGTGCAGCATGTCGCGCTTCGTGAGCTTCCGCGTACCATGGGCGCCGACCAGTTGGCGCGCAAGCCCGAGCTTGCCGGCAGCGCCCGCATCGAGCGCGAGTGGACTGACGAAATTGACCGCCAGCGAAGACGGCGCCCGGCCGAACGCGCCCCATTGCGGACGCATGGCGAGCGGTTCGCAGGTCATCAGCGAGGCCGCCGAATCGCCCATCGCGCCCCACGCGATGAACCCGCCCTTGATCACGACCTCCGGCTTGATGCCGAAGAACGCCGGTCGCCACAACACGATGTCAGCGAGCTTGCCGTCTTCGAGCGAGCCCACCGTATCCGCGATGCCGAACGTGCGCGCCGCGTTGATCGTGTACTTCGCGATATACCGCTTGATGCGCTCGTTGTCGCCTCGCGCCGTGCGCTCGCTGGACAGACGTCCGCGCTGGTCCTTCATCTTCGACGCAAGCTGCCAGGTCCGGCAGATCACTTCATTGATGCGCCCCATGCCCTGGCTGTCCGAGCCGAGCATCGAGATCGCGCCCAGGTCGTGCAGCACGTCCTCGGCGGAGATGGTCTGCGCGCGCACCCGCGACTCTGCGAACGCGACGTCCTCGGGCACCGCCGGGTTCAGGTGATGGCACACCATGATCATGTCGAGATGTTCATCGAATGTATTGATGGTGTACGGGTTGGTCGGATTGGTGGACGACGGCAGGCAGTTCATGCGTCCCGCCACCGCAATGATGTCCGGCGCATGGCCGCCCCCCGCGCCTTCCGTGTGATACATGTGGATGGTGCGGTCCTTCATGGCCGCGATGGTATCTTCGAGAAAGCCCGATTCGTTGAGCGTGTCCGAGTGCAACTGGACCTGGAAGTCGTATTCATCGGCCACGGTGAGACAGGTGTCGATGACAGCCGGCATCGCGCCCCAGTCCTCGTGAATCTTGAGCCCCAGGCAACCGCCGCGCAGCTGGTCGACAAGCGAGCCCGGCTTGCTCGAATTGCCGCGTCCCAGGAAGCCGAAGTTGATCGGCCAGTGCTCGGAGGCCTGCATCATGCGTCCGACGTTCCACGCCCCGCCACAGTCGATACCCACGGTGATGGGCCCGAGCGATCCGCCGATCAGCGTGGTCAATCCCGATGCCAGCGCGTGCTCGCATAGCTGGGCCGAGTCGAAATGCACATGCACATCTATGCCGCCTGGAGTCGCGATCAATCCTTCGGCATCCTTGACAGTTGTCGCCACGCCGCACACGAGCTTCGGGTGCACGCCATCCATGACCTGCGGATTGCCGGCCTTGCCGATGGCGACAATGCGCCCTTCCTTGATACCGATATCGCCCTTGATCACCCCGAGCACCGGATCGATGATCGTCGCGTTGCAGATCAGCATGTCGAGCGCGCCGTCAGCGCTGTCATGTCCCGCTTTCAGGCCCATGCCGTCGCGCAGGGTCTTGCCGCCGCCGTGCAGGCATTCATCGCCGGGCACCGCGAAGTCGTGCTCGATCTCGGCGAGGAGCGAGGTATCGCCGAGACGCACGGCATCGCCCGTTGTCGGACCGAACATCTCGGCGTAGGCCTTGCGTGTCATCGTGACCATTCACGCTCCCTTGAAGCCGCGCGCAGCCGCGCGGCCGATCGCGGCTTCACGCAAGCCCGCTTCGGCGACGGCGCCGTCGGTCAGACCATTGAGGCCGAATATTTCGCGCGAGCCACCGAAGGCAACCAGCGTGACTTCCTTGTTGTCGCCCGGTTCGAAGCGCACCGCGGTCCCGGCGGGAATGTCGAGCCGCATGCCGAACGCGGCCGCGCGATCGAAGCGCAGCGCACGATTCACTTCGAAGAAATGGAAATGACTGCCGACCTGGATCGGCCGGTCGCCGGTGTTCATCGCGGTAAGCACGGCCTTCTCGCGGCCGGCATTCAGTTCGATATCGCCATCGGCGGCCAGCAGTTCGCCCGGCACGAGGGTGTCGGCGACCGGCGGCTGGGTGCCCGCGCGAATGGGCTGGTGCACCGTGACGAGCTTGGTGCCGTCGGGGAACGATCCTTCGACCTGCAGCATCGGCAGCAGGTCGGCGACACCCGGCAGGACATCGTCTTCGGTCAGCAGCGTCGAGCCATAGGCGATCAGGTCCGCCACGCTGCGGCCTTCGCGCGCGCCTTCCAGTATCTCGTCCGCGATGATCGCGACCGCTTCCGGATGATTGAGCTTGAGGCCCTTGTCACGATGACGGCGCGCCAGTTGCGCAGCGGTAAAGAGCGTGAGGCGTTCGTATTCGGTCGGTGTCAGCAACATCCGCGCATTCCTCTCGGTTCAGTTGGCAAAGAGCCGTGCTTCGTGGCGATGGCGCCGCATGACGGCAATGTCGGCGGCGAAGGTGCTCGACCAGAGATCGTCCATGGCGGGCGCCGGTGCTTCCAGCACGCTCGCCAGCGGCTCACGCAGGCGCGTCAGGATCCGCTGCGCATCGAGATGCCCGACGATACCGAGCCGCACCGCCGAGCTCACCGCGCCCGTGCACGCTGCGTGCGCCGACATGGCGCGCGCTTCATCCCGGCTGATGCCGAAACTGCGCCACAGTCGTCCCTGCACGGCCGAAAGATGCCCCGGCGTGCGCCCCGCGATGATCGCGGCGCGCAATTCGGCGGCAACGGACGAGTCGAGCCGGGCGTGGACATCGGCGAGCGTGCGTCCGAGGCGGTGCGCCCCTTTTCGCATCGGTTCGGGCAAGGTCACGGTCTCGGCGAGCGCGTCGACGTCGAGCCAGGCGTCGAAGGAATCGGCCTGCCACGCGGCGCAGACTATGCCCTGATCGAGACTCGCCCAGCGCGCGAGCGCCTGTCCCTCGACAAACACCTGCAACGATCGCGCGTCTTTCACCAGTCCGTCCTGCAGCAACGCTTCGAGACCCCATGAGAAGGCCATCGAACCGCTCGGAAAGAAGCTGTCCGAATGCTGGAAGCTCGCGAGCAGACTCGTGAAGTCACTCATGGGCGTGCGCGTGGTCGTGATGGTGATGAGGGTGCTGCTCATGCTCATGCATCAGCTCGATGATCCGTCCCGCGTCGAGCAGCGGGGCCAGCCGCGAACGATAATCATCGACCGGTCCCTTGAGCGCCACCTCCAGCACGTCGCCGTCGAAACGCACCGCCCAGTGCATGTTGCCCGCGAAGTAACCGAGCTCGAGAGCAGCGGCGTTGTCCCGCGCGCGCAGGCGCAGCCATCGCGTGTTCTCAGTCCGCACGACGAGCGCCCGGTCAGCATCGAGATGCAGCACCGCGCCGTCGAAAAGATGCGTCTGACGATCGAGCGCGATGCCGCATTCGTCGCCGCCTTGCGTGCGCACCCGCAACCGGTGGCGGCGGATATCGTCGGCGGCGAGCGTGACCGTATCCACACCGCCGCGATGCGCGAGCGCATGCAGCAGATCAGCCACACGCGGGTCGGACGCACTGCCTACGATGGACGTATAAGTCCTCATGGCGCGTTACCGGTGCGTGAGGTCTGACGGGTTCGGAATGCCCGGGATCGGACACTCCTCGGTGCCGGGCGTGCTGCGCGTCAGGTCCTCGACCATCTTGCGGGTCGCCTCGGGGTCCGTGATCCACTTCGAATAGAAATCGAACGGACACTCGGCCACGCCATTGGCATCCTCGCGCGAATTGATCTTGCCCGTATAGCCGCGATGCAGGAGCTTGTACAGGTGGTTCTCCGACTGCATGTTCTTGCGCGCGTCGCGGATCAGGCTCTTCGAGAGCGCCGCGTACTGGATGCCCATTTCCTCGGTGCCGCATTCGCCGAGCGTGCGCCCGTCGAAGCCGACAATCGATGAATGGCCGAAGTACGAATACACGCCGTCGAAACCGGCTGCATTCGCCACCGCCACATACACGTTGTTCGCCCACGCCATGGACTTCGCCATGATGATCTGCTGTTCCTTGGCCGGGTACATGTAGCCCTGACAACGGATGATGAGTTCGGCGCCCTTCATTGCGCAGTCGCGCCAGATCTCCGGGTAGTTGCCGTCATCGCAGATGATGAGACTCATCTTCATGCCCTTCGGTCCTTCCGATACATACGTGCAATTGCCCGGATACCAGCCCTCGATCGGCACCCACGGCATGATCTTGCGATACTTCTGCACGATCTCGCCCTGGTCATTCATCAGGATCAACGTGTTGTAAGGCGCCTTGTTCGGGTGCTCCTCATGGCGCTCGCCGGTCAGCGAGAACACGCCCCACACTTTGGCGCTCCGGCACGCCTCCGCAAAGATCGCCGTCTCTTCGCCGGGCACGGCGGCGGCCGTATCGTACATCTCCTGCTGGTCGTACATGATCCCGTGCGTGCTGTACTCCGGAAAGATCACAAGGTCCATGCCGGGGAGACCGGACTTCATGCCCTTGAGCATCTCCGCGATGTTCCGCGCGTTCGCGAGCACCTCCGCTTTCGTATGCAGGCGCGGCATCTTGTAGTTCACGACCGCAACGCCGACCGTATCGAGACTGCTTGAAATATCACCATGCATCATGGCCATCTCCTCGTGGATAGTGGGCGCCTGTCGGGGCGCCTGGAACAGCAAAGGGTCAATCAGATAGTCAGGTAGCGCATGATGCGGTCCGCATCGACGTTCTCGCGCCGGTCGCTGTGCACGAAGCGTCCCTTCTCGATGATCAGGAAACGGTCCGCGATCTCAAGCGTGAAAGTCAGTACCTGCTCGGAGACGATCAACGCAAAGTCGCGCTCCTTTTTCAGGCGGTTCAGCGCCCGTGCGATGTCCTTGATAATCGATGGCTGGATGCCTTCGGTCGGTTCATCGAGGATCAGCACCTTCGGTTCCGAGACCAGCGCGCGCGCAATCGCCAGTTGCTGCTGTTGTCCGCCCGACAGGTTGCCGCCCCGGCGGTGACGCATCTCGTGCAAGACGGGAAACGATTCGAAGATGTACTCGGGAATCACGGGACGCTTAAAGCGATCCATGCCCGAGAGGATGTTTTCTTCCACGCTCAGGTACGGAAAGATCATGCGGCCCTGCGGCACATAGCCGAAGCCCGCGCCCACGCGGTCATAGCTCTTCGCCTTCACGAGGTCGCGCTCGTTGAGCGTGATATGGCCGCTGCGCGAAGGGATCATGCCGATCAGCGCCTTGAGCAGGGTCGTCTTGCCCATGCCATTGCGTCCCATGACCGCGACGGTCTCGCCCGCCGCGAGATCGAAGCTCAGGTCGTGCAGCACATGGCTCTCGCCATAAAAGACATTGAGGTTATCGACAGAAAGCATGGTCAGTGTCCCAAGTAAACTTCAATGACCCGCGGGTCGTTCTGAACCTCTTCCATCCTGCCTTCCGCGAGCTTCTTGCCCTGGTGCAGCACCGTGACCTTATGGGCGACCGATTTCACGAATTCCATGTCGTGTTCGATCACGACCACCGAGCGGCCTTCGGCAATCTTGCGCAGGAGCACGCCCGTGAGTTCGCGTTCCTTCGCGCTCATGCCCGCAACGGGTTCGTCCAGCAGCAATAGTTCGGGATCCTGCATGAGCAGCATCCCGATCTCCAGCCACTGCTTCTGCCCGTGCGACAGCAAGGCAGCTTTGCGATCGAGTTGATCGTCGAGAAAAATCATCGCCGCGATGCGATCGATTTCGTCGCGGACCTCTTCGGTCCGGTTAAAGAAGAGACAGCCGATGACATCGCGTTTCTTCGGATAAGAGATCTCGAGATTCTCCGTGACGGTGAGGTCCTCATAGACCATCGGGTTCTGGAATTTCCGGCCCACCCCCGCGCGCGTAATCTGGTATTCCAGCATCTTTTCGAGGTACAGCCCTTTGAACTCGATCCGGCCGCTGGTTGGCTTCGTCTTGCCGCAGATCATGTCCAGTAACGTGGTCTTGCCTGCGCCGTTCGGTCCGATCACCACGTGCAGTTCGTTCTCTTCCACGTAGAAATTGAGGCTATCCACGGCCTTGAAGCCATCGAAGGAGACGGTAAGGTCTTCCACCGCCAGGATCATCGGCCTCATTGCGCGCCTCCGTGAGTCTTATCCTGACGGATCTGCTCGCGGTTGCGTAACCAGTCGATGGTCCCGGCCAGTCCCTTCGGCAGGAACATCGGCACGAAGATAAACAGCGCGCCGATGAAATACACCCAGAACCCCACGAAATTTTCAGACAGGAAGCTTTTCGCCGCGCCCACGATGACGGTACCGTACACCGCGCCGACGAGCGACAGCCGGCCGCCGACCGCCGCATAGATCACCATCTCGATGGACGGCACGATCCCGCAGACGGACGGCGAGGCAAAGCCGACCTGCAGCGTGAACATCGCGCCGCCGACCGCGGAGAACAGCGCGGCAACCGCAAAGATAAAGCCCTTGAAGAGCGCGGGATCGTAGCCCGAGAAGCGGATGCGGTCTTCCCTGTCGCGAATGGCGATCAACACCTTGCCCAGCCGGCTCCTGAGAATGAAGCGGCCCGCAAGCACCGCGCACAGCAGCAGCACACACGTGACGTAGTACATGATCAGCGTCGCCGTGTTGCTCTGGACGCTGTACCCCATGAAGGTCGGCAGATTGGTGATGCCGTTGACGCCGCCCGTGTACCCCTGCTGGCCGATGATCACGATCGACATGATCGACGCCAGCGCCAGCGTGACGATCGAGAAATACACGCCGCCCACGCGCTTCCTGAAATTGGCGTAGCCGAGCACGAATGCGATGACCGTGGGGATGATCAGGATCGCCGGGAGTGCGAACCATCCGTGCTCAAACGGGGCCCACCACCATGGCAGCTTGTCGATGCTGTTCCACGTCATGAAGTCGGGCACGGGTGGACCGCTGCCCCCGAACACGGCGGCCGCCGGATCGTTCGAACTCGCCTCGAGCTTCATGTACATCGCCATCATGTAGCTGCCGAGCCCGAAGAAGATGCCCTGGCCAAGACTGAGAATGCCGCCATAACCCCAGGTCAGGACGAGTCCGACAGCGCAGAACGCGAAGCTCAGATATTTCGCGAAGAGACCCAGACGGAACGCGCCCGTCAGCGCCGGGATCGCGATCAGCAACAGCAGCGCCAGGATCAGGACCGAATACTTGTCCAGCAAGAGCGCGCCGCGCCAGCCGGCAGGCGTTGCCACTGCGTTCGTTGCGTCCCCGCGTGTCGAAGAGAGAGGAAGATCTTTCATGTTTCTGCGTTGCCTCGATTTCAGTGTGTCCGATGGACCGGAAGTCAAAGCGCCAAAGCTTGCGTACGCCTCTGTATTGCGCTTTGATCGCCTGCGGACGCGGAAAAAAAAGCCCGACAGCCAGGGCTAACCTGGCTGTCGGGCTTTTTGGCCGATGTCATCCGAGACGCCTTTGTCTCGGGTGACGGAATGGATGTGAACGCACGGGTGAAACCGCGACCGGTGCGCTGGGCGCAAGGGGACTATCGGCGGACCGACCGTACACTCACGCGCTTTTTGTTTTGCAAGAGCCGTGCCACCGGCAATCGGCAGTGCTGGCCGGTGTCATCGCTGGAAACGGGTGAAGCGGGATCACCAAGGTGGGGTTTATGCGCACATTAGTCGTGCGCCCTACGCTTCATTCTGCACAAAGAAGGAAAGTCGATACACATCAAAAATGCAAACTCTCATGCGCCTTGATGATGATTTCCGCGGTCGCTTCGAGTGACTGCCGCTGCTCCATCGCGCGCGAACGCAACAGCTCGTAGGCGTCCGGTTCAGTCAGCTTGCGTGAGCTCATCAGGATCGATTTGGCGCGCTGGATTTGACGCTGGTCGGCGAATTTTTCCGCGACGCGTTGCGCATAGCGCTCGAGCGCCTGGCGGCTTTTATGTTGGTGAAGGGATACGGCGATCGCGGTCAGCACGCCAAACGAGCGCACCGGCGACGGCACCGTGCAATAAGCATTCAACTTCATGACGACATCGATGAAGATTGGATTCTCGTAGCTGACGACCGGGATCACGGGCGGCTTATCCGGGCTCTCGAGCCACGTCAACCTGCCCGCAAGCGCCTCCGGGCGGACCGCCATGAAGACAATATCCGTCTCCGCCGGAAGCGTAGCCGGTGCCGGCCAATACCGGCACACGCGGCAGCCGATACGGCGCAGTTGCGCAAGCAACTCCTCGCCGTCCTGGTCGAGCGGATGGATAGCCACGACCTTCAGCGAGCGAATGTCGCGAAGGTCCTGAGGCGTGTTCGGCAAAGGATGGCGTTTCATCGCCGCACCTCCTGACGATTGTCGTCTCGGGCATTGAAGGCGGAAAACTGCGTCGACCAGTCTCTTGCGAGTGACAATGCTTTCATTTGCGTTCGACCCGCAGGGAAGGTTCGGCATGAAATGATGGCGACCGGCTGATACGCCCCGATGAAGCCCGGCGGCGTCGCCAGGAGCCGGGTTGCCCCCATCAGCGAAAGCTGTGCCACCGCCCTCATCCACTGTTCACGGATTGCGATCCAGCGTCGACCTCCGGATCTTTTGCAACGCCGACTCGCTCAAACCGGCCGACTGCTCGCGAAGCCGTAGTATGCACACGGCGTTATTGTCATGCAATATTAATTCCTACCGTGAAACTTCGTAGGATTATTCGACAGGTATTTCTATCTGTGGTCGGCAAACTCCCCGCGGTCAAATGGAAGCACACCGGCGGCGCCAATTCGCTGGAAGCATTGATGCTTCGAACGTGAGTTAGCGAGCATGCGGACCCTTTTATCCTCTGACCTATTGCTAGCTCTGGCGAGTCGGCGTTCCCACATGAACGGACGATTTGGCCTCTGGGCGTCTCAAAGTAGCGTGCCCTGACTGGTGGTATTTTTGGCGGTATGTCTCGAACGTTAAATCCCCGGACCCTTTCCAGTAAAGCGATAGGAGAATTTTTCGATTCCGGCCCCGGCACCATTTCCGAAAAGCCGTTTCTGCGTATGCAGAGACGGCCTTTTCGCACTTGGGTCGGGTTAGCGTTCGCTGGGGCAGTTGATCAAGATTCGCCTCTGCGGGTCAGCGGCGAGGAAACCAGGCATCGCCACCTCGAACATCCCCCCAATTCGGAACACGTCTCTTCCTCGGCATGCGCGTGGCGCGACTCACAACCGAAGGCCGCTGAGCGCCCTTCCCCGCCACGATTGTTTCTCTCCTTTTAAAGCCCGGCGCACAAACAGATATCATGTGCGCTCGTTAATACCTGCCGTGCTTACCCGGCATTCCTGCTGGAGTTTCTTATGGCCTCATCCCCTGATAGCGTCAGCATGGCGTTGTTTTGCGACTTCGAAAACGTCGCCCTCGGCGTGCGCGACGCGAAATACGACAAGTTCGACATCATGCCGGTGCTCGAACGTCTGCTGCTCAAAGGCAGCATCGTGGTGAAAAAGGCTTATTGCGATTGGGATCGCTACAAAGGTTTCAAAGCGGCCATGCACGAAGCCAGCTTCGAGCTGATCGAAATTCCGCACGTGCGTCAGTCAGGCAAGAATTCCGCGGACATCCGCCTCGTCGTCGACGCGCTCGATCTCTGCTACACCAAATCGCACGTCGATACGTTCGTCATCATCAGCGGCGATTCAGACTTCTCGCCGCTCGTCTCGAAGCTGCGCGAAAACGCGAAGAAGGTGATTGGCGTCGGTGTGAAAAACTCGACCTCCGACCTGCTCGTCGCGAACTGCGATGAATTCATTTTCTACGACGATCTCGTCCGCGAGCAGCAACGCAGCATCGCGAAACGTGAAGCGCGCGAGGCCCGTGAAGCACGCGACGCACGAGATGCGAACGCGACGGCATCGTCGGCAAAACGCGCACCTGAGGACGGCCAGCCCAAGCAGGAACTCGAAGCACGCAAGGCCAAGGCCATCGCGATTGCGGTGGAAACGTTCGATGACCTCGCCTCCGAGCGCGGCGAGAGCGGAAAGATCTGGGCATCGGTGCTCAAGAGCGCGATCAAGCGGCGCAAACCCGATTTCAACGAGTCGTACTACGGTTTTCGCGCGTTCGGCAATTTGCTGGAAGAAGCGCAGGTGCGTGGTTTGCTCGAAGTGGGACGGGACGAGAAATCGGGTTCGTTTGTGTTTCGCACGCAATCAGTGGCCGTCACTGAATCAGTGAGGGACATCGAGGCGCCCGTCGCGCCGAAGGAAAATCGGCAGACGGGGAATGCGGGTAACTCGGGTAACTCAGGTAACGACCGGAATCGGAGGAAAGGGCGCAACCCGCGTCAGCAAGTTTCCGAACCCCTCGTCGATGAACCGCGCGATGCCCAATCCGCAACGCCTCCGGAAACGCACTCCGAATCGCGTGACGAGCATGATCGCGGGGACGGACCGAACCAACGATCGCAAGTCGCGGAACCGCTCTTCGACGAACCGCAAACCGCGCAGCAACCTGAGCCGCAACTGGAAGCGCGACCCAGGCAGGGCCGCGACCGCAATCGCCGAAACAATCGGAACCCAAGGCCGCAGGTTCACGAACCGCTGTTCGATGTAGCACAGGAACCGCCATTCGAAGCTCATGTGGAAACTCACGCGGAAGCCGCCGACGAGCGACCATTCTTCACGCTACCGGTGAAAGCTAAGGATGAATTCGTGTTCGTGGAACGCACGGAAGAAACACCTGCGCAACCCAGCGAAGTAAGTGAAGCGCCGTCACCTAAGCCCGGCGTGGCGCGACGTGGACGTCAAGCAGCGGCGAAGAAAGTCGTGGCAAAAACGCAGCCGGAAACGCCGGTTGAGAGCGCCGCTGCAGCCGAAACTGTCGACAGCACGGACAAGCCCGCGGCAAAGAAAACGGCAGCGAAAAAGGCCCCGCGTAAAACGGCGCCGGCTAACCGGCGTCCGCGAAAGACCGCCGCCGCAACGAGCGAAGATTGAACGTTTGAAGACGCGTCATCGCCATGACTTGGTCGTCATGCCGATGACGGTTATACGTCTGGAACACGTTGGTGGCTGAACGTCCGGTTGCCTACGCCGCAGCACTCAACGCAACAACGCATCGCCTCACGGCTCCGGAATCTCCAGATCCATCAGCGCCGAACTCAGCGATTTCCCATGCGCATCGAGCGCAAGCGATCGCGTCACGCCACCGCCCAGCGCACGTCCGAGCACAAAATTAAACGCCGCTATTTCCGGCAATTCGAAGCGCGTCACATCGCCCTTCACCACATCGCTCAGATGCGCTTTCACACGCTCCGGTGTGACATGAGCGAGCAGATGATCGTAGTACCGCGCGTCGTAACAGATCACCGATACATTCAGCGTATTGCCCTTATCGCCGGTTCGGGAGTGAGCAAGTAGACGTAATTTCATCTCAAGCCTCCACCATTTCAAACGATGGCCGCACGAGTTCGCGCGGCAACAAAACCGACTGCACGGCAATCACTTCGCGCGCCGTCTTTGTCACCCCGCCGCCGCCAGCCGGACCATTGGTATAAAGCGTCTCGACTTCATTGCCGATACGAACTGCCTCCTCCATCGAATCGGCACGCCCGGCCACGCGCAAACGAACCTCATACGGCTCCGCGTTACGCTCGCCCAGCGTTGCGCCGTGCAATGAATCGATACCGATCAAATCGAAGCGCAGTTCGCTCGTAGCAACGCCCGTTATCTCCAGCCGTTCGCGCACAATCTCCAGCGCCAGTTTCGCCCGTGCGACCGCGCCCGGACCGCCATACGAAATCTGCCCCTCGCCGATAAACCCATCCACGTAAGCCACGGTCACCTTCAACGTCCCGGTCCGCGATGTCCCACGGCCACCGCTCACCCGTACGCGATCCTGTCCCTCCTCCACCACGCGAACCTGCGTGAAGTCGGCCACTACATCGGGCTGCAGATATCGGCGGGGATCGTGGATCTCGTACAGCAGTTGCTCTTTGCACGTGGCCTCCGTCACACGGCCGCCGGCGTGCGCGACCTTCGTGATCGTGACAGCGCCATCGGCGTCGACCTCGCCTATCGGAAAGCCAAGTCGCGCGAGCATCGGCACGTCCTTGAAACCGGGATCAGCGAAATAACCGCCCGTGATCTGTCCGGCGCATTCCAGCAGATGCCCCACCACGGTCGCCTGACCGAGCGTGTTCCAATCGTCCATGGCCCAGCCGAATGCGTGGATCAGCGCCGCCGTGAATAACGATGGGTCAGCCGCGCGGCCGGTGAGCACGATATCGGCGCCGGCCTTTAACGCATCGACTATCGGCTCCGCGCCCAGATACGCATTCGCCGAAACGAGCCGGCTGTCGTAATCAGCAACGCTATCGCCCGACTCTTCGAACACATACGCCCCTTGCCTCACGACATCGAGTACATCGTCGCCACTCACGGCTGCGATTTTCAAACCGCTCAAGCCCAGCTCACGCGCAATCGATGCCGTCTTGCGTGCCGCCGCGAGCGGATTCGCCGCGCCCATGTTCGAGATAATCCTCACACCGTTACGCACGGCGGCCGGCAAGACGGCGCGCATCCTGGCTTCGAGCAACGGGTCGTAACCCAGATCTGGATTTCCCCGACGCACTTGCTGCGCAAGTGCAATAGTTCGCTCTGCCAAGCACTCGAACACGAGATAATCGAGCGCCCCGTGTTCGACCAGTTCGACGGCAGGCTCGATGCGATCGCCCGAATAACCCGCGCCCGCGCCGATCCGCACGCGGCTAGCTTGGGTCACAGCGTTGAGTGCAGCAGTCATACCCAATTCCTTGCGTTAAAAACGCGCTCAAAGAGGAAAGATGCCCAGCACGACGCACGCGATCGTCATCACGATCGATGCACCGAACAACAGCGGAAACGTGAATTTCTGATGATCGGCGAGATCGATACCAGTCAGGCCGACGACCAGGAATGTCGCGGGCGTGAGCGGGCTGACCGGGAATCCCGTTGTCATCTGGCCGAGTAATGCCGCTTGTCCGACATGCACGGCAGGCACGCCAAGTTGCCCCGCCACTTCCGCGATGACCGGCAGCACGCCGAAGTAAAACGAGTCGGGATCGAAGAGCATGCTGAGTGGCATCGATAGGAAACCAAGTGCGACCGGAATGTGCGTGGCCATCGAAGGCGGCACAAAACCAACTGCAGCCTGCGCCATCGCCTTGAGCATGCCGCTGCCTTGCATGACGCCCGTGAACACGCCCGCTGCGAGCAGGATGCCTGCCATCATCAGCGCGGCGCGTGCGTGGGCATCAATACGCTGGCGCTGCATGTCCACGTTCGGATAGTTGACGAGCAACGCGACGCATAACCCGACCATGAACATGATCGCCGGCGGAATCTTCTCGCCCATCACCACCATCGTGCCGAGCACTATCAGCGTCAGCACGATGTTGAACCAGAAATTCTTCGGCCGACGCAGCGCTTTCTGTTCGTCGGTGAGTTCGCGTTTCGGCATAGGAATCGCGCCGTCGGCGCCCGTGTATCCGAGCCGTTTCTCCTCGCGTCGGCCGAGCCACCAGGCCACGCTGAACACAAACACGAGGCCCACGATCTGCACCGGAATCAACGGATTGAATAACGCCGATATAGGCAGATGCAGCGACGCCGACGCGCGGATCATCGGCCCGGTCCATGGCAGGAAATTGATCCCCGCGGCCATCGATGCCGCCGCGGCCAGCACGCGCCGATCCATCTTGAGACGGTCGTAAAGCGGCAGCATCGCGGGGATGGTGACGAGGAAGCAGACCGCGCCCGAGCCGTCGAGGTGAATCAGCAGCGCGAGCAACGTCGTGCCCATCACAATGCGCGTCGGCCGCGTGCCGACCGTGCGCAAGATGCGGTCGATGATCGGATCAAGCGTGCCGGCGTCGGTGATCGTGCCGAAGTACAGGATCGCGAAGACGAACATGCCGACCACCGGCGCAAGGCTCTTCAGTCCATCAATCACAAACTTGCTGGTCTGCAAGCCAAAGCCGCCGATGAGCGATGCCGCTATCGGCACGATGATCAGCGCCACCAGCGGCGACATCCGTTTTGAAAGGATCGCCGCGAGCAGGACGACGATAGTGGCGAGGCCAAGTAGAGGCAGCAAGGTTTGTCTCCGATCTTTTTAATCGATTGTTTTATGTGTCAACCAAGCGTAGTTTCGGAACGTCGATAAAACAATTGAAATGATTTGATGGCAGTAATCACATTTTGTAATAGACCGAAAACATGGACCTGAATCTCCGCGATATCCGCGCGTTCATCGCCGTGGCGCAGGCGGGCAGTTTCACGCGCGCTGCCGTGCGGCTGCATCTGTCGCAGCCCGCGTTGACGGTGCAGATCCGGCGCCTCGAAGAAACGATCGGCGCACGGCTGCTCGACCGCAATAGCCGCAGCGTCGCATTGACACCGGTCGGACGGGACTTGCTGCCGGTCCTGCAAAAGTCGCTCGGCGACATGGAGCAGGTTCTCCACGACGCCCGCGCGCTCAGCGACGGCTCCGCCGGCACGGTGAGGCTGGCGTGCCTGCCGTCATTCGCGGCTAGCTTGCTGCCCGATCTGATCCAGGATTTCAGGCGCGGGTTGCCGCACGTCTCGTTTCAAATCCGCGATGTGGTCGCGAGCGTCGTCAATACGCTGGTGCGGAACGAGGATGTGGACGTGGGACTGACCGGCGGCGATGTCACCGATGCCTCGCTGGAAGTGCTGCACGCCGGCGAGGACCGGCTGTGCGTCGTGTGTCCGGACGGGCATCCGTTGACGTCGGGCAAGCGAATCGGCCTGGAGGAGATCATCCGCTATCCGCTGGTATTGACGGCGGCGGGAACGAGCGTGCGAGCAGTGGTGGACGCCGCGTTCGAACGCGCCGGCTGCGCACCCGTACCCACCTGCGAGCCGACCTACATGATGACGGCGGTGGCCATGGTTCGCGCTGGGCTCGGCGTGACCATCCTGCCCCGCTCAGCGCGAGAGGTGCGTGCGGAACCGGCCCTGGTGACGCGGGTTATCGATGAACCGGGGTTCGTGCGCCCCATCGCGCTCGTGAAGAAGCGCGGACGTACATTGCCGCCCGTGATGGAGGCGTTTGTCGGCGTGATCGTGAAGGGGCTCGTGGAGCGCCAGGAATAAAACTACCGAATGTAAGCGAACACCCCCAGCGCGGCCATCACCGTGATCGCGCCGCCAATGCGCGTCGCGATCTGCGCGAACGGCATCAGTTCCATGCGGTTGCCGGCCGTCAGGATGGCAACGTCGCCCGTGCCGCCCAAACCGCTGTGCGTGGCGTTCACCATGGCGGCTTCAACCGGATGCATGCCCATCAGGCGGCCCACGGCGAAACCCGTCACCACCAGCGTCAGCACGGTGACCGCGGCGGTCACGATATTCGCCCAATGAAACGCCGTGACAATCTCGCCCCACGGCGTCATCGCAACGCTGATGGCGAACATCAGCGGATACGTGACGGCGGTGGAAAAGAACGAATACATGAATCGCGCACCGCCGCGCACGCGGGGAGAAACCGCTTGCAGCAATTGCGCCGCGACCACTAACAGCAGCATCACGACCGGCGCGGGCCAGCCGAACCATTGATGACTCAACTGCCCCACCAGATACAGCGCGATGGCCGTGGCGCCAGCTGCTGCAACCGAGCTGACATCGAATTCAAACGCCACAGACGTTGGCGACGATGTATCGGCCGGCGAAGGTTCGTTATTGCGCGTGAGTTGGCCGTTGCCGGTCCACGCCGGCTTCTTCGTGCCGACGTAGTTCAGAAAACCCGCGCAGCAAATAGCGGCAATGTTGCCGAGCATGACCGCCGACAATACCTGTGCGAACAGCGGGCCTTGGTTGACACCAAGCGTCTGCGCGTAGCCCATCGACAGCGGCAATGCGCCCTCACCCACACCGCCCGCCATGATCGGTACGACCACGAAAAACAGCGTGTGCTTCGCACCGAGTCCAAGCACTGCACCCACGCCCGTTCCGACCAGCGCTGCCGCCAGAGAACCCGCGCACACCGGCACGAAGATCTTGATGAAGCCTTTGATCAACGTCTGCCGGTCCATGCTGAGCACGCTGCCCACGATAATCGCGGCGATGAAGAGATAGAGAAAGTTGGTGCTCTTCGTGAACGACGTCACCGACTTCACGATACTCACCGGCATCAGGTGGTAGTAAATCAGCGCCGATGGCAGGAAGGCCGCGAAGATCGAGGTTGCGCCAATATGCCTGATCCAGGGAATACGCCGCGCGAGTTCGGCGCAGGTAAAACCACCGACCGCAACCAGCGCGATACCCGTCGGCAGATCGGCGTCGAGTTTGCCGCTGGCAGCCATGGCGCCGAGCACCAGCAGCAACACGATATACACCGGCAAAGGCAACACGCCGATACGGACGTCGAATATCACCCACCAGCGATCTCTCCATACCGTCGCGCTCGAGGGCGCGGCGGCGGCGTGAGCCCTGCGTGTTTCAGACGTCTCCATTCAAGTCTCCGGATTTTTTGAGCGAACGCCTAGATCAGCAACAGCAAGGCCGCGCCATACACCACGGCGCCGAGCAAAAAGGTCATCACGGTGAACCCGAGCACACGCTGCACGCCGACACCCGCCATGGCGACCACCGGCGCGGCCCAGAATGGCTGCAACATGTTGGACACCTGTTCGCCCATGGCGACGGCCATCGTCGCGCCGGGTACGGACGCATGCAGCGCCACCGCCGCCGGCACCACGAACGGGCCCTGCACTGCCCAGTGGCCGCCACCGGACGGCACGAGGAAGGTCACGATCAGCGAACACACGTAACTCCAGAAAGGCAGCGTGTGCGCGTTCGAAATAGCGATGAAAAAGTGCGACAGCACGTCGGGCAAACCGGTCGCCTCCATGATCCCCATGATGCCGCCGTAGAGCGGATATTGCAGCATCATCGAGCCGGTCTGGCGGGCGGCGTTCTTGATGGCATCGGCGTAAGCGAGGGGATAGCCGTGCAGCACCACGCCCGCGATGAACATTACGAAGATCACCGCGTTCACACCGCTGAAGCCGGTCTTGTGCGTCCACGCAATCGCGAGAAACGACACCCCCGCTGCACCGATAAACGCGCTGCCGACCCACGAATATTCGAGCCACTTCGCGGGCGTCAGCTTGCCTGCGGGACGCATCTTGACGGGCGGATCAGGATTCTTGTCGAGATCGAGTACGACGATGTCTTCATCGGCGGGCTTGAGGAGGGCCAGCACGATCGGCGTGGCAATAAGCATGACGATTGTCGGCACCAGGTTGAAGGCCGTGAACACGGTGCTGCTGAACGGCAGCACTTGGCCCGTCAACTTTTCGACGACGTTCATCGCACTGCCGTGCGTCGCCTGCGCGAGTGCGATCGAACTCGAGATGCCACTCGCCCACACGACCCAGCCCGAGAACCCCGCCGCGACAATCCACGCGAAGTCCACCCGCATGCGCTTGGCAACTTCACGCGCAAGCAGCGCCGCGACCACGAGTCCAAAACCCCAGTTTAAAAACGAGGCCACTGCTACCGACACAAACGTAAGCGTCGCAGCCTGCACCGGCGTGCGCGCAAGAGAAACGACCGCGCGAAAAAGCCGCTGCACAGGGGGCGCGTGTGCGAATGCATGACCTGTGACAAGGATCAGCGTGATCTGGAACGCGAACGTCAGGATATCGAAGAAACCCTTGTACCAGCCGCCGACAATCCCCATGAACGACGCATGCGGCGCGAACAACGCAGATACCACCGCGACGAACGCAGTGATCAGGATGGCGAGAACGAACGGGTCGGGGATGACTCGCTCGAAAAGCTCAATGGTCGCGTTGGTGAAGCGCGTTTTACCGCTGCCGCCCGAAGGTGAAGCGCTCGCCGGTTTCATGTCAGTCTCCTTTGTCATTGTTGTTAGATGTCTTAGCGTCAAGCGGTGTCAGAAGTCATTTCAGAAGTCATATAACTTGGCGGGGTTATCGACGAGAATCGCGCGGCGTTGCGCGGGGTTTTCCACCCAATGCGAGAGCAGGTCGAACAGCGCGGTATCGTCGGGCTTGATGGTTTCCGTGGTATGCGGCCAGTCGCTGCCCCACACCAGCCGCTCAGGTGCGGCGTTGACCCATGCATGCGCCGTGGGGTCCATATCGCTGTAGCGTTGCGCTTCGCCCACGCGCGAATCGAGGTACGGACCCGACAACTTCAGCCACGCACGGCCTGTGTCCAACAGCGAGCGCACGATGCCGAACGCGGGATGATCAATACCTTCGGGTAACGACAAACGCGCGAGGTGATCGAAGACGATCTTCGAAGGCAGGCGTCTCAGCAAAGCCTCATGTTCAACGATCTGCGCCGCGGTCCAATGCAACTGGACATGCCAGCCAAGTTCATGCACTCGCTGCGATAGCGACTCCACCATCTCGAAGCCGACCACCGCCTGCACCGGCGTGTACAGCGTGAAGCGAATCCCGCGGATACCGCCCGTATGCAGCGTGACCAGTTCAGCATCGGTCACATCAGGACGCAGCACGGCCACGCCGCGCGTATGGTCGGCACCGAGTTGCTGGATGGCGTCGAGTGTCACGCGGTTGTCGACGCCATAGATACGCGGCGTCACGACCACCGTGCGTGTCGTGCCAATGCGCGCCTGAATCTCACGTCGATAATCATCGGCGGTAGCGCTGTTCACCATCTTGCCGTCGTGCGGAAAGCGGGCATCGTAGACATGCATGTGTGCGTCGCAGGCAAGCGGTGGCGCCGGGGTGATGGCGGGCATGACGTGTCTCCTTCTTGCTGGTTTTATGTGCTTTTATTCAATCACGCGCTTCGCCCGCAGCGCTTCAATGTCCTCGCCCGACATGCCCTGCTCGCTCAGCACTTGCTCTGAATCCTGTCCGAACGTGGGCGCGGCAAACGGTTCGGGACCGGGTGTCCTGCCGAACCGGATCGAACGCTTGAGCCCGCGATATCGCCCCACAACCGGATGCTCATACGTTGCGATCATGTCTTCGGCCAGCACCTGTGGGTCGTCAAACATGTCTTCGACAGTACGCGCCGCCGCGCATGGCACGTCTTCGCCAAACAGCGCTTCCCATTCCAGCGCGCTCTTCACGGCCAATGCCGCGTGAAGCTGCGGCACGATTTCATTCACGTGAAGCGCGCGTTTCCTGACGGTATCGAAACGCGGATCGGCAGCGAGCGCATCGAGGCCCGTCTTGCGGCACAGCGCCTGCCAGAAGTGCGGCGTGTTGGCGGAAATGTAGAGGTACCCATCACGTGTCGGATGAATGCCGGTGATGCCGCCTGAACGCATGTCGCGGCCGACTTCACGGGGTTCGTTGTCGGCCCAGACGAGACGCGCCGACTGCATGGTGAGCGCGCTGCGCAACAGCGACACACCCACGTATTGCCCTTCCCCACTGCGCTCACGCTCGAACAGCGCCGACGCCACGCCACCGGCCACCAGCGCCGCCGCGTAGTAATCCACCACTGATCCGTACAGCACCTCGGGCGGCCCGCCGCTCTTGCCTTGCATCGCGCACATACCGGTCATGGTCTGTAGCACCTGGTCGTAGCCGGCCTTGTCCTTGAGCGGCCCGGTCTCGCCATAACCGGTCACGGCGCAGTAAATGAGCCGTGGATTGAGCGCTTTCAACTGCTCATAATCGATACCCAGCCGCGCCGGCACGCTCGGCCGGAAGTTGTGCACGAGGACATCGGCGTTTGCCACCAGCGTCTTCAGCGCGGCCAGTCCTTCAGGTTGTTTCAGGTCGAGCGCGAGGCCGAGCTTGCTGCGGTTCACGCCGAGAAACGCGCGGCTTTCGCTCTCGAGCGTCGAGGGATATTTGCGCAGGTTATCGCCTGCGGGCGGCTCGATCTTGATGACTTCGGCACCCTGGTCGGCGAGCAGGCTGCACCCATAAGGCCCGGCGATATACGCGCTCAAGTCGAGCACGCGAATGCCGCTCAGCGGTCCGCGTGCGCCTTCGGGTCTGCGGGATGACGTGCTCATGGCTGCGGCTCCCGGTCTTGCGTTGAAGCCACGCCAGAGGCCACATTCAACGCCGCCTGTGCCACGATCGCCCGAGCCCGCGCGACGAATGGACCGTCGATCATCTTGCCGTCGACCACATACGCGCCCCGGCCGGCCGCATCGGCTTCTGCCGCCGCCTCGACCACCCGTCGCGCGTGGGCGATCTCATCGGGCGTCGGCTGGAATACTTCATTGGCGAGCGCGACCTGACTCGGATGAATGCAGCTCTTGCCGATAAAACCAAGACTGCGGGCGAGCTGCGCTTCCGTCTGGAAACCGGCCTGATCGCGGATATCGGCGAACGCGGAGTCGTAGGCGAACACGCCCGCTTCGCCCGCCGCCATGCTCAACGCGAACATGGCTTGCTGGATGGCAGCGATTTCCCGTCGCGCGATGCCCAACGGCTCGAACAAGTCGCCCAGCCCAAGCTGCAAACCCTTCACACGAGGATGCGCTGTGGCCAGTTCAAACGCGCGCCGCAATGCACCCGGCGATTCGATATTCAGCAGCAAGCCAATCGGCTCCGTCACGCCGTTCGCGCGTTCGGCGGCATCGAGCGCGTTCGCGGCGGCCCGTACGTCGTCGGCGTGGCGCGGTTTCGGCAAGTTGATCAGATGCACGCCCGCCCGCACGACAGCGGCGAGATCGGCTTCGAAATGCGGTGAATCGATGGCGTTCACACGCACGATGATCGTCTTGCCGCCGAACCGGTCCACACCTGGCGAAGCTCGCGCAAGGAAATCGCGAAGATGCTCACGCGCTTCGGCCTTGCGCGCCTCCGACACTGAGTCTTCGAGATCAAAGGAAAGGGCGTCTGCCTGGCTCGCCAGCGCTTTGGCGAACAGTTCGGGCCGTGAGCCCGGAACAAATAATTTGCTTTTCATGCCGCCAGTCTAGACATCGGCACAATGAAGATAAAGCGATAGAATGTGCCTTCAAAATCAACTAAAAGTATCTTCATGGAGACCTCGTTCCTGACCAGCTTCCTGCTGGTCGTCGATACCGGTTCAATGGCCGAAGCCGCACGCCGCCTCGATTTGACGCCCGCTGCGGTGGCGCAGCAGATCCGCACGCTCGAGCGCGAATTCGGTGCGCCACTGCTTGCGCGCGCTGGCCGGACGGTGTCGGTCACGCCTGCCGGCAGCCGGATAGTCGCGCAGTCGCGGGGTTTGCTGCGTGAACTCGCCGACCTGAAGATCCTCGCCAACGACGAATACGCGACCGGTGAACTCAGGCTCGGCACGATCAATACGGCGTTGCATAGCCTGCTGCCGGATATCCTCGCGCGGTTTGTCAGCGCTCATCCGCATGTGAAAGTGTTTATCCAGTCGGGGACATCGAACGAATTGTATGAAGCATTGCGGCAAGGCGATGTCGATGCAGCCGTCTGCACGCATCCCGCCTTCGCGATGCCGAAAACCTTCGTGTGGGAACTGCTGCGTGAGGAACCGCTGGTGGTGATTGCGCCGCAGGGCCTGGCGAAGCGGGATGCGCATGATCTCCTCGCGCATGAGCCGCTGATCCGATACGACCGGTCGCTAGCGGGCGGTAAGGAAGCGGAGCGTTACCTGAGGCGCGTGGGCATTGTGCCGAACGAGCGCTTCGAACTAAGCTCGCTGGCGGCCATCGCGATGATGGTGGATCGCGGACTCGGTGTATCGCTTGCGCCCGATGTCGCCTCGCCGATGACCAGCGCCCTGAACATCGCGCGGATCAGCTTGCCGATGGAGTCGGAGCCGCGCCGCTTTGGTGTGCTCTGGAAACGGGCGTCGGTGCGTGACCGGCTGATTCGCGGCCTGGTGGACTGCGCACTGCAATGCGTGCGCGGCTGAATGGGTTGAACGTATCGGGGTTGCTTAAGCCACCCAAAAACAATACGGCGGCAAGCTTGCGCGTGCCGCCGTATGTAGCGCTTGAAACATGCAGTCCCCAAGCGCCGCACTCCAGACCTTGCCGCTTACTGCGGTTGGCCCTTGTCGTTGGTACCCATGGCCGAAGCGGCTGCAGCAGCCGATGCGCCCTTCAGGTGCGATGCCTTGTCTTGCTGATGCAACGTCGTACCGCCTACGCCAGACGCAGCCTTCTTATGCTTGAAGTGCGGCAGATGCGGTTTGGGTTCTTTCGGGCTGACAGGCGGCTTGCTTTCGTCCGTTTTCGGACCGCCGCCGCCACCAGCACCCTGAGCCATTGCCGCACCTGCGAACGCGAAAGCGAGCGCACCAACCATTGCAATTTGCGAGAACTTCTTCATTACCAATCTCCCTGGAGTTGTGAATCGATTGCAGCATCGCATTGTTGTTCGAAATGCATGGAATTTCAACGAATTCAGAATATTCCTAGCGAAAATTGGTCTTGGCGAGCTCCACGATTTCGTCGCCGCGGCCGTTCAGGATCGCTCGCAACATATAGAGGCTGAAGCCTTTCGCCTGCGCCAATTCCACTTTGGGCGGCATCGCCAGCTCGTGCTTTGACGTCACCACGTCGACGAGCGCCGGCCCGGGATAAGCGAAAGCCTTCTGCAGAGCCTCTGCGATGTCCTCGGACTCCTCCACCCGGATGCTGAAAATGCCCGCCCCCTGGGCAATGGCCGCGAAGTCGGTTTTGGCCAGATCGACGTTGGTATCCAGGTAACCGGCGGCCTTGAGCTCCATCGAAACGAAGCCGAGCAGACTGTTGTTATAAACCACCACTTTGATCGGCAGATCGAGTTGGCGGGCGCTGAGCAAGTCGCCGAGCAGCATCGATAAACCGCCGTCGCCCGAAAGCGAGATCACTTGCCGGCCCGGATTCGCGCCCTGTGCGCCGAGCGCCTGGGGCATCGCGTTTGCCATGGAACCGTGGTTGAACGAGCCGTGAAGCTGGCGTTTGCCGTTCATCGTGAGGTAACGCGCCGCCCAGACGGTCGGCGTACCGACATCGGCGGTAAAAATGGCGTTTTCGTCGGCGGCTTCGTTAACGAGTTTCGTCAGATACTGCGGATGGATCGGCTTGCCCGGGCCTGACGGCGTGGCGAGTTCATCGAGCCCCTTTCTCGCCTCTGCATAGTGCTTGCGGGCGGTATCGATGAACTTCCGGTCGGCCTTGCGCGTGAGCTTCGGCAGCACTGCCGCTATCGTCTCCTTGACCGTGCCGACCAGCCCGAGCGCGAGCGGCGCCCGCGCGCCGAGCTTCGAGCCGCGCCAGTCGACCTGGATGATCTTGGCGTCGGTGGGATAAAACGGCCGGTAGGGGAAATCGCAGCCGAGCAGCAGCAGCGTGTCGCACGACATCATCGCGTGGTAGCCGGAGCTGAAACCGATCAGCCCGGTCATGCCGACGTCGTACGGGTTATCCCATTCGATGAACTGCTTGCCGCGCATCGCGTGGACGACCGGTGCGCCGAGCGCGTCCGCGAGCGCGACCACTTCGTCGTGCGCGCCCGCGGTGCCGCTGCCGCACATCAGCGTCACTGCGTCCGAACTGTTCAGCATGGCCGCGAGCCTGTCGATATCGATCTCCGAGGGCAGGATGGTCGACGGTCCCGTGGCGGACCAAGTTGGCTTTTCCGCGGGCGCGTCGCTCAGCGCGACATCGCCGGGCAGCACGATCACCGCGACGCCGCGCTCTTCGATCGCCGTGCGCATCGCGCGGGCGAGCACGCGGGGAAATTGCGCGGCGCTCGACACCAGTTCGACGTAGTGGCTGCATTCCTTGAACAGCGCGGTTGGATGAGTCTCCTGGAAATAGCCCAGCCCGATTTCCGTCGACGGAATATGCGCGGCAATCGCCAGCACCGGCTGCTGGTTACGGTGGCAGTCGTATAAGCCATTGATCAGGTGCAGGTTGCCCGGGCCGCAACTGCCGGCGCAAACGGCAAGCTTGCCCGTCGATGCCGCATCGGCGCCTGCCGCGAACGCGGCTACTTCCTCGTGGCGCGTGTGCATCCAGCGGATGGAGCCGACCTGGTCGAGGCTATAGGCAAGCCCGTTCAGGCTGTCGCCAGTAACCCCCCAGATGCGCTCGACGCCCGCTGCCGCCAGCGTCCTGGCCAAATATTCCGCAACCGTGTTTCTTGCCATGTCCTGCTCCTTGGGTGGAAAGAGGAATCGGAGTGATCGATCGGAGGCCAGGCCATCAGCATCCTTTCGTCATACGCGTGAAACCGCAAAACCAGGCTCAAAGCGAAAAGCATAAACGTCATGGAGCGGATCAAATATGAAAAAACCTTAATCGACCCGCTTTACGAGTGTTACGAATGGCTGACGACAGGCCGACGCCAGCGGCCGAGGGTCGATGCGTCGGCCTGCAACGCAGCCACGGCGGCTTTCGTTCATGACGGCCTCAACGTAAAGCCCGGTGCTGCTCGGGCAGTCGTTGCAGGGGATAGAAGCATGCTGGTTGCTAGAATGTCCGTCCCCTCTTCCCGCCTGAGCCAAGAACCGCCCTGATGGATCTCGAACGCATTCTCTTCACACAGGGCTTCGGCTCGCGCCGCCAATGCCGAGCGCTCGTAGCGGACGGCCGCGTGTCCATCGCTGGCTTGCCCTGCACGAATGCCGCCACCGACATCGCGTCTGACGCGCTCCCCTCGTTCGAGTTTCAAGTCGATGGCACTGAATGGCGGTATCGGGAAAAGGCGTATCTGGCGCTGAACAAACCACCGGGCTACGAGTGTTCGCGTGAGCCACAGCACCACCTGAGCGTCTTTCACCTTATACCGCCGCAATTAACGGAGCGTGGCGTGCAATGCGTGGGACGTCTGGACCAGGACACGACCGGCCTTCTGCTCCTCTCCGATGACGGCGCGTTCGTGCATGCGTTCACATCGCCGAAACGCAAGGTGCCGAAGGTGTATCTCGCGACCACGCGCCATCCGCTGGACGATGCTCAACTCTCGGCTCTTCGCAACGGCGTCTTTCTGCATGGCGAATCACAACCCGTTGCAGCAGTCAGCGCTGAACAGCGCGACGAGCGGCAGCTCGAGCTCTCGGTGCTCGAAGGCAAATACCACCAGGTGAAGCGGATGGTTGCAGCGGCGGGAAACCGTGTGGAGAACTTGCATCGGGAGCGTATTGGCGGCTTGGCTCTCTCCGATGAGCTGGCCGAAGGCCAATGGCGCTGGCTTGACGATGCAGACCTCGCAATGCTCCGGCAAGGCTGACGCGCGTCGTGTGTCATATTCGTGCGACAGCGCGCTGAGTCGCGATCGCGGCCGGTTTAACCTCTCCCGCAGGCCGACTCGGCGCGCTGCATCCATCCGGGTGTTGCGAGCGTAGAAGTGGTATCCCCCGACGTGGCATCCCCTTGCTTTTCGACATTTATGCCCGCACAACAAAAACGCCGCATCGTGACATTCGGTCTTGCCAGTCTTGGCGCTGCGGCGCTCGCCGCGTGTAGTCCCGTCAAACTTTTGAACGCGACCATTCCGTCGAGTGGCTACAGGAAATCATCAGGTATTGCGTACGGAAGCGATCCGCGTCAGGTACTCGATGTCTACGTACCCGCCGCCGCGGCAAGTACTCAACCGCGCCCGGTCGTCGTGTTTTTCTACGGCGGGAGCTGGCAGACCGGCGATCGTGCGAATTATCTGTTTGTCGCACAGGCCTTGACGTCGCGCGGCTACGTGGCGGTACTGCCGGACTACCGCACCTATCCGGAAACAGCGTTTCCTGGTTTTGTTAACGATGCTGCGGCCGCGGCGCGCTGGACTCGCGATCACGCGCATGAATTCGGCGGCGATCCGTCGCGGCTTTTTGTAATGGGTCATTCAGCAGGCGCTCATCTTGCCGCGCTGATCGCGACCGATCCGCGATATCTCGCTTCGCAATCGATGTCGAAAGCCGACTTGCGCGGGGTGATCGGCCTGGCTGGACCTTACGATTTCCTGCCGCTCACGGATCGCACGCTATTCGATGTCTTTCCGGCAGGCACGCGCGCCGAGAGCCAGCCGATCAATTACGTCACGGGCCACGAGCCGCCGATGTTCCTCGCGGCCGGCACGAACGACACCGTTGTCGATCCCGGCAACACCGACCGTCTGGCGGTCATGTTGCGCAAACATGGCGACTCGGTGGAAGTGAAACATTACGACGGTTTCGGCCATATTCGTATTGTCTCGGCGCTAGCGTTGCCGTTGCGGGGAAGCTCGACGGTGCTCGCGGATCTATCGTCGTTTATTGACTCGCGATAAGCGAGTTTTCAGGCTGAATGCACCTATTCAATAGGTGTTAACACAATACGCTGGCGCCGCACTGCAGCATGCCTTTCTTACGACGGAAATCTATACTGATTTCACGACTATTAAAAGAAGCAGGAGGGCCACCATGGCCGCTCACATGACCATTGCAATGATTGCGTTCGTGGCGATCAGCGTGTTGTTTATCGTCGGATTGCTGGTGACGATGCATCTGCGCCATCGCTATCAGCCCAACCTGATTGGTGCGCTGATCGGGGCCTTGCTGTGCTTCATCCTGCTGGAGACGCTACCGGTTCTGATGTGACGTCCGGACGAACGTCCTCCTTGCGCGAAAAGTCGCGCAGGAAGTCGTCGATGCTCGGATAACGCAGCGCGTAACGCATTTCGTCTCGCAGCCGGGTGTTCTGCAGACGTCGCGATTCACGCATGAACGAGAGCATCATCGGCTCGAGTTGCGCCTCTGCCTGCTCGCGCGAAACACGGGGAGCGCGCGGCAAGCCGAGCTTATCGGCAACCAGGTCGAAATAATCGCCCATGCGCAAGTCGCTATCGTCCGAGGCATGCACCACGCGCTGCGGCCGCGCCCGCCGGATCGCGAGCACGAGAATGGCGGCCAGATCGTCGGCGTGGATATGGTTGGTGTAGACATCGTCGGCCGGCGCCAGTGCCGGCGTCCCCTTCTGCAGCCGTGCCAACGGCAGGCGGTTGCCGGCGTAGATCCCGGGAATTCGCATGATCGATGCACTCAGCACACCGCGTCGCGTGGCGGCTCGCAATTGCGTTTCCGCCGATACCCTTCGTTTCGCTCGCGCGTTGTCCGGCCTGACCGGGCGAGTCTCATCGATCCGCGCCCCGCCACAATCGCCGTAAACCCCGGACGTGCTCGCATAAATCAGGCGGATCCGCGCCCGGCGCGCGGCGGCGCCCCAAACCCGGTCGGGTACAATAGACGCACTTTTTATGGGCTTGGCGTGCATTTTGATGGCCGCTGCCATGCTGCTTTTGAAGGTTGCGCGAAACCATCCGCGCCACGCTCGCTGACGGGCCACAGCGCTGGTCGCTTCGCGCGCAACGGACCGTCGCGGCGCACTCAACGCGGCAATCAGCGCGCGGGTCCTGCTGTCGTCGTCGCCGGTTTTCTGGGGGGGCGCAAGATGCAGCACCGTGGACGCAAGACCGGCCAGCCGTCGCAGGCTGCGGCGCTCGTCCAGGTTGCCGATCAACGGTGTTGTGCCGGCTGCGCGCAGTTCGGCGGCGCGCGCCGGTTGACTTGAAAGTGCGATCACGCGAGGCGCGGCAGCACGGCGTACGAGAAGCGGCACGCAACGCAGGCCGACATCGCCGCAACCGGCAATCAGCACACGCGCGCGGCGTAGTTTTCGAGTGGCGATCATGCTGTCGATTGTAGCCGCGACAGCTTTTGCATTTGTTTCATTCAACTCATCCAGGATCTATGGCTTTCAACGTTACGCTCCGGCAAAGCGGCCGGCAGTTTCAGGTAGAACCCGACGAAGCGGTGCTGCTCGCCGCCCTGCGTCAGGGCATTGGTCTTCCCTACGGCTGCAAGAACGGAGCCTGTGGTTCATGCAAGGGCACGGTCGTCTCCGGCGAAGTCGAGCAGGCGCCGCATTCGTCGTCGGCGTTGTCCAACGACGAAAAAACCCGCGGCATGGCACTGCTGTGCTGCGCAACCGCGAAGGGCGACCTGACGGTCGACATACGCGAAGTGGCAGGAGTAGGCGACATCCAGGTCAAGAAGCTGCCTTGTCGCGTGAACGCGCTGGACCGCAAAGCAGCCGACGTCATTGAACTGAAGCTGCAATTGCCGGCCAACGAACGGCTGCAATACCTGGCCGGCCAGTACATCGAATTCATCCTGAAGGACGGCAAGCGCCGCAGCTATTCGATGGCGAGCCCGCCGCACCACGAAGGCCCGATCGAACTGCACGTTCGCCATATGCCCGGCGGCACCTTCACGGACCACGTGTTCGGCCCCATGAAAGAGCGCGACATCCTGCGCTTCGAAGGCCCCCTCGGCACGTTCTTCCTGCGTGAGGATTCAGAGAAGCCCATCGTGCTGCTCGCTTCCGGCACGGGCTTCGCACCCATCAAGGCGATCATTGAACATGCTGTGTTCAAAAATTTGAACCGGCCGATGACGCTCTACTGGGGCGGCCGCCGCAAGCAGGACCTGTACATGATGGACATGGCTGAACAGTGGGCGAAGGACGTGCCTAACTTTTCGTTCGTGCCGGTGCTGTCAGAACCCGATGCGACCGACGCCTGGACCGGCCGCACGGGCTTCGTTCATCGTGCTGTCATTGAAGATCTGCCAGACTTGAGCGCGTATCAGGTGTACGCGTGTGGCGCACCGGTGATGGTGGAATCCGCGCAGCGTGATTTCACGAGTCATCACCGTTTGCCTGAGGACGAGTTCTACGCCGATTCGTTCACCAGCGCGGCGGATCTCGCCAATCCGGTTTAAGCTCGCCGGTTTAGCCGCACTAAAGCCTGCGAGTGTGGCGGCTCGACAAAAAATCGGACCGCCATGGTTTACACGCAGGAACTTCGTATCGTATTCTTCGCGAATGCTCAAAATTTACGCCACTCTTCGACGCCGCTCGCCGCTCCCTTAGGGATGCCGCTGGCTCGTCACGGATTGGCGCTTGAGTTTTCGAACCAGCGCACACTTCGCCACTATGAAGCCACGGAATTCCGTGGCTTTTTGCATTGTTGGTTCGGTTTTTTATCTCGCCACTTTTTTTACTTGCTGTTTTCGTGGAGCCCGCCGTCATGAATTTCCAAGAGTATCCCGTCGAATCGCTGATGTTCATCACGAACCGTCCTGAGATCGTGTTCACGCACGGCAAGGGTTCCTGGCTCTACGACAACAACGAGAAGCGATACCTCGACTTCATCCAGGGCTGGGCGGTGAATAGTCTGGGTCATTGCAACGACGGCATGATCGAAGCCATGGACAAACAGGCTCGCACGCTGATCAACCCGTCGCCGGCGTTCTACAACGCGCCGATGGCTCAGCTCGCCGGCTTGCTGACCGCGAACAGTTGCTTCGACAAGGTGTTCTTCGCCAACAGCGGCGCCGAAGCCAACGAAGGCGCGATCAAGCTCGCGCGCAAGTGGGGCAAGAAGTTCAAGGGCGGCGCGTACGAGATCATCACCTTCGACCACAGCTTCCACGGCCGGACTCTGGCGACCATGTCGGCCAGCGGGAAGCCGGGCTGGGACACCATCTATGCACCGCAAGTGCCGGGCTTCCCGAAAGCGGATCTGAACGACATCGCATCGGTGGAAAAACTCATCACCGATAAAACCGTCGGCGTCATGCTCGAACCTATCCAGGGCGAAGGCGGCGTGATCCCGGCCACGCGCGAGTTCATGCAGGCTTTGCGCGCGCTGACGAAGAAACACAACCTGCTGATGATCGTCGATGAAGTACAAAGCGGTTGCGGTCGGGCCGGGACTTTGTTCGCGTATGAATTGTCGGGCGTGGAGCCGGACATCATGACGCTCGGCAAGGGCATTGGCGGCGGCGTGCCGCTGGCCGCGCTGCTCTCGACGAAGGAAGTAGCGTGCTTCGAACCCGGTGACCAGGGCGGCACGTACAACGGTAATCCGTTGATGACGGCCGCGGGTTTTTCGGTGATTTCGCAACTGACCGCGCCGGGTTTTCTCGAAGGCGTGCGCGAGCGTGGCGAGTACCTGAAGGCGCAGTTGTTGCAGCTGTCGGAAGAGCGCGGTTTTAACGGTGAACGTGGCGAAGGTCTGCTGCGCGCGTTGCTGCTCAATAACGACAACGGTCCGAAAATTGTCGACATGGCGCGCGACATGGGACCGGACGGCTTGCTTCTGAATGCAGCGCGGCCGAACCTGCTGCGCTTCATGCCTGCGCTGAACGTGACGAAGGACGAGATCGACCAGATGATGTCGATGCTGCGGTCCGTGCTGGACGCGCTGTGATTATCCGGGTCTTCGATGAGCGCGACACGCAGGACGTGCTCGCGCTCTGGGCACAAGCATTTCCGGAATACGCCGCGCCCGGCAAACCGCAGCGTGATCCGCGGTTATCGATTCGAAACAAGCTCGCCATGCAGCCGGAGTTTTTCTTCGTCGGCTTGCTGGAAGAGCGTCTGATCGGAACGGTGATGGTGGGTTACGACGGGCATCGCGGATGGATGTATTCGCTCGCCGTCGCCGAGGATCAACGCGGTAACGGTTATGCCCGCGCGCTGGTCGAGCACGCGGAACGCGCGCTTGCTGCTATCGGATGTCCGAAGCTGAATTTGCAAATCATGGCGAACAAGCCTGAGACGCAGGCGTTTTACGCGAAGCTCGGTTATCAGATGGATGAAGTAGTGAGCTTCGGCAAGCGGCTTTGATCATGCGTTAAAAAAGCCGCATGCCCTTCTTCAAAGGCACGCGGCTTCTTCATTCAACAATCCACAATTACTCACCCAGGTAAGCGGCCCTGACCTTCGGATCATCCAGCATGGTCTTCGCGTCACCCGACATGGTGACCAGACCCGAATCCATCACATACCCGCGATTCGCCGCCTGCAACGCCAGCCGCGCGTTCTGCTCAACCAGCAGCACCGTCA
>NZ_JAQGMM010000179.1 GCF_028292365.1 Caballeronia sp.
TCGCGGCTGTCGACGAATGCGGTGCGCCGGTAGTTTCCATTGCTGGCGGCGAGCCGCTGCTGCACAAGGAAATGCCCCAGATCGTGAAGGGCATCATCGCGCGCAAGAAGTTCGTTTATCTCTGCACAAACGCGCTGCTGATGGAAAAGAAGATGGACGACTACGAGCCGAATCCATACTTTGTCTGGTCGGTTCACCTCGATGGCGACAAGCAGGCGCATGACCATTCGGTCTCGCAAGACGGCGTGTACGAGAAGGCCGTTGCAGCGATCAAGGAAGCGAAGCGCCGCGGTTTCCGCGTGAACATCAACTGCACGTTGTTCAACGATGCCGACCCGGAACGCGTCGCGAATTTCTTCGACACGCTCGGCCCCATGGGCGTGGACGGCATCACGGTGTCGCCGGGTTATGCGTATGAACGCGCGCCGGATCAGCAGCACTTCCTGAACCGCGAAAAAACGAAGTCGTTGTTCCGCGATATTTTCAAGCGCGGCGATAACGGCAAGCGCTGGTCGTTCAGCCAGTCGAGCATGTTCCTCGACTTCCTGGCCGGCAATCAGACCTACGAATGCACGCCTTGGGGCAACCCGGCGCGTACCGTGTTCGGCTGGCAGCGTCCGTGTTATCTGCTCGGTGAAGGGTATGTAAAGACCTTCAAGGAATTGATGGAAACCACCGAGTGGGACAAGTACGGCACGGGCAAGTACGAGAAATGCGCCGACTGCATGGTGCATTGCGGCTTCGAAGCCACTGCCGTGATGGATACGGTTTCGCATCCGCTGAAGGCGGCGCTCGTCGCCTTGCGTGGTCCGCGTACTGAAGGCGCGTATGCGAAGGACTTGCCGGTCGACAATCAGCGCCCGGCAGAATTCGTATTCTCGAAGCACGTTGAGATCAAGCTGGAAGAAATCGGCCGCGCGAAGAACAACAAGGGCGGCAAGCAGACAACGATCGCGGCTTGAGTTTGCGCGTAAGTTTGCGCACGTGGCCTTGAGCGGATGATCACTCAAGCTCACTGCATGCAGCAAAAGGAACGGGTGGATAAGGTCGCGACGAGCGGCGTTATCCACCCGTTTTGTATTTCAAGATGCGTAAGGGGCGCGCCCGTGTAGCATCACGGGTTTTCAAGGCAACCAAGCAGGAAGCAATGGCTGATTTCAGCGTGATGATCAATCTCGGCAAAGCCGATCTGGACGACTACTCTCTCTTGGCGAAGATGCTGCACAAGACCGGCTTCAGCGAGACGAAAGCAGCGCAAGTGGCATCGGACTATCGGCTGTTGCCGGCATCGTTCAAGTACTCCAGTGAGACCGAAAACCTGACCGCCGTGAGGGAGAAAGCACTGAAGTCGGCGAAGAGCGTTTCCTCGAATGCAATGGTGCTTGTGTCGGAATGCTGAGGCGGGGGTAAAGCTAAAGGCTGCAAGGGCGGAACTTGCTGCGCATAAAGTCTCCCTTGGGGATAGAGCCGAAGGCCTGGACGTCACCCCTCTTCGCGGTCTACCTCACCAGATGGTCTTGACGTGGGCGTAAGCCCTTATCTTAAGGTCCTTGGTCACGAGCGGCGCGGCAAACTTCCGCGCCGTCGCTACGATCAACCGGTCCGCGGGGTCTTTGTGGAACTCGCCTGGAAGCTGGACGGATTTCACCGAAATATCAACGTCAACAGGGGCGAACCTCACACCAGGAATTTGCGCCACGGTCGCCAGCCAGTCTTCGACATCCATTGAGAATGCTACAGTTTCACGCTCTACGAGCATGGCGATTTCCCAAGCCGAAATTGCCGAAACAATGATTTCCCCACCGGCTTGTTCACGTTCGATTGCATTCTTTGCTCTTTTGCTAAGCGCGGCATCGTTAGTTGCCCACCAGATCAACGTGTGCGTATCCAGAATGATCACTGCGCGGCCTCCCAATCGCCTTCCCCAACCGGGTCCATCGGATTGTCATAACGCAACAGCGAGCCACGCAGAAGATCTAGTGGATCCGGCGCATCGGCGCGATACGGCCGCAATTCCAGCGTGGGCTTGCCGTGGTCGGTGACGATCAAGCTTTCCCCCGACGACTCCACTAACCTGAAGAATTCAAGTGCTTTCGCCTTGAACTCGGATTTCGATACTTGCCGATTTGGCATATTATGCCCCTAGTCATATGTCTATGGTCATTTTAGCCAGTGTGAGATGTTTTGTAAATGGTTATGCATTGACAAATTACTGCGCAAAAAGGGCGCATCCTGGCTTGTCGCCAGATGCGCCCTTTTGTTCTGCTCTAGAGTTGCTTCGAACCCCTCACCCGCGCTTCAAGCACGAGTCCTGGTCGTGCCCAACCTCTTCCTTACTCCGCCGTCCGCGCGTTGTGTGCGGTCAGGAACTTGATCAAACCATCCACGCCACCCTTCGACAACTGACCCGCGAATTGCGTCTGGTACACCTGGATCAGCCACGCGCCCATCATGTCGATGTCGTAAATCTTCCAGCCGTCCGGCGTCTTTTCCAGTCGATAACGCACCGGGTTATCGCCGCCGCTCGAGTGCACATGCGACTGGACGACGGCGTCTTTCCCGCCCGCATCGAGCGTGGGAGGATCGAATGTGAACTTGACGTCTTCATCACGTAATTGCGACAGCGACGACGTGTAGGTGCGCACCAGCAGCGTCTGGAATTGCTCGTAGAGCGCCTTCTGCTGGTCGGGCGTCGCCGTGCTCCACGCCTTTCCGACAGCAATCCGCGTGGTGCGCTGGAAGTCGGTTGCCGGCACGAAACGCGTCTGCACCAATTGCGTGATCTTGGCCATGTCGCCGCCACGCGCAACGGGATCGGCCTTCATTGCGTTGACGGTGCCTTCCACAGCGTTTTTAACGACAGCATCAGGGCTCGTCTGCGCAAACGACGTGCTGGAAAACAGCGCCGCCGACAACGTCAGGACGAACAAAACCACACGGATAGGGAAATAGCGTTTCATACGACCGTTATCGAGTAATGGAGGGCGGCGTTCAGCCCAAGGCGCCGGGTTAGCGGAAAACGCAGTAAGTATATCGACCTGCGTCTGCCGTGACAGTTCAGTCCACCCTCATACCTGCGGACTCGGCCCGCGCTCCAGATACGTCGTCAACGCAATATAACTTCGCGTGCCGGTGAATCCCTCGATTGAATGAATTCGCTCCAGCAGATGTTCGAGCGTCTGCGTGTCGCGGGTTCGCACTTTCAGCAGCATCGCACTTTCGCCGGTCACCGTATGGATCTCTTCGACGTCCGGAAACTCCGCCAGTTGCAGTAGTTGACGCGTGACGGCCCAACTGGAGGTATCGACGTGAACGAACGCCAGCAGCGGCCGGCCCACGCTGGCGCCATCCAGCGCGGCCACAGTGGCCTTGACGACGCCATCTTGCTTCAGGCGCTTCGCCCGCTCGTGAACGGCAGGCGCGGACAAATGCAGCAGGCGGCCAAGCTCGGCGTAGGTCCGCGTGGCGTCTTCGGCCAGCAATGCCAGCAGCTTGCGGTCGGTCGCGTCCAGGGCAGCAGCAGCGGGCGGCTTGCGTCTGAGCGGTGCCGTCTCTGACGTCATCGGCGGGTCCTCATGGTTTGGTCGAATTGTTCAGACCCGGCAACCCCGCCCGCAATTCCTTGCGCATCACCTTGCCGGTCGGCGTCATGGGCAATGCATCCACAAACCTGACCTCGCGCGGATATTCATGCGCGGCCAGCCGCGTCCTGACGTGCTGCTGAAGCTCGCGAACCAGCGCTTCGTCTCCTGCGAACCCCGCATTCAGCACAACGAACGCCATCACGATTTCCGTGCGCGCCGCGTCCGGTGCACCGACCACCGCCGCCATGCTCACGGCGGGATGGCGCAACAAACAATCTTCAATGGGCGCGGGACCGATCCGATAACCCGCGCTGGTAATCACGTCGTCGTTGCGGCCGACGAAGCGGATAAACCCCTCGGCGTCGCATAAGCCCAGGTCACCGGTCAGCAGGAACTGGCCGCGAAATTTATCGCGCGTGGCCGCTTCGTTGTTCCAGTAGCGCAGGAACATGACCGGGTCGGGCGCGGCAATCGCGATATTGCCGGGCGTGTCGGGCGGAAGTTCTGTGCCTTCATCGTCGACGATAGCTACGCGATGTCCCGGCACGCTACGTCCGATTGCCCCCGGGCGTGGCTCGAACAGCGCGGAACACGACGACACCACCACGTTGCACTCGGTCTGTCCGTAGAACTCGTTGATGGTCACGCCAAGCGCCGACCGGCCCCACGCGATCAACTCCTCGCCGAGCGACTCCCCGCCGCTCGCCACCGCGCGCAACGACAACCGCCACTGCTCGGGACGCGCCACCGAGCGCATCATCTTGAGCGCGGTCGGCGGCAGGAATGTGTGCGTAACACCGTGACGCGCCATCAGATCGAAAGCGGCGGGACCATCAAATTTCTCAAATCGCCGCGCAAGCACCGCTACGCCGTGATGCCAGGCGGGCAGAAGGACATCGAACAGGCCGCCAATCCACGCCCAGTCGGCGGGCGTCCACATCAGCCGGGCTTGCGCCGGGAAAAGTCCTTGCGACATCTCGACACCCGGCAAATGCCCCAACAACGCACGATGGGCAAGCAGCGCGCCTTTGGGCTTTCCCGTCGTGCCGGACGTGTAGATGATCGCGGCGGGGTCGTCGCAGGAGGTATCGGCCGGGGTGAAGACGTCCGGTTCCGCGCGCAGCGAATCCCAGAACGAATGGGCGTTCTTGCGGGCGGTGGTTTCAACGCAATAGGCCGCTTTCAGGTCCGGCAGCGTCTCGCGAACCTCCTCCAGCTTCTCGAAACCCGCGCGGTCGGTGATCAGCGCGGCTGCGCCGCTATCGGCGAGCCGGTACTGGATGGCATCGACGCCAAAGAGCGCAAACAGCGGCACCGCGATATAACCCGCCTTGTAGATGGCCAGATGCGCGATGGCGGTCTCCGGCGACTGCGGCAGGAAGATTCCCACGCGATTCCCCCGCTTGAGCCCCGCGCGGGCGAGCGCGTTGGCGAACTGGTTGGAGAGCGCCTTGAGGTCATCGAAGGTGAAACGCGTTTCCGACCCTTCGCGCGTCTCGTAGATGAGCGCGAGGCGGCCGGTACCGTCGGCCCATTTATCGCAGACGTCCACACCGATGTTGTAGTGCGCGGGCACCTTCCACGAAAATGCCGCGGCGAGAGTTTCATATGAATCGGCTGCGGGAAGCATCGCTTCTCCCTGGTTCCTGATTGAGTCTCACTCGCCGGCGCTCGATTGCGCGGCTTGATCGTTGGATTTGTCGGCGGTGGCCAATTCCTGCAACCCCGCAGGCGGCTGATAACGCGAGAACCCGTTGAATTCCAGGGTACGCCCAGCGGCCGCCAATGGCCAAGAATGCCGTGCGTTCGGCACGCCGCCATCGACGCGAATCACCGTCCCGTTGATAAACGCCGATGCCTCGGACAATAAAAATACCGCCGCCGCGGCCAGTT
>NZ_JAQGMM010000183.1 GCF_028292365.1 Caballeronia sp.
ACAACGCTGTAGCCGTTGGCTTTGCCGCCGCTAGTGCGGAAAATGCAGCGGCCATTGGCACCAATGCCAGGGCAATCGGCGTCGACTCAATCGCCTTCGGCAATAGCGCCTCAGCTACCGGCGAACAGTCGGCCGCAATGGGCGCGAGTGCCATGGCGGTGGCCGACGGAGCAACCGCCGTCGGTGCTTCCGCAGTCGCACACGGCGTAAATAGCGTGGCAGCAGGCAAATTCTCCACCGCCGCTGGCCCGAATTCCGTCGCGGTGGGAGCGGATTCGATCTCCGCGGCGGACGCCGTCGCCGTCGGCCAAGCCGCAAGTGCAATCGGTACAGGCAGCATCGCACTCGGCGCGCAAACAAACGCCGCGTTCGCCAACTCGATCGCTATTGGCAACAACGCCATTGCGAACCATGAGAACAGCGTAGCGCTCGGCGCAGGATCGGCAACCACCACCGGTGCACAACCTGACTATAAGGCTTACGGCCTGACGGCACCGCAGACATCATCGGGTGAAGTCAACGTTGGTAACCGCACGATCAGCGGCGTTTCAGCAGGTGCGCTGGACTCGGACGCGGTCAACGTTGCGCAGTTGAAAGCGGTCAGCGATCAGTCAGCAGCAGCTGTTGCAACGGCAACTGCAGCGTCCGATGGCGCGGTCAAATACGATCGCAACGCCGACGGCTCTGTCAACCATGACAGCGTGACGCTCGAAGGCACAAGCGGAACGGCACTTCATAACGTCGCAGCGGGCGTCGATACCACTGACGCGGTGAACGTCGGCCAGTTGAATGACGCAATTGGTCAGGTGAACGCGTCAGTCGGCGATGCTGTCACTAATGCGGTGAACAGCGCAGTCAGCGAAGCGGTGAATAACGCGGTCATTGATGCGAAGGATCCCCTCTTCAGCGCAAACGGCGATCGCAATACGGACGCGGCATCAGCGACCGGCGCAGATGCGATTGCGTTAGGTGCAAAGGCACTGGCAACGGGCGCTGGCTCAGTTGCAATGGGTAATGGCGCCCAGGCTACCGCTGACAACGCTACGGCAACGGGCCAAAACGCACTGGCAAGCGGTGCCGGTTCAGTTGCAATGGGTAACGGCGCGCAAGCTTCCGCCGACAGCGCCATCGCGCTCGGCCAAAATTCAGTGGCGTCGGGCGCTGGCTCTGTTGCAATGGGTAACGGCGCGCAAGCAACTGCAACCAATTCAGTCGCGCTCGGCCAAAACTCGGTCGCGGATCGTGCGAATACGGTTTCGGTTGGAGCAGCAGGCAGCGAACGCCAGATCGCGAATGTCGCAGCCGGCACGCAAGGCACCGACGCGGTCAACGTCAACCAGCTGAACCAAAGCGCCGGCAGTACGCTCAAGTCGGCCAACGACTATACCGACTCAAAGTCCGAAGGCGCTCGTCGCGATGCCTACGCAGGCACGGCATCGGCACTTGCGGTCGCCGGTCTGCCGCAGGCAGTGTTGCCAGGCCGCGGCATGGTGGCCCTGGGCGGTGGCACCTATGGTGGTCAATCAGCGGTTGCTGTCGGCATTTCGCAGCTTTCCGAGAACGGCATCTGGGCCTACAAGGTCAGCGGCACGACGAGCACGCGCGGTAACTTCGGCGTGTCGGTTGGCGCCGGAATGCACTGGTAAGCCAGAGCAGTCAGGCAGAGGTAGTGTCGCGGGCGAGCTGAAAATGCCCGCGACATCGAGTTAATGAAAACAACGGATCCGATCAAGAGATGAACTTCACCCTCCGCAAACCATCGCGTGCACTTCCTTTCGCCGCTTCACTCGTCGCGGCCCTTTTGTTGTCGGGCTGCGGCACGGGCAGCCGGTTGTCCAGTAATGGCAGTCAGGACGAACTGGTATTTCCGGCGCCGGAATCGGCGTCGAATATCGGTGGCAGCTATCCGTTGACGGAAGCATTGCGCAAGCTCAAGCCCGGCATGAACAAGAACCAGGTCGTGTCTCTCCTGGGCCGTCCGCAATTCCAGGAAGGATTCTTCGGCGTTCGTGAATGGGACTACGTGCTGAACGTAACGAACGATGCTGGCGCACCACAAATGGTCTGCCAGTTGAAGGCCGTATTCGCCTCGCGGGATTTAGCTCGCAATTTCTATCGAAAATGCGGCGACAACGTGGAAACCCTGGCCGACGGAAAATGGCAGAAATACTCGGTCGCTACTGTCAGCACCGAAGCTAGCGGTCCGGTAAATGCCGAAGTCAGCGTTTTGACGGCAGCGCCTTTAAGTCTCGAAGTCGTTGAGACCCCAAGCGCAACAACGAAGTAACAGTGTAGAAGCCCTTGAAGCGCGAGCCGGCTAGCCGCCGAGTCTCGCGCTTTTTCACATGCCTTTCTCACACGCACTACCGTTGCATCGATTCCCATACTTTGTACAAACGCTTAACCGAAATTGGCATGGGTGTCCGAAGTTCCTGCGCAAACAACGACACGCGCAACTCTTCCAGCAACCATCTGTATTCGCTTAATCGCGCATCCGCCACCCCGCCGCGTTGCGCAATCGCTCGCTGATAGTTTTGCAGCAGCGGCGCAATTTCCGCCGATAACCGCGCGTCCCGCACCGCATCCGCCTTCAACTTGTCGATACGTAACGCTATCGCGTTCAGATAACGCGGGAAGTGGGACAACTGCGCATAAGGTGTATCGATAATAAATCGCTTGCCGATCAGCGCGTTTAATTGCCCGGCCATATCAGCGTACGGTGCACCGAACGATTTGACCTGCGTCAGTTTCTTCGAAACCGTTGCATAGTCCGCCAGTATCTGCCCAGCCAACCGCGCAATTTCCTGCGCCAGCAGCGTCAACCGGCTCTTGCCCTGATCGCGCCGTGCATAGAAATCAGCGTCGTTATCGGGAAGCGGATCCTGCAGGCATGCACGATCCAACGCCGTTTCTATGATCTGGCTGCCCAACTCTTCCTGTGAACCCAGCGCCATGTATTGCAGCGACATCTCGCGCAATCCGCCCAGATTGCGCTCGAGATACCGGATCGGCTCACGCAGTTGCAATGCAAACAACCGACGCAAACCAGCGCGATGAATTCGTGCCGCCTCTTCCGGTGAATCGAATACTTCAACGTCGCAATGCGTTACGCGATCGACCAACGCCGGATAGCCGAACAAGGTCTGACCGCGCCGCCGAATTTCAAGCAATTCAGGCAGCTTTCCGAAATCCCATGTGGTGAGGTTTTCGTAGAGCGCGGTACCTGAACTGCCACCCGAAGAATCGGATGCCGAAGCGTTTCGCGTCGCTGGCGCGGCCGCGTCACCACCAATATCCAATGTCGCGCCCGCAGCGAGCTTTTGGAAATGTTGCTGTGCCTGGCCCCCTAATTCGGTACGCAACTGAGCAAGGTTACGGCCCATCGCAAGTTGCCGCCCATGTTCGTCGATGACCTTGAAGTTCATGAACAAATGCGCCGGCAGCGTTTCAAGCTTGAAATCCGACGGCTTCATCGCGATCTGCGTCTGCTCGCGAATGTCGGCGATCAGCGCTTCGAGCAGACCACCCGCGCCAAACGTCTTGCCGCTGTGCCGCTCGACCACGCCAGCCGAGAATTCGGGCAATGGCACGAGGTGGCGCCGTAATTTCTGCGGCAACGACTTCAGCAGCAGCTGGATTTTCTCTTTCAACATGCCGCGAACCAGCCATTCGGAACGGCGGGCATCGACTTGGTTCAGCCCAAACAGCGGCACGGTCAACGTCACGCCGTCGCGAGGAGAACCGGGCTCGAAATGATAAGTCAGCGTCATTTCGATGCCGGCCATCGTCATCCGTTTCGGGAACAGATCGGTTGTGATCCCGGCGGCTTCGTGGCGCATCAGGTCGTCGCGTGAGAGGAACAATCGGCGTGACGCGCCCTCCTTCTTTTCCTCATCGCGATACCAACGCTCAAACGCCGCGCCCGAATAGATGCCCTTCGGCACAAGCGAATCGTAGAAACCGAAGATCAATTCGTCGTCGACAAGCACATCCTGCCGACGCGACTTGTGCTCCAGCTGTTCGATGTCCGCCAGCAGCTTGCGGTTGTGCGCGAAAAACGGCAGCTTGGTCTCGAACTCGCCGTCCACGAGTGCGCCGCGAATGAACAATTCACGCGCTCGCTCCGGATCTTGTTTGCCAAAACTCACCCGCCTACGTGCGTAGACAGTCAGGCCGTGCAACGTTGCGCGTTCGAACGCCGCAACTTGCGCGGCCTTCTTTTCCCAATGCGGCTCGGAAATCGATTTACGCAGCAAATGCGCGCCGACTTGCTCAAGCCATTCAGGCTCGATCTTCGCGATACAGCGTGCGTATAGCCGGCTCGTTTCCACGAGTTCGCCCGCTACAACCCAGCGCCCCGCCTTCTTCAACAACGCCGAACCCGGCCACAGATAAAACTTGATGCCGCGTGCGCCGAGGTAATACGGCTCGTCATCGGCTTTCAGGCCCACGTTGCCAAGCAAACCCGTCAGCAAAGCGAGATGAATCTGCTCAAACGTCGCTTCGGATTCATTCAGGCGCCAGCCGTGTTCACGCACAACGGTCAGCAACTGCGAATGCACATCGCGCCATTCACGCAAACGCACGTGGTTCAAAAAGTTCGCGCGGCACGCATCGGTAAGCTGCTTGTTCGACTTTTTGTGCGTGATTGCATCCTCGAACCACGCCCAGATTTTTGTCCACTGCAGGAATTCGGAGCGCTCATCGGCAAATTTCTTGTGCGCCAGATCCGCTTGCTCCTGAGCCTCGATCGGCCGGTCGCGCGGGTCCTGAACGGACAACGCGCTGGCGATGATCAACACTTCGCGCAACGACTGATGATCGCGCGCGGCGAGAATCATCCGGCCGACGCGCGGATCGAGCGGCAAACGCGCGAGTTCGCGGCCGAGCGGCGTGAGCGCGTTGTCGTCATCGACGGCGCCGAGTTCGTTCAGCAGTTGATAGCCATCAGCGATCGCACGTCCCGGCGGCGGTTCGAGAAACGGAAACGTTTCGATGGCCGTCAGGTGCAGCGACTTCATCCGCAAGATCACCGCGGCCAGCGATGACCGGAGGATTTCCGGATCTGTAAAACGCACGCGAAGGTTGTAATCGTCTTCTTCGTAGAGACGAATGCACACGCCGTCGGCCACGCGTCCGCAACGACCGGCGCGCTGGTTCGCCGAGCTTTGCGAGATCGGTTCGATCTGCAATTGCTCCACTTTGTTGCGGTACGAATAGCGTTTTACGCGCGCCAAGCCGGTATCGACGACGTAGCGAATCCCCGGCACCGTCAACGAGGTTTCGGCGACGTTCGTCGACAGCACGATGCGCCGCGCGTTCGATGTCTTGAACACGCGCTCCTGCTCGGCCGCGGAAAGACGTGCGAACAGCGGCAGGATTTCCGTGTGCGGCGGATGGTGTTTGCGCAACGCTTCGGCGGCGTCGCGAATCTCGCGTTCGCCGGGGAGAAAGACGAGGACGTCGCCGGGACCTTCGCGGCAGAGTTCATCGACGGCGTCAACGATCGCTTCCATCAGATCGCGATCGTTTTCACGCTGGTTTTTAGGACGATCCGGCCGATCCTTTTGCTGCGTGCCGGGCGTGGTTCCCTGCGCGGCTTTCACAGCCGGGCTGTCCTCTTCGACTGGGCGATAGCGCACTTCCACCGGATAGAGCCGCCCGCTCACCTCGATCACCGGCGCCGGTTTTTCATCGCTGCCGAAATGACGGGCGAAACGGTCGGCATCAATCGTCGCCGATGTCACGATCACCTTCAAATCCGGACGTCGCGGCAGGATCTCGCGCAAATATCCGAGCAGGAAGTCGATGTTCAGGCTGCGCTCGTGCGCCTCGTCGATGATGATCGTGTCGTAGGCGGCGAGCAGCGGATCGGTCTGCGTTTCAGCCAGCAAAATGCCGTCGGTCATCAGTTTCACCGACGCACCCGGCGACAAGTTATCCGTGAAGCGCACCTTGTAGCCGACCACTTCGCCGAACGGCGTACCGAGTTCTTCAGCGATCCGCCGTCCTGTCGCCGATGCCGCGATGCGACGTGGCTGCGTGTGACCGATCAGCCCTGAGCCGCCTGCGCCAAGGCCTCGGCCGAGGGCCAGACAGATCTTGGGTAGCTGCGTTGTTTTTCCGGAGCCCGTCTCGCCGCTGACAATGACGACCTGGTTTGCCTGGATCGCGGCAGCGATTTCATCGCGCCGAGCGGAGACGGGCAGCGTTTCCGGGAAACGAATCGGCGGAATGGGGTTCGGCTCGACCACTCGGCGCGGACGCGGCGTGTCGCGACGCGGTGCGCTTGGGGCATTGGATTGCACGTCGGATTGCACGCTCGAGCGCTGCTGAGCGTTTTGGGATGCACGTGCTTCTTTGGGCGGTCGTGCGCCCTGAACTTTCACAGCTGGTCGATTCCGAGGCAACTGCGAGCCTGAAGCGGTCGTCGCTTGTGCGTTATCTCGCGGCCCTTCGGGATTGCGCCCCACCTTCGCGCCCCGTTCGCGGTGTTCCGGACGGGCATCGACAATGACTGGTTTAGGATGAATTGCGGATTGAACTACGTCGGGCGCTGATTCTTGATCAGCCACAGGCTTCTTCAACCCGCCCGGAAGCGCTTGCGAACGGATGCCATGCGTCGTGTGTTTAACGTCCGGTGCCCGTTCTTGACCGCGCGCGGCTTTCCCGTCCTGAGTCCGGCGCTCTTGCGCCCGGGTACCGGTTGCCGGTTGGCCAGCAGTGCCGCGGTCATCGATACGAGATTCCGGTTCTCGTTGACCCGCTCCGGCCGGTGCCGGACGCTCACTCGCCGCCCGCTGTCCTGCGAAAGCGTCAGCGGCGGGATGACTGCGAGGTTTGGATGGTTCAGTTACGGGAACCTTGACGCCGGCCCGTTTCGCCACCGATAAATCACCCTGACTCGAAACGCGTTCATTCGCGCCCTGATTGCGCTGATCGCCGGAATGCGATGAAACGACAGGACTCGCCGCCTTCTCGGACAATAAAGTCGATAACAAGTGCAGACCACCGCGCTCGTCTTTTCGCTGCGCGGGCTCCCGGGGCGTCTGAGCCGCACTCGATGGCTTTTTCGGTTCATCGCGGGAAGACGACGGAGAACGCTGAGGCGAAGACGAAGAGAAAGGCGGAGGCGAACCCCCAGTGCCCTTTTGAACATTTTTCTTCGCAGTCTGCGAGGAAGCTGAACTTCCACTCGCCCCCCCTGCCGCTGCTTTGGAAGCACCGGTAGCAGAGCTGTCCGAGGCACCCGCAAACCGCCGCGCAGCCGCTTCCTTCTTGCGGTTGACGGCGTTATCGGCGGAATCCTCCCCCTCATTTTCCCCATCGCTTTCGCGCGCCGCTGCATCGCGCAGCAGCGCTTCACGCAGCTTTTTCAACTGCTCCTGGGGGTCAAGCTTGTCCGCATCGGCGGGACGTTTGGAAACATTCGGCATAGCACGGCATTATAATCCCGGCATGAATTCTCAAACCGACCTCCCCGCCGCGTCTCCGCCGGTTATCGCCGAGCCTGAAGCGCCTGATGAACACGGCCAGTTCGTGGAATGGATGCGCTCCGTCGCACCCTATATTCACGCGTTCCGAAACAAGACCTTCGTGGTCGCGTTCGGCGGCGAACTGGTACAGGAAGGACGTCTGAACGCGCTCGTTCAGGACGTCGGGCTGTTACACGCCATGGGCATTCACGTCGTGCTCGTGCACGGTTCGCGACCCCAGGTGGAAGAACAATTGAACCTGCACGGCGTGGAATCGGAGTTTTCGCACGGCTTACGTATCACCGATGCCCGCGCGCTCGAATCCGCGAAAGAAGCCGCCGGCGAAGTGCGCCTCGACATCGAAGCGGCGATCAGCCAGGGCTTGCCGAACACGCCGATGGCGCACGCGCACATCAGCGTGGTGTCGGGCAATTTTGTGACAGCGCGGCCGGTCGGCATTCTCGACGGCGTCGATTTTCAGCACACCGGCGTGGTGCGCAAGATCGACGGCGATTCCATTCGACACTCGCTGACCAGCAGCAAGCTGGTCCTGCTCTCCCCGCTCGGTTTTTCACCGACGGGCGAAGCGTTCAATTTGTCGATGGAAGATGTGGCGTCGGCGGCGGCCATTGCATTGCGCGCCGACAAGATCATTTTCCTGACCGAAACCCCCGGTCTCGTCGATGAAAATGGCGAACTGGTGCGCGAAATGTCGCTGGACGACGCTTACAGGCTGCACGAAAGCGGCGAGCTGCAAGGCGACGCCGCGTTCTACCTGAAGCACACCATTCGCGCATGTCGCGGCGGCGTGGCGCGGGCGCACATCATTCCCTACGCGCTTGACGGCAGCATCCTGCTCGAATTGTTCCTGCACGACGGCGTCGGCACGATGATCTCATACGAGAATCTCGAGAGCCTGCGCGAAGCGACGCCGGATGACGTCGGCGGGATTTTGACGCTGATCGAACCGCTGGAAATGGACGGCACGCTCGTGCGGCGCGGCCGGCATCAGATTGAGCGTGATATCGACCATTTCTCGGTGATCGAGCACGATGGCGTGCTGTTCGGCTGCGT
>NZ_JAQGMM010000189.1 GCF_028292365.1 Caballeronia sp.
GACGGGAACTGCAACTCAGTTCGACGCGACTGTAAACGGCCCTCCGGTCAGTATTTATGTGCCTGTCCAAAGTCCGGCGCGAGGTTATGGCATACCGGGCGAGAAGGAGATTGTCCGAGCGCTTGAAACCGTTCCGCCGCAGCAGTACAAAGATCTGGAGACGGTTTCGCTCAACGCCTCACCTAACCCCAGGGATGCGCTTTGGCAGGAAGAATACGGCGATTCGTCGTTCTCATCCGCTGCGACCGCTGATATCGAACAGGGCGTTGCGTTTTTTCCGTGGAAAGGTTGGTCAACGTTTCCACAGCGGTACGTCGATAGCACGATGCTGCATGAAACAGGGCACTTGGAGCGAAGCTTTATGGAGCGATCCGGCAAACAAACAGGACTGGCGGGATGCTATTGCGAGCGATGGGCAGGCACCATCGGAATACGCGCGAAACAACATGACTGAAGACTTTGCGGAGTCCGCCAACATGTACTGGTCGAGCAAAGGGACAGCATGCGAGGCGGAAGGGCGCAAGCGCTATCGTGCTCGATACGAATACTTCGACAGGATTGCGAAGTGATGTTTAGTGGCCGCATTTTACTTAGCGTCTGTATTGCCGCCACTGCGTGCGGCGGCATTTTTACGTCAGGAGCGACAGATATGGCAAAGCAATTTCCACGAGGTGCCCAGGAGCCTTCGGCGCCACACCCCGGGTCGATTGCGTTCAAGTATGCGTGGAATCAAAGTACGGAAATCAAGGATGCTTCAAAGTACCCGGAAGACTTCGTTTTCCGTTGCGCTGATGCGAACGGAAAGCGGACAGCTCGCGCGCATGCGGCATGGTGCATTCCTCTAGTTGAAGTTGAAACGGTATCCGTTGACGAGAACGGCAAACCGGTCGCCCCAAAAGAGGCAGACTCTGTGTCGATATCAGAGTATGGCCCGGGGCATACGTTCATTCAGCATACGCAATCGGCTCCGCACCTGAAGCGTCAGCGCGAGCCGGATAGGCAGCGGCAGAGTCCTCCGCAGGAAGACCTCATGCCGCAACGCCCACAATCGTTTACACCCAATCAATCCGGCTACACTTTATCGGACTATCGCGAGCCACCGCCGCAAGGGCGGGTAAGTTGGTGGGAAAGACTTAAAGCGTGGATTAGGAGCGCCTGATTTCTGAACTTAGGTCGGTCGCGAAGATGCCTGTGAGGTTCGTGGTAGCCCTGGCGGTGAGTCTGTTCGACCGGAAACCGGATGCGTGTGCGCGAGCGCTGGTCGATTACATCCGGCATACGCGAGAAGAAATATTTTCAGTTTTGGCCCAGCAGGAAACAAAAAACCCGCGTCGGCGCAAGGCTCGATGCGGGTTTCGGGTGCTACTCAACAATGTGAAACGTATTCTGGCGGAGAGACGGGGATTCGAACCCCGGTTAGGTTTGACCCTAAACACGCTTTCCAGGCGTGCGACTTAAACCGCTCATCCATCTCTCCAGCAAGTCGCGGATTATAGCAAACTCCCGCGGCTGTGCCAGCCCCCTGCGGCAAACGGATTAACAATCTGCAACCTCTCGTCGATGACCAGCCCGTCATGCATGTCCTCGGAGTAGAGGACATCGCATCCGGCAAGCAACGCCGCAGCCGCAATCATCGCGTCGTACACAGACAAACCGTATCGCTCTGAAATCCGCCGGCCGGTGTTATGGGTTTCCACGGTCAGCGGCTCGGTCGTGCATACCGCCCGAACGGCATCCAGCACATCGTTTGTCTCGTGCCACGACATGGCCAGCTTGCCCCGGGTCACATTGGCAATTTCGTTCAACACTTGAACGCTGATGACACCGCCTTCTGCCATCAAACCCTCGGCAAGGTCTGCTTTAACCGCGTCGCCGGACAGAAGATATAGCGCGATGTTGCTATCCAGAAAGACCTTAGCCATCGCGATTGGCGTCGTCGCGGCTGAACGTGAAATCAGCGGGCAGACGACCACGATACTGACGGAGCCGGTCAAGCAACGCCCGGCCGGTCGGCTTCTTCTTGATCTGGAATTCGCGCGCGCCCGCGATAACAACTTCTACGTCGTCGCCTTCGTGCAGTTCAAGCGCTTCCACTACCGCCGCAGGAAGGCGGATCGCCAGACTGTTTCCCCACCTGGATACTTGCATGACGGCCTCGCTGGATATACGTTCTTTCATTGTATATCCAGCGAGAATCAGGTTCCGATCTTTCAACCGTGCCGCTGCTTAACCTCCAGCCGGAACTTATGCAGCAACGGCTCCGTGTACCCACTCGGTTGCGCACGGCCCTCGAAAACCAGCGCCTTGGCCGCCTTGAAAGCCAGCGACGTTTCAAAGTGACCGGCCATCGGCTGATATTGCGGGTCATTGGCGTTCTGCTTGTCCACGACTTTCGCCATGCGCTCGAACGTCTCGTTGACCAGCGCCGCCGACACCACGCCGTGATGCAGCCAGTTCGCAATATGCTGGCTAGAAATCCGCAGCGTTGCGCGGTCTTCCATCAGCCCGACATCGTGGATATCCGGCACCTTCGAACATCCCACGCCCTGGTCGATCCACCGCACCACGTAACCCAGAATCCCCTGCACGTTGTTCTCGATTTCCTGGCGAATTTCGTCATCCGACCATTGCGCCTTTTCGACAACAGGAATCGTCAGCAGTCCATTAAGCAGTTCATCGCGTGCGCTGGCGTAACTTGTCTTCTCCAGCCCTTGCTGCACCGCTTGTACATCGACCTGGTGGTAATGCAGCGCATGCAGCGTCGCGGCGGTCGGCGAGGGCACCCATGCCGTGTTCGCGCCCGCCTTCGGGTGAGCGATCTTCTGCTCGAGCATCGCGTGCATCAGGTCGGGCATGGCCCACATGCCTTTGCCGATTTGCGCACGCCCACGCAATCCCGAACTCAAACCCGCGAGCACGTTATTGCGCTCGTAAGCCGTGATCCACGCCGACGATTTCATATCGCCCTTGCGCATCATCGGACCGGCTTCCATCGCACTGTGCATCTCGTCGCCGGTGCGGTCGAGGAAGCCCGTATTGATAAACGCCACCCGCGCCGATGCCACTGCAATGCACGCCTGCAGGTTGACGCTCGTGCGCCGCTCCTCGTCCATGATGCCCATCTTGATGGTGTAGCGCGGCAGGCCGAGCAAGTCTTCCACGCGTCCGAACAGCTCGTCGGAGAACGCGACTTCCGCCGGTCCGTGCATCTTCGGCTTCACGATATAAATTGATCCCGTGCGCGAATTGAGCTTGTTTTGCAGGTCGTGCATCGCGCCCAGTGACGTCATCACGGCGTCGAGAATGCCTTCGGGAATCTCGTGTCCATCACGATCGACAATAGCCGGATTCGTCATCAGATGCCCGACGTTACGGATGAACAGCAACGAGCGGCCATGCAGCTTCACCGCAGAGCCATCGGGCGCGGTGTATTCGCGATCCGCGTTCAGGCGGCGCGTGAAGGTCTTGCCGTTCTTGGTGACTTCCTCGGCGAGATCGCCTTTCATCAGGCCGGTCCAGTTGCGGTAAAGCTCGACCTTGTCGGCGGCATCGACGGCCGCGACTGAATCCTCGCAATCGATGATGGTCGAGACCGCAGCCTCCATCAGCACGTCCTTCACATGCGCGGCATCGGTCTTGCCGATGGAATCCGTCGCGTCGATCTGGATCTCGAAGTGCAAACCGTGATGCTTGAGCAGCACCGCGGACGGCGAGGCGGCGTCACCTTGGTAACCGATGAACTGAGCGGGTGATTTCAACGCCGACGAACCGTTTTTCAGCGTGACGACAAGCTTGCCGCCTTCCACGCGATACGCAGTGGCATCGACGTGAGAACCGTTGGCGAGCGGCGCGGCTTCATCGAGGAACGCGCGAGCGCGGGCAATCACCGCTGCCCCGCGAGCCGGGTTGAATTGCGCGGTGCGTGCAGCGCCGTCGGTGTCGGGAATCGCGTC
>NZ_JAQGMM010000228.1 GCF_028292365.1 Caballeronia sp.
GGCGTCGATTGCCAGATCGGCGCGGCGGCGACCGCGTTGGAAATAGCCAAAGCGACTTGCTCCGGCGTCGCCTCTATCACGGTACCGACCAAGTCGCGCAGATCGGCGGGATTACGAACGTCGCGTGCGACGCCTTCCACTACGTCAGCGGCTTCCAGCATCGGAGCCGCGCGCCACGGATGATTCGCGCTCGCGAGCAACGCCGATGACAACGACGCAAGCCGATGCTCATTCGACAGATCGAAGCCCATCGAATTGAGGCGCTCGCTGCCGTACAACTGACGCGGCAGCGAGATCTTTGCGTGAGGCAAACCGAGCGGCGTGAGCTTGGACGCTTCGTCGATAGGGTCCTGCACAAGCTCGCTGACCGGAATGGTTTTATCGGCGATCCGATTCACAAACGATGTATTCGCGCCGTTCTCGAGCAAGCGCCGTACGAGGTATGCGAGCAGCGTTTCGTGCGTGCCGACAGGCGCATACACGCGACACGGCCGGTTGAGCTTGTCGCGCCCGGTGACTTCTTCGTACAGCGGTTCGCCCATGCCGTGCAGGCATTGGAACTCGTACTGACCGGGGTAGTAATTCCCCCCGGCGAGATGATAGATAGCCGACAGCGTGAACGCGTTATGCGTGGCGAATTGCGGGTACACGGCATCGGGCGCGCCGAGCAGTTTCTTCGCGCAGGCGACGTAAGAGATATCTGTATAAATCTTGCGCGTATAGACCGGATAGCCTTCAAGACCATCGACTTGCGCGCGCTTGATTTCCGAATCCCAGTAAGCGCCCTTAACCAGCCGAACCATGATCCGATGCCGGCTGCGACGCGCCAGATCGATCAAATAATCGATAACAAACGGGCAGCGCTTTTGATACGCCTGCACCACGAAACCAATGCCGTTCCAACCGGCCAGGTCCGGATCAAAGCACAACGCTTCAAGCAGATCGAGCGAAATTTCCAGCCGGTCGGCTTCTTCCGCATCAATGTTCAAGCCAATGTCGTAACGCCGCGCGAGCAAGGCCAGCGCCTTCACGCGCGGCAATAGCTCGGTCATCGTGCGTTCCTGCTGCGAGCGCGAATAGCGTGGATGCAGGGCGGACAACTTGATGGAAATCCCCGGGCCTTCATAAATGCCGCGCGATCCGGCAGCTTTACCGATCGCGTGAATCGCCTGTTCATACGACGCGTAATAGCGAACCGCATCCTCTTCGGTCGTCGCGGCTTCGCCGAGCATGTCGTAGGAATAACGGAAACCGCGCGCTTCGAATTTGCGGCTGTTCGCCAGCGCTTCCGAAATCGTCTCACCTGTAACGAATTGCTCGCCCATCAACCGCATGGCCATATCGACGCCCTTGCGGATCAGCGGTTCACCGCCGCGCCCGATCAAACGCGTCAACGCCGACGACAAACCCGCTTCGCTATTCGTCGTCACCAGCTTGCCGGTGATCATCAAGCCCCACGTCGCCGCGTTCACAAACAGCGACGGCGCCTGACCCATGTGCGAGCGCCAGTCGCCCTTGCTGATCTTGTCGCGAATCAGCGCGTCGCGCGTGGCGCGATCGGGAATGCGCAGCAACGCTTCGGCGAGACACATCAGCGCGACGCCTTCCTGGCTGGACAGCGAAAACTCGTGGATCAGGCCTTCGACACCGCCGCCCGTTTGCTTCTTGCGCAGCGCTTCAACAAGCTTCGTCGCCATGGCATTCGTTTCGGCAGCGACATTAGCCGGCAACCGCGCCTGTCCGATCAAGAACGGCACGCATTCCGGCTCGGGGCGCCGGTACGCCGCCGTAATCGCAGCCCGCAACACGGATTGCGGTTGCACGTTCTGGGCGAAATCGAGGAAGGGATGCGGCGCGCCGTCCTCTTCGGAATCGGCGTGCGCGGAGGATTCGAGCGCGTCGGCCGAACCGATTGCACCGGACAGTTCAGGTGGCAACTGTCCATGTTCGATGCGCTCGAGATACGCGAAGATGGCTTGCTTGATGAGCCAGTGCGGGGTCCGCTCGAGCCGCGTAGCGGCATCTCTCAGGCGGGTGCGCAGCAGATCGTCGACCTTGACGCCCAGGGTGGTGCTCGCCATATATCCGTCCTTGCCGGAATCGGAACCGGCGATAGCTTGAAAAGTGGCCGAATCGTAACCCGCTCATAAAAAAGGTGCAACCAACATTTCGAGACGGGTTGCACCTTTCGAAAATCCTTTCAGAACAAGGGATTAGGGGTAATCGAGGATGGCCGTTTGGCTTGAGCGTGCTCTAGGATTCCGCGTTCGATAATTTTTTTTGGGTCACCCCTAATTAATCGCTGCCAGGTGCCGATAAGAACTGGTACGGCCATATGAGCGATGAAACTTTGCCGGCCACCTTACAATTCAGCCGCGCGGTTTCGGGGAGAAGAGGATATGAGCACCTGGACGATTTTTTGCAGTATCTGGGCGATGAGTGCGCTGTGCGTGGTGTTGTTCATCCGCGGCGCGCATCCGCACGTCGAGCGGCCAGAGGGTGATCGCGACAGCGGCAACGACATGACGGTTGGCGGCCTGACGGTTGCGCGCGTGCAAGGCGCGGACCGCGGCAACGGCTGAACGGCTGAACGGCAAGGGCCTGGATAAAACCGCGGCCCGAGCGACCTTAAATATCGAGTGGGTCGACCTCGACGTTCCATCGGATCACACCCTTCACCTTGAGACTGCGTAATGCCGGCTGCCAGGCCCGCAACGCATTCTGCAACACGGCCCGCGACGCACATTCCAGCAACAACTGCGCGCGGTGCACGTTAAAAACCTTCACGATAGTCAGCGGCACCGCGTCGTACACGGTCACGCGTTCCGCGCCGGCCAGCGCGGCGAACTCCGCTGCCGCAGCGCCTAGGAAGTCCAGCGCGGCCTCGAGCGTGCGTCCCTCGGCGCGAAGCATCGCCTGATAGACGAACGGCGGCAAATGCGCATCGCGGCGCTCGGCCAGCGTGGAATTGGCAAACCCGACGTAATCGTGCCGGGCCAGCGCGTGATAAAGCGCGTGCCGCGCGTAGCGCGTCTGGATCATCACTTCGCCCGGCAAGCCGGCACGCCCCGCCCGCCCGCTCACCTGCATCAACTGGGCGAAAAGCCGCTCGCTTGCCCGGAAATCGTGCGAGAAAAGCGCGGTATCGGCGTTGAGCACGCCGACCAGCGTCACGCGCTGGAAGTCGTGCCCCTTCGCGATCATCTGCGTGCCGACGAGGATATCGACCTCGCCCGCGTGGACATCGGAGAAAAGCGCTTGTGCGCTGCCCTTGCGCCGCGTGCTGTCGGCATCGATACGTAATACCCGTGCGCCCGGTACCGCCGTCGCGAGCGTTTCTTCCACGCGCTGCGTGCCGCGGCCCATCGGCGCAATATCCACGTTGCCGCAGTCCGGGCAGGATTTCGGAATCCGCGATTCCCAGCCGCAATGGTGGCAACGCAGCGCGCGCTCGGGCTTGTGAAGCACGACGTAGGCGCTGCATCGCGGGCAGCCGGCGACCCAGCCGCAGGCGTCACACGAAAGGATAGGCGCGTAGCCGCGCCGGTTGAGAAACACGAGGCTTTGCTCACCACGTTCCAGGCGCGTTTTCATCGCGGCAATGAGCGGCCCCGACAAGCCTTCTACAGACGCCCGTCCGCGCTGCCGCTCCTCTTCCAAATCGATCAACCGGACGCTTGGCAGAACCGCCGTTGCCACGGCTCGCCGCGTGAGCGTCAGCTTGGTGTATCGGCCTTGCTCGGCTTGCCACCAGCTTTCGAGCGATGGTGTCGCCGAGCCGAGCACCACCGGAATCTCCAGCTTGTTCGCTCGATAAACCGCGAGATCACGCGCCGAATAGCGCAAGCCTTCCTGCTGCTTGTAGGCGGGATCGTGTTCCTCATCGACCACAATCAACGCCAGCTTCGGCAACGACGCCAGGATCGCGAGCCGCGTTCCCAGCACGAGCCGCGCGCGGCCCGTGTGCGCCGCGAGCCAGTTCCGGGCGCGTTCGCCTTCGGCCAGCCCGCTATGCATCGTCACGATGGCGCCTTCCGGCAACGCGGCGAAACGCGTGCGGAAAGCAGCTTCGAATTGCGGCGTGAGATTGATTTCCGGGACGAGCACGAGCGCTTGCGCGTCGGGACGCGAACCGAGCAAATGGGCCAGTGCGTGGAGATAAACCTCGGTTTTGCCGCTGCCGGTCACGCCATGCAGCAGGAACGCGGCGAAACCTTTCGCGCCGGTGATGGCATCGACGGCATCGGATTGCTCCGCGGTCAATTGCGGCAAAAGCACGTCGGTTGCGTGCAGCGCAGCTTTTTCAACCGCGGGCGCGAGCGCGATCTCCTGCTCCGGCACATCACCGGTTTCCAACGATACCCATCCGCGCGTTTGCCATTCATCGAGCGTCACACGCGCTTTCGGATGCAGTGCGTGCGCCTCGGCGGCAGGTAACGTGGGATTGGCGGCGAGGGCATCGGCCAGACGGCGCAGCGCGGTGGCGCGTGGCGGCAACGCATCGGGCAAACTCGCGCGCCCTTCCGGCATCAGCCGATACCGCTCCTCGGGCGCGAGCAATTTCGTCCAGCGCGAGGCGTCGCGCAGAACTTGCGGCAACGCGGGCAGCGCCACTTCGCCCAGACCGCGCTGGTAATACTCGGCTGCGAACAACGTCAGTGCGCGCCATTCATCGGCGAGTGGCGCGAGCGTGCTGCAAATGGCGGCCACATCGCGCAGCTTGTCCACGGGTACGTCGCTATGATCCGTGACCTCACAAATCAGGCCGACTGCGTCGCGACGTCCGAAGGGAATCCGTACCAGCATGCCGGGTAGCGGAGTGGGGGCCAGATCATATCGATAGTCGAAAAGCGTCGCCAGAGGATGGTCTAGCGCGACCCGGACAAAGACGCTCAATTGACGCACCCGCCGCAAGCCGCGCTGGCGCAATCGTTCCACCTGAGCGTGGGGCTGTGCGGGGCGTAGTTAAAGTGAAACATCACAATCGACGCTAAGCTGTGGATTATTTTTGAGATTTCGAAGCTTTCCACAGGCCTGTGGATAACTTTGTTGAGAACTTTGATTGACAGGGACAAAAAGTGGCGATCTCGCTTGCTGTGTGCGGTAGCCCACATTTCGGGTTGGTCTCAAATTTCTCTTATTAATCATGTATTTGAAGACACAAAACATGCCTTCAGAATGGCCCTTAGGTCTGATTTGAAGATGGCGCGCCGCAACGTACAAAATGTGCATAAGTCAACTCTTGACATTGGCGGAACGGCCAACCTACGGGCATTTCGCGGCACTTTTGTCTAGCCGCCCAAACGTTTGACGTAAGCTTTTCTTGACGCATAGCAGCAATCTTTTTTGACCAAACGTCAGGTCTTTGCGCGAATGGCGCGGCTATGCCGATGCACTTCATCAACGAGTTCCGCCACGTTCTCCGGGCGCGTGAACTGCGAAATACCGTGGCCGAGGTTGAAAACATGGCCGGGGAAATTGCCGAAACTATCGAGAACGGCGCGCGCCTCGGTGCGAATCACGGCCGGCGACGCAAACAGCACCGATGGATCGATGTTGCCCTGGAGCGCCACCCGATCGCCCACTTTTTCGCGCGCCTGGCGCAGGTTCATGGTCCAGTCGAGACCGACCGCGTCCACGCCAACAGCCGCGATCTGTTCCAGCCACAAACCACCGCCCTTCGTGAACGTGATGACCGGCACTTTGACGCCCTCGTGCTCGCGCTTCAATCCTGCGACGACCTTCGCGATGTAGTCGAGCGAGAAGCGCTGATACGCGCCGTCGGCCAATGCGCCGCCCCAGGTATCGAAGATCATCACGGCTTGCGCGCCCGCTTCGATCTGCGCGTTCAGATAAGCGACGACCGCTTGCGCGTTGATATCGAGGATGCGATGCATCAGGTCCGGCCGCGTGTAGGCCATGGCCTTGACCGTATGGTGATCGGGCGATCCGCCGCCTTCGACCATGTAGCACGCGAGCGTCCACGGGCTGCCCGAGAAGCCGATCAGCGGCACTTTCTGGCGGCCTTGTGCGTCGGTGAGCGCGCGGCGGATTTGCGATACCGCGTCGGTCACGTAGCGCAACGTGGCGTCGATATCCGGCACGTGCAGTTTGGCCACGTCCTCTTCCGTGCGGACTGTGCGCTCGAACCGCGGGCCTTCGCCCTGGACGAAATTCAGGCCGAGGCCCATTGCGTCGGGGATGGTCAGGATGTCCGAGAACAGGATGGCGGCGTCGAGCGGGAAGCGTTCCAGCGGCTGGAGCGTGACTTCCGTTGCGTAATCGGGATTGGTCGCGAGACCCATGAAACTGCCGGCGCGCGAACGCGTGGCGTTGTACTCGGGCAGATAGCGCCCCGCCTGCCGCATCAGCCAGATCGGCGTGTAGTCGGTGGGCTGGCGCTGCAGCGCGCGCAGGAAGGTGTCGTTCAGGAGTGTGGAAGGCACGTGGCTTGGAGCGTAGGGCAAAAGGGCATTCTACCGGACGGGGGTTTGCGTTCGTACTCAGGGGTTGGGGATTTTGGGGTAGGTGCCAACGATGACTCCCTTCGATATCATCGGCGGCTGAAATAATCTTTCCGGGAGTGTCGATGAAAATTCTTGCCTCTGGTTGCGGCTTGCTTCGCGGTGTCTTTCGCACGAGTGTGTGTGCCCTGCTGCTCGGCTTCGCCATCGGCGCGCAGGCGCAGACCATGCAAGCCGGCAGCATCACCGCCGCTCCCAGCGCGAAGTTACCCGCCAGCGCGCCAACGTCTCCACCCGCCTCATCGAGACTCGATGAAATCCTCGCCCGCGGCACGCTGCGGATCTGCACAACGGGCGACTACAAACCGTACTCGTTCCTGAAACCGGACGGCCAGTTCGAAGGCATCGACATCGACGCCGCGCAAAACCTCGCCCAGTCGATGAACGTCAAGGCCGAGTTCATCAAGACGTCGTGGTCGAACCTGATGAACGATTTCGTCGCGAAGTGCGACATTGCGGTCGGCGGGGTTTCAACCTCGCTCGAACGCCAGAAACGCGCGTTCTTCACCCAGCCCTACATGGTCGATGGCAAGACACCGATCGTCCGCTGCGCCGACGTCGATAAATACCAGACCGTCGCGCAAATCGATCAACCGGGTGTACGCACCATCGTCAATCCGGGCGGTACGAACGAGAAATTCGCGAAGCAGTTCTTCACGCATTCGCAACTGATCGAGTACCCCGACAACGTGACGATCTTCAAGCAAATCCTCGACGGCCAAGCCGATGTGATGGTCACCGACGCCTCCGAAACCCTGCTCCAGCAAAAGCTGAATCCGGGACTGTGCTCGGTTCATCCGGACAAACCGTTCCAGTTCGGCGAAAAAGCGTATCTGCTGCCGCGCGGCGACGTGGTGTTCCAGCAATACGTCGATCAATGGCTGCACCTGTCACGCTCGACGGGCGAATTTCAGGCCGTACTCGATAAATGGCTGAAATAAGGGCGAACACGGCCGGAGCGAGGCCGTCTTTGCACGATCGCTAACGCGCCCGTTACATGCAGCGGATTGATAACTATACGTAAACATTACGTAAGCTAATGTCGCTCGGCATCGAAAAGTCAACGCACTGCATGTAACAGTTCACCGAAGCGTTCCGACGTTTTTTTCATCCAGGCCGCCGCCGCTTTCGAGTGCGCCTGAATCCTGCCGAAGCCGTGCGTCATGTCATGCGCGTTTATGACCTCGGCGCGTCCGCCATTCGCTTCCAGAAAACGCGCCATTTCGTGAGCGTCGTCGTAGAGCGGATCGTACGCAGCGGCGACGATCAACGCCTGCGCCGGCGTCCGATCGTAGGATTGCGCGAGCGGGAAAGCGCGCACGTCGTCATCGGCAGGCGGTTCGGCCGTCAGGAATTGGGCCCAGTAAAAACGCATTTCTTCGGTGGTCAGGCCCGGCCCCTCCGCATTAGCGGTAAAGCTGCCGCCCTCGAAGCGGCAGCGCGCCACGGGATAGACCAACAACTGCGCCGTGACCAGACCGGCCACGCGATCGTTCGCAGCCCGCGCAGCCACGGCTGCAAGGTGGCCGCCCGCGCTGTCGCCTGCGACGCCCAGCCGGTTGGTCGCGAAGCCAAGGCGCGAACGATGTTCGGCGAGCCACAGCAGTGCATCGAGCGCATCGTCAACAGGCGCGGGGAAGGGATGCTCGGGCGCCATCCGGTAATCCACGCTCACGACAGCGCAATGCGCGTCCAGGGCGAATCGTGCGACCATCAGGTCGTGTGTGTCCAGGTCCCCGACCACCCAGCCGCCGCCATGAAAATAGACCACGAGAGGCAACGGCTTCCTGGCCCCTGCCGGACGATAAACCCGCGCCCGCAACGTGCGTCCTTCGAGCGGCAAGATCGTGTCCTCAACATCCACTCCCGCCGGCCGGGGCGCGGCGAACTCACGCGCAACATTTTGAAACTGCTGCCGCATGGCCAACGGATCGGCATCGGGCGGTAGATTGGGGAACGCTGCGGCAACCTTGGCGTAATAGGCGAGAAGGTCTGCGTCGATGGTCATGCGGTTGTCTCCAGTGCAGTTTGCCGGCCAGTTGGGTCGACGGCTTTTGATTGTCCTTAAAATCTACAACTCGTGCTTGGCAGCGCAAGCATTCCTAAAACGCGCCGGAATATCGACTTGTAAATCACCATAATCGACAAAATCTGGACAGAATAATCGCCGAGCCTTGTGCGCCAAGGGTTACAACCTGAAACACTTTGTTACGGTGATGCCCGGATTATTCGCCCACAATCACTTCAACGGTCTCAACACGGATGTGATCGAGTGCAACGTTGGTGAACTACAACGTTGAGTTCCATTCGACGGTCGGCTTAGTGCCGAATCCCAGCTTCAGGGACATGTTTGTTGGGGTCGTTGGCCGCTGAAATCATATCGGCCCGTCCCACCCTTGGTCTCCTCGCGCTAACCCCGTAGCGTGTGGTTTTTAGCGGGCTCCAGGCCCGCTTTTTTTTCGTCTATACAAACGTTTGCGTAAAAACTTAAATGGTTGCCGTGATTATCCCCGGCAGCCATTTTTAGTTGTAGATCTCAGCAATTGTGTGGCACTTAGGCTGTTTTAGCCTCCGATAGCTTCAGCTCCTCGATCATCTTCGCTCGCATGATGAACTTCTGGACCTTGCCGGTGACCGTCATCGGCAACTCGTCGACAAAGCGGATATGCCGTGGAATCTTGTAGTGCGCTATCTGCCCTTGGCAGAATTCGCGAATGTCTCCCGACGTTGCGAGCTCACCTTGGCGAAGAACAATCCACGCGCATACTTCCTCGCCGTATTTAGTATCGGGAACACCGAATACCTGGACCGATTGAATCTTCGGATGCCGGAACAGGAACTCCTCGATCTCACGCGGATAAATGTTTTCACCGCCGCGAATCAGCATATCTTTTAATCGTCCGACGATATTGCAATATCCTTCAGCGTCGAGGGTGGCCAGATCGCCGGTATGCATCCAGCCGTCAATAATCGATTCGCGCGTTTTTTCTTCGTCGCCCCAATATCCTTTCATGACCGAATATCCGCGCGTGCATAGCTCGCCTGTTTCGCCAACCGGAACAATTTTGCCGAGTGGGTCGACCAGCTTCACCTCTAGATGCGGCTGGATCTGACCGACCGTCGTGGTACGTTTGTCGAGGGGATCGGTGGTGGAGCTTTGAAACGACACGGGACTCGTTTCGGTCATTCCGTATGCGATCGTGATTTCGCCCAGGTGCATCTGCGAGACCACCTTCTTCATGGTTTCGATGGGGCACGGCGAACCCGCCATGATCCCGGTGCGCAGCCGGCTCAGGTCGTATTTATCGAAGTTCGGAAGATCGAGTTCCGCGATGAACATCGTCGGGACGCCGTGCAATGCGGTGCAGCGCTCTTCATCGACTGCGGCGAGCGTCGCGGCGGGATCGAAGGCTTCGCCTGGGAACACCATGGTCGCGCCCACTGACACGCACGCGAGCACCGCCAGCACCATGCCGAAGCAGTGATACAGCGGCACAGGAATGCACAACGAATCATGTTCGGTGAGCAACATCGAGTGCGCGATGAAACGGCCGTTGTTCACCACGTTGTGGTGGCTCAGCGTGGCGCCCTTGGGGTTGCCGGTAGTGCCGCTCGTGAACTGGATGTTGATGGGACCGTGATCCGTGAGCGTCGATTCCAGCGCGTCGAGTTGTGCTGTATTGAGCCCATCACGGCCGCGCAACATGACATCGGGGAAACGCAACATGCCGGGCGTCGCGCCCTCGCCCATTCGGATCACGGCTTTTAAATCGCGAAAACGCGCTGCGTTGAGTGCGCCAGGTTCGGCCGTGGCAAGTTCCGGCACGAGCGTTTGCAGCATCTCCAGATACTTCGAAGTCTTGAACTGTTCCGCTGCGATCAGCGCCTTGCAGCCGACCTTGTTCAACGCGTACTCGAGCTCTGCGAGCCGATACGCCGGATTGATGTTCACCAGGATCGCGCCAATCCGCGCGGTGGCGAATTGCGTCAGGAGCCATTCGGCGCGATTCGGCGACCAGATGCCTACGCGGTCACCCGCTTCGACGCCAAGCTTGAGCAAACCCGACGCGAGGACATCGACTTCATCGGCGAATTCTCGCCAGGTCCAACGGATGTTTTGTTCGCGGAAGATCACCGCAGGACGGTCCGGGTATTTCGCGGCCGTATCGCGGAGAAAGCGGGAAACGGTGGCGTCGCTCAGCGGCATATCCGTCGAGCCGCGAACGTACGACAAACCGTCGCGTGGTTCGATCTGCGGCCCGGTATGGATCGGTTGGGTAGGCATATCGAAGGTCTCCTCGGAAGATGGCGCTATAAGACTATAAGACGAAGACGAAGCGCCATGAAAGCGATTCGGAAGCCTAATTGTGCATCGCGAGGGAGCGCCAGGGCATTGAGTGTTACCCGCAAGTTACCCGCAAAACCGCCCGGATCAACGCATGTTCGTTGTGCAGTTTTGCGCGAAGCGCCTGGGTCCTGGGCCCATGCGTTGATGGTTTAAACGCGCATAAAAAAAGCAGCCCGAAGGCTGCTTTTTCATCTCGCCAGACTCGCGAAATGCTTAGTGATTACCGCGCAGTTTCCGCAGCCGCTGAATCGCCGCGATCTGAGCCGTCGCGTACGCCAACTCCGCTTGCGCGGTGGCGTACTCGAGGTTCGAACCCGTGTTCTGCAACGCTTCTTCAGCGCGCTTCTTCGCTTCCAGCGCCTTCGCTTCATCGAGATCCTGACCACGGATCGCGGTATCGGCAAGAACCGTCACCACACCCGGTTGAATCTCGAGAATCCCGCCTGCAACGAACACAAACTCTTCGTCGCCGTTCTCCGCTTCGATACGCACCGCACCCGGACGAATCCGCGTGATGAGCGGCGTGTGGCCCGGCAAAATGCCGAGTTCACCCGCTTCGCCCGGCAGTGCGACGAACTTCGCCCGGCCCGAGAAGATCTGCTCTTCCGCGCTGACGACGTCTACTTGAATAGTTGCCATATCGACTCCTGGTTGAGCGTATCAAGAGGCACGAATCTCCTTTCGAAAACCCGCGCCCGCCCGACCTTTACTGGATCTTCTTGGCCTTTTCGAAGGCTTCGTCGATCGTGCCGACCATGTAGAACGCCTGCTCCGGCAGATGATCACATTCACCTTCCACGATCATCTTGAAGCCGCGGATGGTTTCCTTCAGCGGCACGTACTTGCCCGGCGAGCCCGTGAAGACTTCCGCGACGTGGAACGGCTGCGACAGGAAACGCTGGATCTTACGAGCGCGCGCAACCGCGAGCTTATCTTCCGGCGCGAGTTCGTCCATGCCCAGAATCGCGATAATGTCGCGCAATTCCTTGTAGCGCTGCAGCGTTTGCTGCACGCCACGCGTGATCGCGTAGTGCTCTTCGCCAATCACGTTCGGGTCGATCTGACGCGAGGTCGAATCGAGCGGATCCACAGCCGGATAAATACCCAGCGAAGCAATATCACGCGACAACACAACCGTTGCGTCCAAGTGACCAAACGTGGTCGCCGGCGACGGGTCGGTCAAGTCATCCGCAGGAACGTACACGGCTTGCACCGAGGTGATCGAGCCGGTTTTCGTCGACGTGATCCGTTCTTGCAGACGGCCCATTTCTTCAGCCAGCGTAGGCTGATAGCCCACTGCCGACGGCATACGTCCCAGCAGAGCCGACACTTCCGTACCGGCCAGCGTGAAACGGTAGATGTTGTCCACGAAGAACAGCACGTCCAGCCCTTCGTCACGGAAATGCTCGGCCATCGTCAGGCCGGTCAGCGCCACGCGCAGACGGTTGCCCGGCGGCTCGTTCATCTGGCCGTACACCAGCGCGACCTTGTCCAGAACGTTCGAATCCTTCATTTCATGATAGAAGTCGTTCCCTTCGCGGGTACGCTCGCCAACACCGGCGAACACGGAATAACCACCGTGCTCTTTAGCGATGTTGTTGATCAGTTCCATCATGTTCACGGTCTTGCCCACACCGGCGCCACCGAACAATCCAACCTTACCGCCCTTCGCAAACGGGCAGATCAAGTCAATCACCTTGATGCCGGTTTCGAGCAGTTCAGTAGACGGCGACAGATCTTCGAACTTCGGCGCCTTCTGGTGAATCCCGCGCGTGACGTCCGAGTTGATCGGGCCGGCTTCGTCGATAGGACGACCCAGCACGTCCATGATCCGGCCGAGCGTCGGCTTGCCGACTGGCACGCTGATCGGCTTGCCGGTGTTTTTCACGACCGTACCGCGACGCAATCCGTCCGATGCACCCAGACAAATGGTACGGACAACGCCGTCGCCCAGCTGTTGCTGAACTTCGAGCGTCAGTTCCGACCCTTCCAAAACGAGCGCGTCGTAAATTTTCGGCATGTCGGAACGCGGGAATTCCACGTCGATAACCGCGCCGATGCACTGTACGATCTTGCCTTCTACCAAAGCAGTAGTACTCATCGCATTTCCTTTAGATACTTGAATTCTTCACTCGCGCGACAGGCGCAGTTCGATTCGACACCCGCGATCAACCGACCGCTGCAGCGCCACCGACGATTTCTGACAATTCCTTCGTAATCGATGCTTGCCGGCTCTTGTTGTACACGAGCTGCAATTCGCCGATCACGGTCTTCGCGTTATCGGACGCGGCCTTCATGGCGACCATGCGAGCCGATTGCTCCGATGCCATGTTTTCCGCCACTGCCTGATACACGAGCGCTTCGACATAACGCACGAGCAGTTCATCGACCACGGTCTGCGCATCCGGTTCGTAGATGTAATCCCACGATGTCTTCGGCGTGACCAGTTCGCTGTTTTTATCCAGGCCGTCCTTGCGCGCAAAATCGCTGGCCGACAACGGCAGCAATTGTTCGATCACGGCTTCCTGCTTCATCGTGTTGACGAAGCGCGTGAACGCCAGATACACCGCGCTGATCTTGCCTTCTGAATACAGGTCGAGCTGAACCTTGATCGCGCCGATCAGTTTTTCCAGATGCGGCGTGTCGCCCAGATGCGTGACTTGCGACACGGTCTTGGCCTTCAACCGGTTCAGGAAGCCCAGACCCTTGCTGCCGATCGCCGATGCTTCGATCGTCTGACCTTTCTGCTCCAGCTCCTTGAACTTCAGGAGCGCAGCGCGCAGCACGTTCGTGTTCATGCCGCCGCACAGACCTTTATCGGTCGTGACGAGGATCATGCCGGCCGCTTTCGCGCCCTTATTCTCAACCATGAACGGATGGCGATACTCAGGCGTGGCAGCGCTCATGTGAGCCGCGACGTCGCGGATCTTGTCGGCATACGGGCGAGCAGCGCGCATGCGCTCCTGCGCGCGGCGCATTTTCGACGCAGCCACCATTTCCATCGCCTTGGTGATCTTGCGCGTGTTTTGGACGCTCTTGATCTTGCCGCGGATTTCCTTCATTCCAGCCATTGCTTACTCCATGATCGAAGTGGCGCGGGATACTTCGTTGCTTCTGAAAGCGGCCCGCGCCGCTTCAAAGTTCGACCAATACGAGGATCAGTAAGCGCCCGACTTCTTGAAGTCCTTCAGCGCGGCATGCAATGCGCCTTCGTCGTCCTTCGACAAGTCTTTGTTCTGTTCGATGCGATTGATCAAGTCCGTGTGCTTCGTCTTCAAGTAGTCGCGAAGACCCTTTTCGAACGGCAGCACCTGAGCGACTTCGAGATCGTCGAGGTAACCGTTGTTCGCGGCAAACAGCGCGATCGCCAGTTCCCAAACCTGCAGCGGCTGGTATTGCGGCTGCTTCAGCAATTCCGTCACGCGGCGGCCGCGTTCCAGCTGCTTACGCGTCGCTTCGTCCAGGTCCGATGCGAACTGCGAGAACGCGGCCAATTCACGATACTGCGCCAAGTCGGTACGAATACCGCCGGACAGCTTCTTGATGACCTTGGTCTGCGCTGCACCGCCGACTCGCGACACGGACACGCCTGCGTTAATAGCAGGACGAATACCGGCGTTGAACAAGTCGGTTTCCAGGAAGATCTGGCCGTCGGTAATCGAGATCACGTTCGTCGGAACGAATGCGGTCACGTCGCCGGCTTGCGTTTCAATGACCGGCAATGCCGTCAGCGAACCGCTCTTGCCCTTTACTTCGCCCTTCGTGAACTTCTCAACGTAGTCTTCCGACACGCGAGCAGCACGTTCGAGCAAACGCGAGTGCAGATAGAACACGTCGCCCGGATACGCTTCACGACCCGGCGGACGGCGCAGCAGCAGCGAAATCTGACGATACGCCCAAGCTTGCTTGGTCAAATCGTCATACACGATTAGCGCGTCTTGACCGCGATCGCGGAAGTATTCGCCCATCGTGCAACCGGCGTACGGTGCGAGGTATTGCATCGCAGCCGATTCCGAAGCCGAAGCAGCAACCACGACCGTATATTCCATCGCGCCGCTTTCTTCAAGCTTGCGCACCACGTTCATGATCGACGAAGCTTTCTGGCCGATTGCAACGTAGATACAGAAGAGGTTCTTGCCCTTCTGGTTGATGATCGCGTCAATGGCCACAGCCGTCTTGCCGCACTGGCGGTCGCCAATGATCAGCTCGCGCTGGCCACGGCCAACCGGCACCATTGCGTCGATGGACTTCAGACCCGTTTGAACCGGCTCCGACACGCCCTTACGCCAGATCACGCCCGGTGCAATTTTTTCGACTGCGTCGGTCAGCTTTGCGTTGACCGGACCCTTACCGTCGATAGGCACGCCCAGTGCGTCGACCACGCGGCCGAGCAGTTCCGGGCCTACCGGCACTTCAAGAATGCGGCCCGTCGTCTTGACGATGTCGCCTTCCGAAATGTGTTCGTATTCGCCCAAAATCACGGCGCCAACCGAATCGCGCTCGAGGTTCAGCGCGAGGCCGAAGGTGTTGCCCGGGAATTCGAGCATTTCGCCCTGCATCACGTCCGACAAACCGTGAATACGCACGATACCGTCGGTCACGGAAATCACAGTGCCTTGGTTGCGAACATCTGCGCTCGCTTCCAGACCCTGGATCCGGCTCTTGATCAGCTCGCTGATCTCAGAGGGATTGAGTTGCATTAGTCACTCCTGATAGTCAATTCTTTACGTGCGCCGGCGCAAAAGCGCGTCAGGCGGACAGAGCCGTCTGCATGCTGGCAAGGCGCGCGCGGACCGAGGTATCGAGTACTTCGTCGCCTACCGTCACGCGAACACCGCCAATCAGCGACTTATCGACTTCAACAGTAGGTTTCAGCTTGCAATGAAACTTGCGTTCGAGATTCGCGACAAGGTCGGTCAACTGTGCGCCTTCCAGCGGAAACGCGCTGACAATCAGCGCATCGGCCGCACCTTCGCGGGAATTCTTCAGCTCGTCGAACTGCACGGCAATTTCCGGCATCAGCGTCAGCCGGTGGTTGTCCACCAGCATCCGCACCAGGTTCCTGGCCTCGGGCTGTTGCGCGAGCGGCGATTTCACCGCCGACAACAACAGCTCGCTGACCTGATCGCGGCTCACTTTCGGGCTCGTCGCGATGGACAGCACTTCAGGCAGACGCGCAACCTGAGCCAGCTCCTCGACGAAGTCAGACCAGGCGGCGAGCTCACCCGCTTCGGCCACGCGGAATACGGCTTCTGCGTACGGTCGTGCGATGGTTGCAAGTTCGGCCATGATCAGAGCTCGGCTTTGAGTTGATTCAACATCTCGGCGTGAGCCGATTGATCGACTTCACGCTTCAGGATCTGCTCGGCGCCCTTCACGGCCAATGCCGCGACTTCGCCGCGCAATGCTTCGCGCGCTTTGACGACTTGCTGTTCTGCGTCGGCCTTCGCTTGCGCAATGATGCGCGCGGCTTCAGCCTGGGCGTTAGCCTTGATTTCGTCGGCGACTGTGACTGCGCGCTTTTCAGCATCCGCAATGCGCTGCTGACCGTCGTTGCGGGCTTGCGCGAGTTCCTGGTCGACGCGCTTATGTGCGGCTTCGAGTTCGGCCTTGCCCTTTTCGGCGGCTGACAAGCCGTCGGCGATCTTCTTCGAGCGCTCATCCAGGGCGTTGATCAACGGCGGCCACACGAACTTCATCGTGAACCACGCGAGGATCAGAAACACGACCATTTGCGCAAACAGGGTTGCGTTGAGATTCACGGTGTTTCCTTAAACGTTGCTAATCCGGAGAGTGAAACGGCAAGGCGCCTGATCGAGGGTTGCATCGATTAAGCGCCGTTGCACGTTCCGTCCTGCGCCCGTAGCTCGAAAGCTCGTGCGCACACTTCCGAGGAACCTCAGCCTGCGACGAGCTTCGACAGCAGCGGGTTCGCGAACGCAAACAGCATTGCCACACCAACGCCAATCAGGAACGCCGCGTCGATCAGACCAGCCAAGAGGAACATCTTGGTTTGCAGCGGGTTCATCAGTTCCGGCTGGCGAGCGCACGCTTCAATGTACTTGCCGCCCATCAGGCCGATACCGATACAGGCGCCGATTGCACCCAGGCCGATGATGATGCCGATACCGATGGCGGTCAGACCCTGGATGTTGGCGATGAAAGCGTTCATGACTACTCCTATGTGAAAAGACTTTGGAACTAGATTATTAAAAATTGAAACTCGATACGATTCTGCTGATTTTTGGTTCGCCGCCGCGGTGTTCTGCAGCGTTTTACCGAACTACTGTGAGCCTTCCCTGCTGCCTGATTGCCTTACTGAGTGCTTAGTGCGTGTCATGCGCCTGGCCGAGATACACCAGCGTGAGCATCATGAAAATAAACGCCTGCAGCAGCACGATCAGAATGTGGAAGATCGCCCAAACCGTCCCTGCAACTACGTGACCCAGGAAACCGAGCACAGAGGCGTCCGCGCCGAAGTGCCACATGCTGCCGAGCAGCGCGATCAGCAGGAACAGCAGTTCGCCTGCGTACATGTTGCCGAATAGCCGCATGCCGAGGGAAACCGTCTTGGCGACGAACTCGATGATGTTGAGTGCAAGGTTCGGGATCCACAGCAGCGGATGCGCGCCGAACGGAGCGGACAGCAATTCGTGCACGAAACCGCCAGCGCCCTTGATCTTGAAGTTGTAGTAAATCATCAGCACGAACACGCCGATCGCGATGCCGAGCGTGCCGTTCAGGTCAGCGGTGGGGACGATGCGCATATGCGGGAACGTCTCCTGCAAACCGAGCCAGCCGATCACGCGCGTGGGCAAGTCTACCGGGATGAAGTCGAGCGAATTCATGAGCGCGACCCATACGAACACCGTAAGGGCGAGCGGGGCGATGAAACGGCGGCTGCCGTGGACCATCGACTTCGACTGGTCTTCCACCATCTCGACCAGCATTTCGATCGCGCACTGGAAGCGACCCGGCACGCCGGATGTCGCCTTACGCGCGGCCAGACCAAGAATGATGATCGTGACAACGCCGCAAAGAATCGACCAGAACAACGTGTCGAGATTCCAGACATGGATGTCGAAAATCGACGTCTGTTGCGAAGTGGAAAGATTCTGCAAGTGGTGCGCGATGTACTCCGACGGATCCATCGCGTGCGTTCCTTCGCTAGCTGCCATAACTTTAAAGCCACCCAAATTGTCGAAAATCTTCCGCCGCCCACGTGATCCTCGAGCCGCCACATTGTTGACGGTTCGCAGGGCGCAGGCCCGCGTGCAGGAGAGTTACTCCGCACGTATTAATTTGCTCTGATACCGTTGGTACGTCACTTACCTGGCACGTCAAGTCTGCGCGAATCGCGTTTGCCGTGCGCCTTTCGTGCGCCTTATTTCCAGGCCATCGCGATCCAGTACGTCTTCAACGCGATGAGGTAAGTCACCAGCAACGGCACCCACAGCACACCTTTGAAACCGTACGCGATCGCCGCAAACATGGCGATGGTCGCGCCCATCTTGATTGCTTCGCCGATCACCCAGCTCGCGACGGTTTCAGCGCCGCTCTTCGCTTTCAGACGTGCTGCGAACAATCCGCTTGGTACCCAGCAAATCGCTCCCCCGAGGAACGCCGACAGCGCTACGGCGCCCGGCGCAGCGGCACCCGGTGGACTGTAGAACAGCCACCATGCCAACGTCGCACACAGGGACAAAACCATTTGCGCCGCCACGACCTTGAACGGCGTGACACGCGATGGACGACTCACTCCGGGACCAAACAGCGTCTCCGCCTCTGCCCGCGTAAGCGGAACAGTTTTGTTATCTTGCGCTTCGGCGTCCCACGAATCGTCAAACAGATGATCCGGCGCATGACCCGACTGACCAGAAGAAATGGAGTTAGGCGTTGAACCAGACGTTTTGCGTCCGGTCAAATTCGCGGCAGGGCGTGAATCGCGCCCATCTTGCCCGCCTTCCGGCGCTCGATCCTGCTCTCGCACCGCCATCACACATCTCACTAAAAGTCAGTTACAGCCAGCGCATTTACCGTCCGTTCATGGCTGCATTCAACCACATACTTACGTTGCGCTTTCGGAGTCGCCAAGCTGATAAATCCGGGGGATTGTAAGCGATTGTTGTCACAGATTCAATAGCTTAGGGCCATCAAAAAACAAGCGGAGGAGCCTTAAAAACACGTCTCTAAAAGGAGATTTCGCTTGTATGGACAACGAGTTTGATTAACGCCGGATGTGGACTTGTTTCACGTCGTTTTTAAACAGGACACGAATCGCATTGCGTGCGCCGCACCATTTTTATCTGATCAAACGAGCCAGGCTCCAACAACCGCTGCGACGATCCAGAATGGAATGGAGATAAGGTGAAACGGACCCCACATGCCGCGTTCGCCTGAAAGCCGAACGGCAATCAGATTGGCGAGTGAGCCGATGGCGATGCCAAATCCACCCACGCTCACACCGAATGCCAGCGCTCGCCAGTCTTTCGAAAACTCGGCGAGCATGATCGCTGCGGGAACGTTGCTGATTCCCTGGGACAACACGGCGCCGGCAGCATATGCCTTGAACGGCGTATCCAGGCCCAGACCAGCTATTGCGTGATGTACCCACGGCAACGCGGCCACGCTGCGCAGCACGATGAACATCAGCACGAAGATCAGCAGCAGCAACCAGTCGATCTTCAGCACGACCTGACGTCGCCACAACAGGAAACCTACCGCAACGGCGGCCAGGCCGATGCCGGCATAGTGCGCATCGGCGAGAACCACGAATGCGATGAACGCAATGCCCGCGACCGTGCAGAGCGGGATATCGACGGAATGCGCTTCAGTGTCGCCGGAAAGATCGAGCGGCTTGTTGCGGAACATCACCGCGGCCAGCACGTAAAGCATTGCCATGAGCGCCGCGCATAACGGCAGCAATGCCCACACGAAGCCGCCGAAGGACACGCCGCTTGTTTGCCAGAGAAACAGGTTCTGAGGGTTGCCGAGCGGCGTCAGGATCGACCCGGCATTCACTGCAATCGCGATGAAGATCACCAGCCGCTTGATGGGAAGCGGCGCAAGTTTGTGCAGTGACAAAGTCAAAGGCACGACGGCGAACAGCGCGACGTCGTTGGTGAGCAAGGTCGAGAGCACTGCGGCGAGACCGATCAGCAAGAACGCCAGGCCGCGTTCGCCGTGAATCCGATGCACAACGCGGTGCGCCATCCACATGAGGAAGCCGGACAGCTCGACCGCCTTGGTCAGCATCAGCAAGCCGGCGAGCGTCAGCACGGTCTGCCAGTCAATCAACGCGGGTAACGATGCCCACGGCTTGGGATGCAAAACTTGCAGCGCGATGAGCGCGACAATCAGGATCGCCAGGACGGGCTCTTTGGTGACAAGCGCCCACGCTTTGGACAGTGGGTTCGTTCGGATGCGTTCGGAGTCCGCGGGCGACTGCATCGCGGCTTATGCCTGCGCTGCGGATGTACTGTCCGTGGTCGCCTTGCCGTTGACGGCGCCCGTGCGCAGCCGTCCCAAAATGCCTTCGAGCGCGTCGAGGTCACCGAAGTCGATCTGCAATTTGCCGCGCCCTCTCCCGCCCATCTTGATCTTCACGTTTGCCGACAGCAGGTCGGACAATTCCTCTTCGAGCCGACGCGTGTCGCGGCCTCCATCGTGCGCGGCGCGCGCTTTCGTGGCAGGCGCTTCCTTGGTCGTCGATGAAACCAGCTTCTCGGTTTCACGCACCGACATGCGCCTGTTGACCACTTGGTTGGCCAACTGGATCTGCGTGGCGGCATCGACGGCGAGCAGCGCGCGGGCATGGCCCATGTCAAGATCGCCCGCGAGCAGCATGGTTTGAACCGGCGTAGCCAGGTTCAGCAGGCGCAGCAAATTCGATACGGCACTGCGCGAACGCCCGACCGATTCCGCAGCTTGCTCATGCGTGAAATCGAATTCATCGAGCAGACGCTGAATGCCTTGCGCCTCTTCCAGCGGATTCAGATCTTCGCGCTGGATGTTCTCGATCAGCGCCATGGCCGCGGCGGCCTGATCCGGCACGTTCTTCACCAGCACCGGCACTTCTTCAAGGCCGGCCAATTTCGCCGCCCGGAAGCGCCGCTCGCCGGCAATGATCTCGTACCGGTCGTCGCCAATCGAACGCACCAGAATCGGCTGCATCACCCCTTGCGCGCGGATGCTCGCTGCGAGTTCCTGGAGCGCGCCTTCGTCCATTCGCGTACGCGGCTGATACTTGCCGGCCTGCATCACGTCAAGGCGCAGAACGCTCGGCAGGCCCTCGCTACGCACGGCCTCGGTGATATCCGAACTTCCGCCCAGCAGGGCCTCCAGACCGCGCCCAAGGCCCTTCTTCTTCATCGTTGCGCTCATCTTGCTTCCTCGTTCTGCCATCTTGACGCTGTGTCTGTTAAAGCGCGCGTACGCGCTCGATCATTTCCGTGCCGAACTGGATATACGCCTGCGCACCACGCGATGCCCGGTCAAACACGACACCGGGCAAACCGTAACTGGGCGCTTCGGCCAGACGGACGTTGCGGGGAATGACGACGTCGAAGAGCTTGTCGCCGAAATGCTGTTTCAGTTGATCCGATACCTGTTGCTGCAACGTAATACGGGGATCGAACATGACACGCAACAATCCGATTACCTTCAGGTCGCGATTGAGATTCGCGTGGACCTGCTTGATCGTGTTGACGAGGTCGGACAGGCCTTCCAGCGCGAAATACTCGCACTGCATCGGGATGACCACGCCGTGGGCGGCGCACAACCCGTTCAACGTGAGTAACGACAAAGCCGGCGGGCAATCAATGAGGATGAAATCGTATTCGGCTTCGACTTCGGTCAAGGCCTTGCGCAGCACGCGTTCCCGGTTTTCTACGCTGACCAGTTCCACCTCGGCGCCCGCCAGTTCGCGGTTAGCCGGCAAGACGTCGTAGCCGACTGCGTCCGTACGAGTACGCGCTTCAAGCACCGTGATCCCATTGACCAGCACGTCGTATACGGTGTTTTCGACCGCGGCTTTGTCGACGCCGCTTCCCATCGTTGCGTTGCCCTGCGGGTCCAGGTCGACCAGCAATACACGCTGGTCGAGCGCCGCCAGACTCGCCGCGAGGTTGACTGCTGTCGTCGTCTTTCCGACGCCGCCCTTCTGGTTCGCGACGCAGAAGATTTTTGCCATCGTGATGTGTCCCTTCTTTCCTGACTGGATTTCAGGTGCGCGTGAGATGTCGACTGCAGTGTTCAATGTGGGGCCGCTCCGATTTCAATTTCGATCAGGTGGCGCTCGGCGTCGAGCATGGGCACGCGGAGACGTTCGATACAGCAGACTTTCGCGTCGGCGGGAAGGCGAGCAATCTCGGCGTCCGGCCTGATTCCTTTCATCGCCCAGATGCGGCCGTTGCCAGCAACCAGATGACGCGCAAGTGTAACGAAGTCAGAGAGCTCTGCGAATGCGCGCGAGACGATTACATCGAAAAGACCTGGGACTTCTATACCAGGATGCAGGTTCTCGACACGTCCCGTCACAACCGACAAGTTGGTGAGGCCGAGTTGCAGCTTTGCCTGGGACTGGAAGGCTGTTTTCTTGTGAACAATGTCGTTCAGCGTGACTTGCCACTCGGGCAGGATGATTGCCATGACGATCCCCGGCAGACCACCACCGGAGCCAACATCGAGTGCTGACTGAGGCCCGGTACGGTGTGTGAGAAACGGGATGATCGCGAGAGAGTCAAGAATGTGCTGGATCAGCATCTGACGCGGATCGCGGATCGCCGTCAGGTTGTAAACCGCGTTCCACTTACCTAGCAGGGCCACGTAGTCGAGCAACTTCTGGCGCTGCTCGTCCGTCACGGCAATGCCGAGTTGCTCGATTCCTTCGTTTAGAAGCGTTGGTAGTCCGGCGTCCCCGGCTTCACGCTGCATCACGAAGCGGAGCGAACGCTGCTACGCCCGGCCCTGTTATGTGGCGCCCCTGCTGTTGCGCCATCGCGCCGGCCCAACGCCCGTTTGAGGTGGACCATGAGCAAGGAGATGGTGGCAGGCGTAATGCCGGAGATGCGCGATGCCTGACCGATCGTCTCGGGGCGGTGTTGCATCAGTTTTTGACGGGCTTCGAAGGATAATCCCCGCACTTCTGCGTAATCGAATGCTTCTGGCAAACGCGTATTCTCATGCGTGCCATTTCGCTCGATCTCGCCAGCCTGACGGTCGATGTAGCCTTGGTACTTCACCGCGATCTCGACCTGCTCTTCGATCTGGCCGAGCAAGATTGGATCTTGAGCCAGCGGCGTTTCGGGACCGGATGTGTGATTCCGCAGCGCACAAACGTCCGCATAGGTGACACTCGGACGCCGCAGCAAATCCGCCAAACTGTATTCGTGTTCAATCGGCTTTCCGAGCAGCGCGATAGATTCTTCTACAGGTAATGTTTTAGGGTTAACCCAAGTCGATTTCAAGCGCTGTGTTTCACGTGAAACAGCGTCGCGCTTTTCGTTGAACACGTTCCAGCGCAGGTCATCCACTACGCCAAGCGCCCTGCCCGCTTCGGTCAAGCGCATGTCCGCATTGTCTTCACGCAATGAAAGGCGATACTCCGCGCGGCTGGTGAACATACGATACGGTTCGGATACGCCTTGCGTGACCAAATCGTCGACCAACACGCCCAGATACGCTTCATCGCGGCGAGGACACCACGCTTCTTTCCCGCTAACTTGCAGCGCTGCGTTAAGACCCGCGAGCAGTCCCTGCGCAGCAGCTTCCTCGTAGCCCGTTGTGCCGTTAATCTGTCCCGCAAAGAACAGTCCACCGATCGCCTTGGTTTCCAACGATGCCTTCAATGCACGCGGATCGAAGTAGTCGTATTCAATCGCGTAGCCCGGCCGCAGGATGTGCGCGTGCTCCAATCCCTTCATGGAACGGACCAATTCGAGCTGGACATCGAAAGGCAAACTTGTGGAAATGCCGTTCGGATAGAACTCGTTCGTCGTCAGGCCTTCGGGTTCCAAGAAGATTTGATGCGAATCCTTGGACGCAAATCGATGAATCTTGTCTTCAATCGATGGGCAATAGCGAGGTCCAACGCCTTCGATAACGCCCGTGTACATCGGCGAACGATCGAGGCCGGCCCGAATGATGTCGTGCGTGCGCTCATTGGTATGCGTCACCCAGCACGGCACTTGTTGTGGATGCTGCTCGACGCGGCCGAGGAATGAGAACACCGGGACCGGATCGAGATCGCCCGGCTGTTCTTCGAGCTTCGAAAAGTCGATCGTCCTTCCGTCAATACGCGGTGGCGTACCCGTTTTGAGTCGCCCTTGCGGAAGTTGAAGCTCCTTAAGTCGCGCCGACAAAGACACCGCAGCCGGATCACCTGCCCTTCCGCCCGTATAGTTGTTCAGACCCACGTGAATCTTTCCGTCGAGGAAGGTACCAGCCGTCAACACGACCGCTTTCGCGCGAAATTTCACTCCAACCTGGGTCACAGCGCCAACCACTCGGTCGCCTTCGACGATCAAATCGTCCGCTGACTGCTGGAATAGCCAAAGATTCGGCTGATTTTCGAGCCGATACCGAATCGCTTGCTTGTAGAGGATGCGATCCGCCTGCGCCCGTGTGGCGCGGACAGCAGGTCCCTTCGATGAGTTCAGAATCCGAAACTGAATTCCCGCTTCATCGGTAGCCGCGGCCATTGCGCCGCCCAGAGCATCGATTTCTTTGACCAAATGGCCCTTCCCAATCCCGCCGATCGAGGGATTGCAGCTCATTTGACCCAGTGTTTCGATGTTATGAGTCAATAGAAGTGTGGCCGCGCCCGTTCGAGCCGAGGCTAAAGCGGCTTCAGTTCCAGCATGACCGCCACCAACGACGATCACGTCGAATTCAGTTGGATAAAGCATGGGTTCCCGCGCGAGATGGCGGACCTTCGAAAGAGATATCGAAGAATTATAGCCGGTTAGCTTTTGCGACGATTCAGGCAGACCGGCTAACGCGAAAAAAATGGCATGTTTCACGTGAAACATGCCATCGGGAGTCGCGCGGAATCCACTAGTAACACCCGGGCAAAAAAATAGCGTGTTTCACGTGAAACACGCCATCTAAAGCCGAACAAAGAAACGCTAAGCGACTTTCTTAGCCAACCCCAGGTACGTATCAATAACCTTCGGGTCATGAGCCAATTCGCTAGCAACACCTTCCATCGCAAATTCACCCGTTTCAAGCACGTAGCCATAGTCGGAAATCTGAAGCGCGGCGCGCGCATTTTGCTCGATCAGCAAGGTTGCGACGCCCGTCTCGCGTAACGCACTGATGATATGGAAAATTTCCTTCACGATTAACGGCGCAAGGCCAAGGCTGGGTTCATCCAGCATCAGCAAATCGGGCTTGCCCATCAGCGCGCGGCCAACCGCCAGCATCTGCCGCTCACCGCCCGACAATGTTCCCGCCGCCTGCTTCCGGCGCTCCTTCAAGCGCGGAAACAAGTCGAATACATGATCGAGTTGATCGAGGAAATTTCGTTCACCAGCGCGCTTTCGCCGATACGCACCTAGAACCAGATTGTCCTCCACGGTCATGCTTGCAAACAGCTCCCGCTTCTCCGGAACCAGGCACATTCCACGTGAAACACGTTTCTCGATTGCGAGCGCAGAGACATCTTCACCTTGATAGAGAACGGTTCCTTTCGCATAACCCGTAGAAGGAAGCGCACCCATGATGGCATTGAGCAAAGTGGACTTACCCGCGCCGTTGGGCCCAATAACCGAAACGATCTGCCCCGCGCCAACGGTGAGCTTGCCGTCGTGAAGCGCCTCGACCTTGCCGTAACGGACAGACAAACCGGCGACTTGAAGAATTGCATCAGCCATCAGTCCACCCCGCCCAGATAGGCTTCCAACACCGCCGGGTCTTTCTGGACATCCTCAGGCAATCCTTCTGCAATTCGGGTTCCAAACTCCATTACCACCAACCGGTCGGTCAGATTCATCACGAAATCCATGTCATGTTCTACCAGCAGGATGCTCATGCCCTCGCCCTTCAGGCGTCGTAGCAACTCCGCCAACTGCTGTTTTTCCTGATAGCGCAAACCGGCAGCGGGTTCATCGAGTAATAGCAAAGTCGGATCGCAGCACAAAGCGCGGGCGATCTCCAAAATGCGTTGTTGTCCGAGCGCCAGACTGCCGGCTTCATCGTAGAGATGCTTTTCCAGGCCAACGCGTTTGATCTGCTTCGCCGCTTCTGCCATCAAACGCCCTTCTTCCGCAGCATTCAACCGTGCGACGCTTCGCCAGACGCCCGTCTTTCCCCGCAGGTGCGCGCCGATAGCGACGTTCTCCAAGACCGTCATGCCCGATAACAACCGCACGTGCTGGAACGTCCGCCCAATACCGCGTTTGACGATTTCACGTGAAGTCAGGGCATCGATACGTTCGCCCTGGAAGGTGATCGAACCGCTCGTAGCTTGCAGCACGCCGGTGACCAGATTGAAAGTCGTCGATTTCCCCGCGCCATTCGGCCCAATCAATCCGATGATCTCGCCCGCTTTTACCTGGAAACTGACGTCGTTGACGGCGACCAGCCCACCGAACTCCTTGCGCGCTTTATCGACGACCAGCAAAGGCTCGCCGATGGTTGGCTTTGGGCGTTGCGGCAGCGCTTCCGCGTGCTCGGGAGCGCGGGCGCGCGGCCCGCTGGGAAAGAGACGGGCGACGAACGGCCAGACCCCTTGGCGTGCGTATTGGAGCAACAAGACCATCAATATCCCGAACACGATGATCTCAAAATTGCCGTTCGAGCCCAGCAGCTTGGGCAGCAAGGTCTGCAGATAATCTTGCAGAACGGTGAGGATTGTCGCGCCCAACACCGCACCCCAGACGTGCGATACACCTCCAACCACCGCCATGAACAGGAACTCGATGCCGTGGTTCAAACCGAACGGCGTTGGATTCACCGCACGCTGCAAATGCGCGTACAGGAAGCCTGAAATCGCGGCCAGCACGGCGGCATAGACGAAGATCACCACCCGCATCCACGCGGTGTTGACGCCCATGGCTTCGGCCATTGTGCCGCCGCCGCGCAGCGCCCGAATCGCCCGTCCAGGCCGACTATTAAGCAGATTCTGAACAGATACGACCGCGAGCAACACGACGACCCAGATCAAGTAGTAGATCGACCTTCCGGATTCCAGATGCCATCCAAGCAGGTTGAGGACCGGAATCCCGTTGATACCGTCGTATTTGCCGAGAAATTCGAGGTTCCCAAATAGGAAGAACAGGGACAGCCCCCACGCGATGGTCCCGAGCGGCAAGAAGTGGCCAGACAACCGCATGGTCACCATCCCGAGCAGCAGCGCGATCAGTGCTGTCAGCACCACGCCCACGATCAATGCAAGCCACGGCGACACGCCGAACTGGGTCGTCAGGTATGCCGTCGAGTAAGCGCCCACACCCACGAATGCCGCTTGCCCAAAGCTCGTCATCCCGCCAATACCCGTCAGCAGCACGAGCCCGATAGCGACAATGGAATACAAACCGATGTAGTTCAGCAGCGTGATCCAGTACTCGGGCGTCCGGACCGGATGCGGCAACACCGGCAACGCGAATACGACCAGCAGGAATACCCAGAAAAACTTGTTTCGCATGACGAATTTCATCGCGTCACTCCTCGTCTTCGTCTGAATGCGGGCTTGCCAGACTCCGCCATAGCAGCACCGGAATGATCAGCGTGAAGACGATCACCTCTTTGTAAGCGCTCGCCCAGAATGACGAATACGATTCAAGCAGCCCAACCAGCAGCGAACCCGCCGCAGCGAGCGGATAACTCACCAGGCCGCCCACGATCGCACCCACAAAGCCCTTTAGGCCGATCAGGAAGCCCGAGTCGTAGTAGATGGTCGTGATTGGCGCCACCAGGACGCCGCAGAGCGCCCCCAGGCCGGCCGCGAGCGTGAAGGCAAGCCGTCCCGCCTGCGTCGTGCCGATGCCCACCAGGCGCGCGCCAAGCCGATTCACCGAGGTCGCGCGCAGCGCCTTCCCGGAGATCGTGCGGTCGAAGTACAGATACAGCGCAACGATCAGCACCACGGCCGTCCCGACCACCCAGAGACTCTGTCCGGAAATGGACACACTGCCGAGGTTGAACGTGGCATCGGAGAAAGCATTTGTGCGCGAGCCTTCTGCCCCGAACATCACGAGACCGAGGCCGACCATCGCGAAATGCACGGCGACTGCCACGATCAACAGCAGCAACGTGCTGGCTTCGGCGATCGGTTCATAGGCCAACCGGTACACGAACGGTCCCATCGGAATCACGATCAGCAGCGCGAGTGCGACTTGCAGGATCATGGGCAGCGGCTGCATCAGTACACTCTGTGTCAGCCCATAAACTGCCACCGGGAACAGCAGATACTTGCCCGCCAGCACGGCAAGCGTGCGCGCTATGTGCCGGTGTCGCGACGGGTGCCGCACGATGCCCGCGATCTCCGCGACGAAGCACCCCACGCCCATGGCGATCAACAGCCAGCACGTTGCGGGCAGCTTCTGCGTTTGGAGCGCGGCCAATGTCAGCGCGCCGTACGCGACGAACTCGCCCTGCGGGATGAAGATGACGCGCGTCACCGAAAACACGAGGACCAGCGCGAGCGCGAGCAATGCGTAGATCGCGCCCGTGGTGATGCCGTCTTGCGCGAGAATCGCCGCAATCGATAAGTCCATACTTCCTCTTTAGGA
>NZ_JAQGMM010000257.1 GCF_028292365.1 Caballeronia sp.
GTGTAATCATGCGAATACGATGCGCAGCACCACCTGGGTTGGGTGTTCAAGAACCCGCAGGCAACGCTCTACGATACAAGCGGCCAGGCATTGATCCGGCACTCGGCGGGGCCTTCGTGGGAGGCGAATGATGGCAGCCGGATCGTGGGCCACGTGATCGCGCAAACGCCGAGCGATACCGCCGCGAGCGTGCCGCAGCTATTGCTCGAAACCCGCAGCACTGCGGCGAGCGGCATGCTGTCTGTTATTCGTTATGTTCAGCGCGTGAATACCGTGGGCGGCGTGATGCCTGCCTCGCCATGTTCGACTGAACATGAGATTGGCAGCTCGCCTTACATCGCTAACTACATTTTCTACAAGTAGGTTGGGCGGGCGGTCATGGTGACTGCTTCCCGTGCGCCGCCTTCTTCAAAGGACAATCATGCACGACTTCAGATTGCTGCCTCGTTTTCACGCGCTTCGTGCGGGTTTGCTCATTGCAGTTGTTTGGTCTATCTCGGCCTGCACAGCGCTGAGCGTGGTGACACATTCAGTGTCGCCTGATGAAGCGAGCGTTCCTGCGGGGCGTTATCAACTTGACCCGCATCACTGGAACGTCAGTTTCGATGTCGATCACTTCAAGTATTCCCGCTTCGTCATGCGCTTCGACAAGACGACCGCGCAGTTGAACTGGGATGCAGCGGGCATGGAGAAGAGCACGGTGACGGCGGATATTGATGCAACGAGTCTCGACACCAACGTTCCGATCCTCGACAAGATGGTCAAGGGCAACGATATGCTCGACGTCGAGCGTTTTCCGACGATTCATTTCGCAAGTACGGCGTTCAAGCGCACAGCGGACGACAAGGGCGAACTGACCGGTGACTTGACCATTCATGGCACGACCCGACCGGTCACACTGACGGTTACGTTCAAGGGGCATGCGCCAAATCCGCTGACCAAACAACAGACGCTGGGCTTTTCCGCCGATGGGCATTTCAGCCGCGCGCAATTTGGGTTATCGACGTGGTATCCGGCCGTGGGTGACGACGTGCATGTGGCGATTCAGGCTGAATTTGTGGGGAATGCACCGGGCGCGGCTTCACCATGAGTGGGGGTTCTTAAGCGACTCGCTGGCTCCGCTTAGTACCGCCTGCCTACCACCCATAAAACCGCTCCCACACCGCGACCTCACCGTCCTCCGAGCGCGCGTGATAAACGGGAAATTGCGCGCCGGTCGCGCATGCATGATTCGGCAAGATCAACAGTCGCGTACCAACCGGCAGATGGACCGAAATATCCCTGTCCGCATGATCCACGTTCGCGAGAATGCCATGCTCCTGGTTCGCGCCCGTGAGCATATAACCATCAAGCGGCGCGCCATCGAGCGTGCAAGCCTGTCCGTAACCGTAATCGTGTGCTTGCTTGGCGGTGCCACGATCACGGCTCATCGCCATCCAGCCCGCGTCGAGAATAGCCCAGCCCTTGTCCACCTGATGACCAATAACCGTCGTCAACACACTGAGCGCCAGATCGCTGGTCGTGCAGACCCCAACGTTGCGCATGACGAGATCAAAAAACACATACACGCCAGCCCGCACCTCTGTGACGCCTTCAAGATGCTGCGCCGCAAGCGCAGTCGGCGTGGAACCAACGCTCACCACATCGCACGGCAGACCCGCGTCGCGCAAACGCTCGGCCGCGTGCACGCAACCCGCACGTTCCTGTTCGGCCAGCGCAGCCAGCGCGTCAGGTGTATTGAGATCGTAACTCGACCCGGCATGAGTCATCACGCCGCCCAGACGCGCGCCATGGAGTTCACCGCTGCCATGCAGCGTGCGCCCTATGTCGAGCAAGCGAGTTTCATCGGGCTGGACACCGGAACGATGACCGTCGGTATCTATTTCGATCCACACGTCGAAAATTTCGCCATGAACACGGCCGAACTCGGCAACCGCTTGCGCAGCCTCCAGGTTATCGACGATCAGTTTGAGATCGCATCCCGCGCGGCGTAACGCCAGAGAGCGAGGCAGTTTCGATGCAATGATCCCAACCGCGTACAGGATGTCGCTGAAACCTGCAGCGAAAAACTGCTCGGCTTCCTTGAGCGTCGACACCGTGATGCCGCGTGCACCCGCATCGCGTTGAGCCTGCGCGACCTCGACACACTTCGTTGTCTTCACGTGCGGGCGGAACGCGACGCCGAGCGTGTCCATCCGGCTCTGCATGCGAGCTATGTTGCGCTCCATGCGCAGCCGGTCGATCAACGCGGCTGGAGTTTCGATTTGATCAAGCGTCATGACGTGGATGTTCCCTTCGATAAGTTGAAACCGCGCAGCCAGGGCAGCAACGGGTCGAGCGTAGGGGCTTCGAGCTCGGGCGGCTGCGCGCCTTGCACCAGCTCCAGACCCACGCGGTTATGCCAGTAAGTGCGCAAGCCAGTCGCGGCTGTGCCGAACATGTCGTAGCTTGAACCGGCAACGAACGCGGCGTCTCTCGCCTCGACCTTCAGACGGTCGAGCGCCATCTGATACGGCCTCGGATCGGGCTTGTAGAAGCCCGCACGTTCGGCGGTCACGATCACGTCCCAGTCGATATCGAACAAACCGGCGGCCTGCTCGCCAAGACGCTTCGAGCAGTTGGTCACGATCGCCAGCCGGCAATGCGGTGCCAGCTTGCGCAGCACTTCATGCGCGCCGCTCCACGGGGCGAGTTGCAGCCATTGCGCTTCGAGCACGCGTGCGGCCGATTCACGCAAGCCGACCTGCACTGCGGCCTGGCGTACGAGTTCTTCATAGGGAACGTAGGCGCCGCAGCCGTAGGTCAGGCGCAGATATTCCGCGCGCCAGGCGCGGCCCGCGGTTTCGCTGCCGGCTGCGCGATTCCACAGGCTCCATGAATCGAGGAGGGCGGTCAGCAGGTCGAACAGAACCGCTTTCGGGTAAGTTGGGGTAGATTGATTTGGCATGATGGAAGCGACTTTACTGATGAAACCCTAAGCTGTGGTTAAATTCAGGCACATCTATCCTTAAGTAAAATTGAACGATGGAACTCGCTGATCTGCGGCTTGTAACCATGCTCGCGCGCTCAGAGTCGTTGAGCGCGGCGGCGCGCGTCCTGAATGTGACGCCGTCGGCGCTCTCCATGCGGCTCAAGAAACTGGAAAAATCGCTGGGTGTAACGCTCGCTACCCGCGATGCACGGCATATGTCGCTGACCGCTGACGGCGCAAGACTGGCGCGCGAAGCGCAAGGGTTGCTGAGCGCCATCGAAGCACTCCCTGACACCTTCCGCGAACAGACCGCCCAACTTGCCGGGCATATCCGGATTGCCGCGCCGTTCGGTTTTGGCCGCGTGCATATTGCGCCGCTGCTCGCGCGGTTCGCCCGCGCCAATCCGGGGATTCGGCTGCAACTCGACTTGCTCGAAACGCCCTGGCCCCACAGTCATGCCGCCGATGTTGTAATCCAGATCGGCACCGTCCGCGACTCCTCCTGGAGCGCGCGGCCGTTGCTCGCGAACGAGCGCTGGTTGTGCGCGAGCCCGGGCTATATCGCGGCACGTGGTTATCCGCGCGAACCACGCGAGATTCTCGAGCACGACTGCATCTGCATCCGCGAAAACGATGAGGACGTGACGCTCTGGCGGGTACGCCGGCGAAGGTCGGACGCGGGCAGAAAACCATCGTCGCCAACCACGCTGCGCGTCACGCCGGCGTTCACAACGAACGACGGGAGCGTCGCGCGCCGTTGGGCCGAAGAAGGTTTAGGGCTCGTGCTGCGCTCGCAATGGGATGTAGCGGATGCGGTTGCGGCAGGCAAGCTGGTGAGGCTCCTGAGCGAATGGGATTTCGGCAGCGCGCCGGTCATCGCTCTGGTGCCCACGCGCAAGGGGCGTTCGCTGCGCATCCAGGCGTTGCTGAGTTATCTCGCGGCAAATCTGGGCGCGGAGACTGCGGGCGAGAGAACGAAAGGCCGAAGGGTCGCCGACACAGGCGCTTGACGTTTGCATTCTGGGGGACTTTATAATCGAAACGATCGACGTAAAAATCATCGCGTGGCGGGTCGATCGTCACGCTTCAGGGAGTGAGCGCATGAAGTATTCGAACCTCGTCGAGCGCCTGCAAGGCAAGCGCACGTCTGCATGGGAAATTCACCACGCTGCGCAGCAGGCTTTGCAAAACGGCGAGGATGTCATCGTCCTGAGCGTTGGCGATCCCGACTTCGCTACACCCGAAGTCATTGTCGATCGTGCCGTGGCAGCGCTGCGAGCCGGCGACACGCATTACGCGGAAGTGATAGGCCGCGAGCCGTTGCGTGCAGCCATCGCGCGGGATCACTCGCGTGAAACCGGCACGAGCGTTGATGCGGCCAATGTGATCGTGGTCGCAGGCGCGCAGAACGGGCTCTTTGCTACGTCCCTGTGCCTGTGCGAAGCAGGCGACGAGATCATTGTCCCTGAGCCGATGTACCTGACCTACGAGGCGAGCGTCCGGGCATCGGGAGCCACGCTGGTGCCCGTGGCCGTCGATCCCGCGAAGGCATTTCATCTGGACTGCGCAGCGCTCGAGGCTGCCATTACCCCGCGTACCAAGGCAATTTTCTTCGCCACGCCGTGCAATCCGACCGGCGTGGTAATGCCGCGTGAAGACCTTGAACGTATTGCCGGACTGGCTCGCAAGTTCGATCTATGGATCGTTGCCGACGAGGTCTATGCGGACCTGACGTTTGAGCGCGAACATGTGAGCATTGCTTCGCTTGACGGCATGGCGGAGCGTACCGTGACGATTGGCAGCTTGTCCAAGTCGCATGCCATGCCCGGTTGGCGCGTGGGCTGGGTGGTCGGGCCGAAGACGCTGATCGAACATCTCGGACGGCTGGCGCTTTGCATGCTCTACGGCTTGCCAGGTTTCATCCAGGAAGCGGCGTTGACCGCCCTTGAGAACCGGGTGCAGATTGTGGCGGACATGCGTGAGATTTACCGGCGGCGGCGCGACGTCGTGTTCAATCGTCTTCGCGACGTGCCCGGCTTGCATTGTCTGTTACCCGAAGCAGGCATGTTCATGATGGTGGACGTAACAGGCACGGGCCTGGATGCCTATGAGTTCAGTTGGCAGCTATTCCGCGCGCAAGGCGTTTCGGTACTCGATGCAAGCGCATTCGGCGAGACGGCGAATGGTTACGTGAGGCTGGGTTTCGTCGTCGACGAAATGCGGCTCGCGCAGGCATGCGATCGAATCGCGGCGTTTGTTGCAGGATTGACGCGAACGGCGAAGGGTTGAACTACGCTTAAGCCTTGACGACCGGCGGAGTCGGCGAAGCCGTACTCAAGCCGATCCGCTCTCCGGCTCTTCGGGGTCGTCGATCTGAATCTTCGTCTCGAACTTCGAGCAGTTCATCGCGAAGTTGCTCTTGAAGTTGCGCACGTTGTTGTTCGACGAAAACAACCGGCGCGTGAACGCGTGATACCGCTCCATGGAAGCCGAGTTCACGATCAGCAGAAAGTCGAACTCTCCTGACACTTCGTAGCAGGCCATCACATCACCTTCTGCCATCATGCGGCGTTCGAACGCGCGCAATAGCGCGTCGTTCTGCTTGTCCAGTTCCACCGATACAAACACGGTCAGTGGCCTGCCGACCCGCATGCGGTCAACAATAGCAACGTCCTTCAGCAACACGCCATCCGAGCGCAACTGCGCGATCCTGCGCTGACAGGTCGCGACCGACGCATTGGCTTCGGTGGCGAGCACGCGTAGCGGCGTAGCCGCGTTTTCTTGCAACAGGTTGAGAATTCGAACGTCCAGCCGGTCGAGTGCCATGGATGTGTCCCAAGAAGAATGCGGTGTTCGTTGAGCTTAGGGGCTAGATAAGGGCTGGAAATAGAACCGAATTATCGGCCATTGGCATTTAAATGAGATTTTTTCTCACGCGACGGTTCCTATACTGGAGCACGGCAGGAATCGAACGGACACGGGGAGAAACACGATGGACACCAGCAACGCGGCGTTGGACTTCGATCGGCAATTGACGCAGTGGCGACACCGCTTTCATCGCGAGCCCGAGACCGGTTTCGAGGAACACGAGACAAGCGCCTTCGCGGCGGCGGTGCTTGAGGGCTTCGGGCTCGAGGTGACGCGGGGTATCGGCGGAACGGGTTTTGTTGCGAGCCTGACCTGCGGCGATGGTCACGGTGTGATCGGCCTGCGTGCGGAGATGGATGCACTCAACATCCATGAGCAAGCACCTGAGCGCAATCACGCGTCCGTTCGCGCCGGCAAGTCCCATGCTTGCGGACACGATGGCCACATGAGCATGGTGCTCGGCGCGGCGAAGCTTCTATGCGAGCGACGCGATTTCAACGGGACCGTGCGCTTCATCTTCCAGCCCGCCGAGGAGCACGGGAAAGGCGCGAAGGCGATGATCGCCAACAAACTGTTCGAACGTTTTCCCATCGATGAAATCTATGGTGTTCATAACATCCCGGGTGTGCGCGCGTGCGTGATCGCAACGCGAGCCGGTGGCATCATGGCGAGTGAGGATAATTTCGTTATCCGTATCAACGGTCGCGGCGGACATGCTGCGCGACCGCATATGACCATCGACCCGATTGTGATTGCAGCAGAGATTGTGCTGGCTTTACAGACGGTCGTATCGAGGAGTATCGATCCCGGCGTGCCTGCGGTGATCTCCTGTACGGAGTTGTTCACTGATGGCATTCGTAACGCAATTCCCGGACAGGTGATCATCAAGGGCGATACACGCAGCTATACACCTGACGTGCAGCGCTTGCTCGAGAGACGGATGCGCAGCATCAGCGAGGGTATTTGCGCGGCTCACGGCGCCGAATGTTCATTCGAATACACGCATGAGTTTGTTCCCACGGTGAACACACCGGAGTGCGTACCGACCGCGATCACGGCAGCGACAGCAATTGTGGGCGCCGCGAACGTGGACGGCAATGTGGCTCCAATGATGATCTCGGAAGACTTTGGCGCGTTCCTTCAGGTGGTGCCTGGAAACTTTGCGTTCATCGGTAACGGCGCTGAGGGCGAGCCGGGTGCAACGCCGCTGCACAACGCCCGATACGATTTCAACGATGCTGTTTTATCCATTGGTGCACGTTATCTCGCGGAGATCGTGCGTACGAAATTGCCGGCCGGTCATAGTCATAACGATAATCATAACCAGAGGAAAGTTTGATGCTGCAACTTAACACCAGCGCACGCCGGGGGCGTTACGACGAATCGCTTCGTGACATCCTTAACATTCAGGCCGCCGATGAAAGCCGCGCGTGGTTATCGACGTGGGACGGATTGAACGCCGGTCCGACACCGTTGTGGGGTCTACCGGATCTTGCCGCACGGCTGGGCGTTAAATCGATCAGCGTGAAGGACGAAGGCCATCGTTCCCCGCTTGGCAGCTTCAAGGCGCTGGGTGCACCCATTGCACTGATCCGTTTGATTCGACGCCTTTGGCCTGAGCAGGACTTCATTCCGGCAAAAATAACCACCGGGCATTACAAGGCGCTGCTGCAGGATTTCACGGTCATCAGCGCGACTGATGGCAATCACGGCCGCGCGTTGGCTGCAGCCGCGCGCAGTATCGGTTGCCGCTGTGTGATCGTGCTGCATCGTCACGTGAACGATGAACGGCGACTCGCCATACAACAGTTGGGCGCGCAGATCGTGCAGATTGATGGCAACTATGACGAGTCGGTGAAAGAGGCCGCGCGTCGGGCAAAAGAGCATGGCTGGCACGTTGTCTCCGATACCTCGTACGACGGTTACGAAACCATCCCGCGCGACGTGATGCAGGGATACGGGACGGTCGCTGCCGAAGCAATCGAGCAAGGGGGCGAAGGACCTTATACGCACGTGTTCATTCAGGGCGGTGTGGGAGGACTAGCGGCCGGTGTTGTCAGCTATTTCGCTGAGCGCTTCGGCGAGCGGCGGCCGTTCTGCGTGATTGTCGAGCCGGTCCAGGCAGACTGCCTGTTTCAAAGCTCGCTACGAGGCCGGGCGACGTTCGCTACAGGCTCGGTCGACTCGGTCATGGCCGGCCTTGCTTGCGGAGAGGCGTCCCCCCTGGCGTGGCGTTTTCTGGCCGTTCTCGCCGATGCTTTCATGACCATTCCAGACGACGCCGCCGTCGATGCCATGCGGGTCTTTGCCGAGGGCGCGGCGCGCGATGTTCCTGTGGTGGCGGGAGAGTCGGGCGCGGCGGGTCTTGCGGGGCTCATCCAGGTGAGCAGCAGCGCGGAAGATCGTGCTGCGCTTGGGCTCGATGAACAGTCGACCGTGCTGCTGCTGAACACGGAGGGTGCAACCGCGCCGGCGTTGTATGAGCAGTTGACGGGGTTGCGTGCCGACGAAGTGCTCAAGGCGCAGCAACGCCGGCTGCCCGTTTAGGCGACTACCGAGACCGCGGGATCGGCCGCGGCGAATGCAGCTTCGCGATCGGCGGCAGGCGGATAAATCCACTCGGTGCAAATCTGCCGCTTGAGCGCCTTCGCCTCCGCGCCGACGAGCTTGATCTGACGATCCCAGCCTTCGGTAAATACCGCGCCCCACGATCCAAGATCGAGACACGTCACATAGACAGGCTGCCGATAAGGCAAAAGCTCCGCGCCGACCAGATCAGCCGCTACGTTGTGGCCCGCGAACCTGCCCATGTTCATCGCGTGCTGGCATGACATGAGCGCGTGATTTCCGGCGTCGTCGGTCGCGGCGAAGGCGACATCGCCGGCGGCGAAGATGTCTTCCGTTCCCAATAC
>NZ_JAQGMM010000330.1 GCF_028292365.1 Caballeronia sp.
GCGCGGCCTCGCGCACACGCTCGGCAATACGCCCACGTTTTCCGCCATGCTTGGTTGCCCACCAGATCGCGAGCCCGGCGAAAAGCGCCAGCAGCATCAGCAGATTGATCAGCGTCTCGACGTTGGAGGGACTCATCGCGAAGTATCCAGTTTCGCCAGCTTGTTGATCAGCGCCACGCCGAACACGACCGAGATCGCGGCGTAGCTCAGCAGCTTGTGACCCGCCTCCCGTTCGAATAACACCATCATGTAAGGGCGGTTCATGAAATACAGGCACAGCATGATGCAGACCGGGATGGCCGCGAGGATCTTGGTCGTGATGCGGGCCTCGGCGGTGAGCGCCTTGGTCTTTTGACGAACCTCCCGTCGCGTCCGGACGATACTCGACAAGTTTTCCAGTGTCTCGCCGAGCTGGCCCCCGGTTTCCCGTTGCAGCAGCAAACAGACGCAAAAGAAGGAGAAATCGGCTATTTCTATGCGCCGCATTGCAACGGCCAGGACTTCTTCGAGATCACGTCCGACCTGCAGCGAATCGCTCATCTGCTTGAACTCGTGTTTCAGCGGTTCGGGACATTCATCGGCTGCGGATCCAATCACATGCGTGACCGGCACGCCCGCGCGAACCGCGCGCACGATCAAATCAAGCAGGTCCGGGAAACCATTGAGGAAGCGCGTTCGAAAACGTTCGACTAAAAAACTGTAAGCGCGCATGGCACCGAACACAGGCAGCCCAAGGATCAGCAACGGTTTCGCGAAACCGGGCAGCGGCATGAAGTGCGTCATGAGAAGCGCAATCAATTCGCCGGCAATCGTCACCGCAACGACGACACGAATGCCGCTGGTTCCTGAGACAGTGCGCAGTCGCGAAAGCTTGGGCCGAAGCCAGCGGCTCAACACGTTGTCGGTTTTATCGACAGTAAACAGGTCCGAATTGACGTTGACCGTGTGCATCTCACGCGTTACATGACCCAAAAAGGATTCACGCATGCGCGTCTTGATCCGCGCGTCTGGCTGCTTCTGACGCATGTCCATGACGACGAGCGCCATCACGCCGCAGAGAATGACGCCAATGAACGAGCACACCGTGAAGACGTCGATCGGACTCATGTCCTCATGGCCTCCAGCAAAGCCTCCTCCAACCCGTAGTAGGCGGCACGGGCCGAAAAGGCGGGCCTGACGGATGCACATTCGTACACGCCCTTGACCTCTTCGCTGTAGGCGGTCGCGTCGTAGTGGAAAGTGAACAGGTCTTGCGTGATGATGACGTCGCCCTCCATGCCCACCAATTCGGTGATGCGCGTAATACGCCGCATGCCGTCGCGCATCCGCTCGATCTGCACGATCAGGTGCACAGCACTGGCGATCTGCCGGCGAATCGACAACAACGGCAGGTTGCCGTTGGCCATCATGACCATGCTTTCCAGCCGCGTGATGCCATCCCGCGGCGTATTTGCGTGGATGGTGGTCATCGAGCCATCGTGGCCCGTGTTCATGGCTTGCAGCACGTCGAATGCTTCGGCGCCGCGTGTTTCGCCGAGGATGATCCGGTCCGGACGCATCCGCAGCGCATTGCGCACGAGGTCGCGCTGGGCGACGGCGCCTAGTCCCTCGGCATTCTCGGGTCGAGTCTCGAGGCTGACCACGTGCGGCTGCACGAGTTGCAGTTCGGCCGCGTCTTCAATCGTGATGGTGCGTTCGCCCAGTCCGATGAAATGCGACAACGCGTTGAGCAAAGTAGTCTTGCCCGAGCCCGTGCCGCCCGACACGATGATATTGAGGCGACACGTGCTCGCGAGTTTGAGCACGTTCGCCATGGCCATTGACATGTTGCCCTGTTGCGCCATGCGGTAGAGCGTGATATTGCGCTTCGAGAATTTACGGATGGAGATGGTCGCGCCGTGAATGGCGAGCGGGGGCAACACGACGTTGACCCGGCTGCCGTCGGCGAGGCGCGCATCGACCATCGGGCTGCTTTCGTCGACACGGCGGCCCACGCCCGCGGCAATCCGCTGTGCGACGTTGACAACGTGGGCGTTGTCACGGAACTTGTACGCGGTCAATTCGAGCCGGCCGTTGCGCTCCACATAAACCTGGTCCGGTCCATTGACGAGCACGTCAGTGACGGTTTCATCAGCGAGCAGCGGTTCAATGGGCCCGAGTCCGAACATGTCGTTGAGCAACTCGCCGACAATCTGCCCCTGCTCGGACATGGTGATGTTCAGGCGTTCCCGTTCGGCAATGCTGAGCACGAGCTGTTCGACACCTGCCTTCATCTGCTCGCGTGTCTTGCCGATCACCGCTGATGCGTTCATGGAATCGAACACGCCGCTGCGGATGACTTTGAACAGATCCGAGCGGACCAGCGCTTCGTTACCTTCGATCAGCGGGGCATAGGTGGCAGCCGGGGCAGCGGGGGCAGCCCCGGCTGGCGCGCGGACTTCCTCGAACGCCGCCAGCGCGGCCTCTCCAGCGGTGGGAACGAATTCGGTCTCCGTTCGCGTGACCAGCTTTTGCCCGAACATCAAGCTTTCCTCAATTTGAACTTGTGCAGCAGCGTGCGTTCAACTGCCGCGTGCTGGCCGGTCAGATCATTGGCGATTCGCGTGATCGACTGGTTGAAACCGGTCGCGGCTTTCTCCTTCGGCGCCTCACCGAGGTTTTCGGCGATTGACAGGGACTTCCCTTCGAACTGCACTTCGTGCAGCACATTGCGACCGACTGCCGACATGAAATCGGCCGTCTCGACCTTGCCGGCGCTCGCCGCGTTGGGGCTGTTCAACAGCAGCGACGTCGCCGGGTTGTTATCGCGGTCCTCGATGTAGCGCAACAAACGGATGGTTTGCCGCGTGGAGAACACGGTGCGGTCGGTAACGAGATACACGCGCGACGCGTTGTCGAAGGCTTCTACCGCGAGCGGATCAACGGGGTTGCTGATATCGAGCAGTACATAATGAAAGCTGTCACACAGCAATTGCAGAACGCGCTTCAGTGCGCCTGCCTGATAGGAGCGTGCGGCGTCGAAGTCCAACTCGGCCGACAACACGAAAAGACGGCTGCCCTTCGCGACGAGCGTGCGTTCGACGTACTGCGGATCGAGCCGATGCACATTCTGCAGGACGTCGTTCAGGCCGTTGTTGCTCGTCGTGCCGAGCATGCTGTTTGCGGCGCCCCCGTTCAAGTTCAAGTCGATATAGGCCACCCGCCTGTGGGTTTCATCGGCGAGATGGCGCGCGAGATTCAATGCGAGTGTCGTGACACCCACGCCTCCACGCGTCCCGGTGAACACGATTGTCTTGCCGATCCGCGCGGTCGCAATCGGGCTGATTTTGCCATCCTCGACATTAATGGTTCTCTTGAGCAGTTCGACGGTCAGCGGCTTCACAAGATAGTCGCGCACGCCGATTTTCAACAGGCTGCGGAAAAGTCCGACGTCGTTACGTTCGCCGAGCGCGACGACCTGTACCGACGGTTCGCATACCTCCGAGAGGCGGGCGAGGTCGGACAGCGGCATCGCGGATTTATGCAGGTCGACCAACAGGAAGAGCGGTGATCGATCGAGTTTCGCGACGTACGCGATGGCGTCGTCAATTCCGCCGATCACGACATGCACATGGGGCATCGCCTGTTCGAGCACGAAGGTCTTCAGGACCCGCTCGGTCGCCCGGTCGGAGACGAAGGCGATGAAGTCCGCGACCCGCACGCCGGTGCCGGTTTTCGTCAAGTTGAACCCTGTCGTGCTCATAGCGTGTCTTCAATGAAGGTTGAGCGCATCACTTGGAATCGCGCGACGTGGTTGTGTCGAGCGGGATTACACGGCCGGTTTCGTAACGGCGCACGGCGCTCGCTGCGACGGCGGCATCGGCTGGCGCGAGCTTTCCCGGCGCCACGAGGTCTTTCGGATTGGCAACCTGGGCAGCGAGGTTGGTGTACGTCGCGCAACCCCACTGCATGGAGGGGCGGTGCCAGCCTGCATCGGTCAACACCGAGCCCCGAGCAAGCTCGGTGCAGTCTGGCGACACCGCATTTTTACCGTCGAAGCCGATAACCGACTGGTCGGGCATATCGCGTGGCGGCTTGAAGCAGCCGCTGACGCAAGTAGTCGTCGCACAGACAAGGAGGAGGGTCAGAATTTTTGTGGAGTTCATGGCATCCGGCTCAATAAACGTATCCGGCCGCGCCGACGAGACGTGGCTCTGCAGTCTGCGAGGACGGGCTGGCTGTCCGGTGTTGCTGGAAGCTGTATTCCACGTCATTACTCGGCGACACGAGCGATTCGAGCGGCGTACGCAGCTTGCCGGGGTCGGTTGGCTCGACCAGATAGGGCGTCACCATGATCACCAGTTCGGTCTTGTTGTTCTGGTAATTGGTCGAGGAGAAGAGCTTGCCCAGGATCGGAATGGAACCCATGCCCGGAATCTGCGAAATGATGTCGGTCGTGTTGCTTTGAAGCAGCCCGCCGATCGCGAAGCTTTGACCGCTCGCGAGTTCGACCGTGGTATCAGCGCGACGCACACTCAGGCCCGGGATCGTGATGCCACCGGTCGTCACGCTCACCGTCGTGTCGATCTGGCTGACTTCAGGACGGACCTTGAGACTGATGCGGCCTTCGCTCAACACAGTCGGGGTGAAGTCGAGCTTGACGCCGAACTGCTTGAACTCGACGGAAATCGCGCCGTTGACTTGCGACACGGGAATGGGAAATTCGCCGCCCGCAAGGAAGCTGGCCGTTTGCCCCGACAGCGCCACGAGACTTGGTTCGGCGAGCACGGTTACCAGGCCCTCCTTGT
>NZ_JAQGMM010000346.1 GCF_028292365.1 Caballeronia sp.
TTTGGGCAGCATTCGATGTACTGACTATTGTCGTGTTGGGGAGCGGGCTTTACCTCTGGTTATCGCGGGGAAACAAAACCAATAACAAACCGGCTTAACTTGGCCGCGGCGTCAAAGCTGAACAATAAAAAACCCCGCATTTCGCGGGGTTTTCACATTCAAGCACCAGCGCAATTGAAGATCGCAACCTTCACGTCAACCCCATCCAAACCATCGCGACAATCGACGCCGTCACAATCACCGCGCCTACCGTCTTGCGTTTATTCAACTCGGTCCACAGCAACACGCCCGTCAGCGACAGCAAAATAATGCTGCCCGCCAGCGTATCGATGAGCAGCACCCAGCCCACGCTCAATCCCACGCCTTTGTGCAGATTGCTCATGGTCGCGAGAAAACTGTTCTCGGTGCGTTTCACCGATACAAACCCGTTCCCCACCCAGTATTCCGCCGATACCGACCCGCCTGGCGACGCCACTGCCACCGTCCACAACTCCGGCTGCATGGTCTTCTGATCGCCCCAGCCCACCGCGTGCGCAGGCTCACGTTTCGGCCGACCAATATTGCCGTCGAGCTTGAGTTCCTGCTTGAGCCACTTCCCGAGTTCCATCGGTGATTTGAGGCCCTGCGCGGGTACGGCCATTTGCATCTGCGAAACCTGCGGTTCTCCGCTCGAAATCTTCAGCGGACCGGCGCGATGATTCAGCAGAAAACCCGTCGTCCCGAACAGCAGCCCCAGCACGGCGCCCCACAAACCGACCCAGCCGTGAACCTTTCGCAGCCATTTGATGAACGTTGCGCGGCGCGAACGTTGTTTCCGGGCAAATTGTTCGGCGTCGTCCATCAGGCGTCCGCCGCGCGGCGCGTAGGGCATGGTGGTCACGTTAGACGCGGGTTCAAAAGTTTCAGGCGCGTTCACGCGTCTCTCCAAAGGGCAGTGCGAATGAGGGGATGCTGCGGATGGATTTCTCATCGATACAGCCAACAAGCCGCCGAGCCAGAGACAAGCACGTCAGCGAAGTCAAGCTTTCAAATGAGAATTGTTATCATTACACGAACATTAAAAATCTTCAACCGTCCGTGTTAGGACGCCGGCGCAGGAGGGGCGCACCGGCCGCGGCAAAAAAACACCGGCGAATGATCGCCGAAAAGCCCGTCAAACGGGCCAGAGCGGACCTTCTTCCATCGCGCCGACCTGCTCGCGCAACTCCAGAATCCGGTCTTCCCAATACCGCTGCGTGTTGAACCACGGAAACGCGGCGGGAAACGCAGGATCGTTCCAGCGACGCGCCAGCCAGGCCGCGTAGTGAATCAATCGCAGCGTGCGCAGCGCTTCGACCAGGTGTAACTCGCGCGGCTCGAAATCGCAGAAATCTTCGTATCCGGCCAGCAAATCACCCAGCGCACGCGACGCTTCCGGACGGTCGCCTGGCAGCAACAGCCACAAATCCTGGATAGCGGGCGCCATGCGGCTATCGTCGAAATCGACGAAATGCGGACCCGCATCCGTCCACAATACGTTGCTCGGATGGCAATCGCCGTGCAGCCGGATGCTTTTGACATCGCCGGCGCGTTCGTAGCAGCGCTCGACACCTTCCAGCGCCATCTTCACCACGGTTTCATACGCTTCCCGCACATCCTTCGGCACAAATCCGTGCGTGAGCAAAAACTCACGCGGTTCGTACCCAAAGGTCTGAATATCGAGCGCTGGCCGTTCCACATACGGCTTGATCTGTCCGACGGCGTGAATCCGCCCGATAAAGCGCCCAAGCCACTCCAGCGTTTCGGGCCGGTCGATATCCGGCGCCCGCCCGCCGCGTCGTTCGAAGATGGAAAACCGGAAACCCTCGAACGTATGCAACGACGCACCATTCAGCACGCGAGCCGGCACTGCCGGAATCTCGCGCTCATAAAGTGTCGAAACGAAAGCATGCTCTTCGAGAATGGCGTCGTCGGACCAGCGCAACGGCCGATAGAACTTCGCGACCATCGGCGGTCCGTCTTCCATGCCAACCTGGTACACACGATTTTCGTAACTGTTGAGCGCGAGCATACCGCCGTCGGTGCGCTCACCAAGCGGCATCAGGACGCTGTCGAGCGCATCGAGCACACGCTCGGGCGTGAGATCGGCGAAAGGTGGCGGTGGAAGATTAGCGTCGTCGCCGGAGAAAGACAGATTGTCTCCGGACGCGCGCGATGCATCGGAATGGTTCGAGTTCATCCCTGCATTGTGACGCGCATCGCAGGTGGAAGCATCAGCGATGCGCGGTTACTGCGAAACAGAGTTTTGAAACGCGCTAATTCTTTAATGCATGATCGCGTTCGTGGGGCGAACCAGTTCGCCGGTATCGATCAGATCTTCGAGGAAGAACGGTTCCGTGTTTAGTAGCTCCGACGTGCCGGGTTCATCGGCGTACCAGGCGACCATCGCCATGTCGCCGAGAATCCGCATGACGATCCCGCGTGCACCTTGTGGCACAGCGATATGGACGGAGCGAACGATTGAACCAATTTGCATGATGACTCCCCGAGGTGTGCCGGCAAAACAGTGCGCGTGCCGGTCGGTTCTGCATGAAACACAGGAGCGTGAGGCTCTGTGCACGAAACTCAAGTGCCGCGCGTCATTCCTCGCATGCCTGCTGTGCGCGCCTGCTGCGCGCGCCTGCAAACCGCAGTCCTGTTCCGATGATTTCGGCTGAAACGATGTTCTACTTTAGCGCATCAATTCGCGTGGGTCGAAAACTTGCATCGTATTGAAACAACGTAATTGAGTTCCAGCCGCTTTTCGAAAGTTGATTGAAAGCGCACGGTGCAACGTCCGGCAAAACCCCGACGATCACGGTATCGTTATGGCCTTCGCCACCGGAGATATCTTTGTGACTTCATCGCCGGCGCCGTCCCGGTCAGCTTCGTCCTCCTCGCTTTCCCCCGATCCCTTGCCGTACCTCGAACGTGGATCGCGCGCCTACTGGCACGCGGCGATTGCCTTGCTGTTTGCAGGCTACGCCACCTTCTCGCTGCTCTACTGTGTGCAGCCGCTCCTTCCGGAGTTCACCAAGGCGTTCGGCGTAAGTCCGGCGGAAAGTGCGATGTCGGTATCGGTGACGACCGCTTCGCTCGCCGTGGCGATTTTTATCGCCGGCTTTGTTTCGGAGGGCTGGAGCCGGCACCGGTTGATGACGCTGTCGCTGACGGCTTCGTCGCTGCTGACGATCATCGTGGCGTTTCTGCCGAGCTGGCACGCGCTGTTGTTCGTACGCGCGCTCGAAGGGCTGGCGCTTGGCGGCGTGCCGGCCGTTGCAATGGCCTATCTTGCCGAGGAAGTGCAACCCGAAGGCCTCGGCCTCGCAATGGGACTTTACGTCGGAGGCACGGCCATAGGCGGAATGGCCGGGCGCGTGATTAGCGGGATTCTCGCGGACTTTTTCTCGTGGCGCGTGGCTATTGGCGGAATCGGGGTGCTTGGGTTGCTCGCCACGCTCGCGTTTCGTGCGCTCTTGCCACCGTCGCGACGTTTCGTGCCACGGGCCGGGATGGGATTTCGCCATCATCGGACGGCACTCACCGGGCATCTGAAAAACCGCGGCCTGCGTTGCGTGATCCTGATGGGCTTCGTGCTTATGGGCAGCTTCGTGACGCTCTATAACTACGTTGGGTATCGATTGATCGCGGCGCCGTTCAATCTGAGCCAGACGGAGATTGGCGCGATCTTTGTGGTGTATCTGACGGGCGTGGTGGCGTCGCCCTGGTCCGGAAAAATGGCCGATATATTTGGCCGTGGCCGCGTCCTGATTGCCGCGCTTCTGCTGATGATTTTCGGTGTGGCGTTAACGTTGTCGAATTCGCTGCCCGTGTTGATCGCGGGTATCGCGTGCATGACGTTCGGATTTTTCGCGGGCCATGCGGTCGCAAGCGGCTGGATCGGCTTGTTGGCGAAAGGCCCGAAAGGTCAGGCAGCCGCGCTGTATTTGCTAGCCTATTACATCGGCTCCAGTGTGCTTGGTTCGTGGGGTGGCCATTTCTGGACGATCGCCGGCTGGCCCGGCGTAAGCGGCTTTGTATTCGTGTTGCTGTTAATCGGTTTGGGCGGTGCGGAATACTTGCGCCGGAGAGAACGGCACATGAACGCTTGATTGCTTACATACACGAGTGGATGTAATGAAGGTTGTTTGTAAATATCAATAAACGAGGGTTTTTCCGTATCCGCTTAAAACATCTGCCCTGAAAGTCCCACCCCATATGGCGTTTCATTAGTCGCTCGCTAACGTTTGCGGAAAGCGGCACAAATAAAGCTCAAACAACGGCCTATACTCAAATCGACAGTGCGACGTCTCACGCAACCAGGTGGACGCTGAGCACGAATGATGGGAGACGAGTATGACCACATACTTCACGATCGGCGATTTCATCCTGATTATCCCGATGGCGCTTGCAGGCATTCTCTTTCTCGGTGCCGTGCCGTGCGCCACGCAATTCCGGAAAAACACACTACGCGTATTTGGCGCGCTCCTAGGCGTGCTAGTTGCGTTCTTGCTGGTGGAAGGATTGCCGGCGCTGGTTTAGCAGTCCGATGGGCTGATTGGCGCGGCAAGTTGAGCTGAGTCTCAAGCGAGGTTTGGCTTTTACTCCCACGTCTGTGAATCGGGAACAGGGCTTCGTGAGACGCACCGTTCCTATGTCCCGCTTAACGTCGGGAATATCCTGTGCTCGCGTTCGTTCTGAACGTCGACGTTGTTTTACTTCAGCTACTACGTTCTATCTTGCGCCGGCGCATCCGCCAGGGGACAACGTGCGTAAATAGTCCAAGTCGTAGTTTGCAATCGCTCTCCAGTCGATGCCATTTATATCTAACGAACAAAAATCGACATCGAGGACCTCATGCCAGCGCTTACCGTTGCCGTTATCGCTTTTATCGCGCTCATCGTTGTTTTCACGGCGGTGTGGGCGTGGCAAGTTAAATCGAAGAATGCCGGGATGGTCGATCCAGTCTGGGCGATGTCGCTTGGCGTAATCGCGGTGCTGGTCGCAGTGCTCGCAGATGGCGATTTGCACACGCGAGTCGTGGTTGGAATTGGCGGCTTCGTCTGGGGCATTCGGCTTGGTCTACATCTGTGGAAGCGCAATGCAGGTCACGCCGAAGATCCGCGTTATCACAAGTTCCGCGAGCAATGGGGCGCCGATGCCAACAAGAAAATGTTCTGGTTCTTTCAAGTGCAAGTCGTGATTTCGATGCTGCTATCGTTCGCGTTTTTCGTGCCGGCTTATCGCGCAACACCACCGGGCGCCGCGTGGGTCGCGTTGGCGGCGGTGATCTGGGTCATCTCGATTGCGGGTGAAGCACTCGCGGACCATCAGTTGCGCGTGTTCAAATCGAACCCGTCGAATCACGACGCAGTATGCCGTGCGGGCCTGTGGCGTTATTCACGGCACCCGAACTACTTCTTCGAGTGCGTGCATTGGGTCGCGTACATTCCGCTTGCAATAGGCGTGGGAGCATGGATTTTCGCGATGCTGTTGCCGCCCGTGCTAATGGCGTGGCTTTTGATGAAAGTTTCGGGCGTACCTATGATTGAATCGGAATCGGCTAAAAAGCGCGCGGGATATGCCGATTACATGCGTACGACCAGCGCATTGATTCCATGGCCGCCGCGTCATCCTTAAATAATAATAGCGGGAGATTTCACATGAGCGACCTGCCTTCGCGAGCGGTTATGTCAGAACCACAAGAAAAAGAAGTGCCGACCGAGAGCTGGCTGATCGACTGGTGCGAACGCGGCCGGTTTCCGGATTCGATCGTGCGCCTCGGGATGCGCCGCCTGATGAAGCAGCGTCTGCGCGATGAAGGGTTCGACGATGGCGAAGCGCGTTCAAAGCGCTTTAATCGTCTGGTCGATGAACTGCGGGCAAGTCCGATCGCGATCGAAACGCAAGCCGCCAACACGCAGCACTACGAGTTGCCTGCGGCATTTTTCCGTGGCCATTTGGGCGAGCATCTGAAGTACTCGTGCTGCTTGTATCGGACGGGATCGGAAACGCTGGATCAGGCTGAGCGCGCCATGCTTGAGGAATATGCCGTCCGCGCGCAACTCACCGATGGCCAGCGCATTCTCGATCTCGGTTGTGGCTGGGGTTCGCTCTCGTTGTGGCTGGCGGAAAATTATCCGCGCTCGCAGATCGTGGCTTTATCGAATTCGCGGGGGCAGCGCGAGTTTATCGAGAACGAGGCGGCCGAGCGCGGCATTACAAATCTGAGCGTCGTGACGGGGAATATCGTCGATTTCGAATTCGATCCGGCATTGCTCGGCAATGGATTCGATCGCGTTTTATCGATCGAGATGTTCGAGCACATGAAGAACTATCGGTTATTGCTGAACAAGATTTCAGGCTGGATGCGCGAGGACGGCAAGCTTTTTGTGCATGTGTTCGCGCATCGCACGCTGGCCTATCACTTCGAGGTGAAGGACGGCGGCGACTGGATGTCGAAGTACTTTTTCACCGGCGGGACCATGCCGTCGGAGGCGCTGTTACTGCATTTTCAGGATGATCTCACCATTGATCGTCAATGGTGGGTGAGCGGCGCGCATTATGAAAAGACAGCGAATCAGTGGCTGGCGAATCTGGACGCGGCACGCAGCGAGTTGATGCCGATGATGGTCCAGACGTATGGCGCGGCTAATGCCGGTATCTGGTTTCAGCGCTGGCGCATGTTCTATATGGCCGTGGCCGAGTTGTTCGGCTACGCCGGCGGAAACGAATGGGGCGTTGCGCATTACCGCTTTTCCAAGCGATCAGGCTAGGTTCATAACTTTTCACCTCGCTGCCATCAACGCCGGGCGGCGGGCGAACCACGGCCTCGCGGCCTCTAGTTGCGCCGCCAGCCGGAACAACGTGGCATCGTCGTTGATCCGCCCCGCGAACTGCACGCCGATCGGCATGCCGCGGGCGTTCCAGTAGAGCGGCACGGACATCGCCGGCTGACCGGTAAAGTTGAAAAGCTCCGTGCAGCCAGCCCAGTCAAACGCCTTCTTCGACGAAATCGCAAGCATCCGCCGCAACAACGGTTCAATAGGAACGGTCGATAAAACGTGCATCTGGAAGCGTTCGAATTGCGTTGGCTGTTTGGCGCCAATCCTGAACGGCGCGCCAGCGAGCGTAGGCGTCAACAACACGTCATATCGCGTCATCAGCGCAGCCATCTGCGCCGCGACCTGACGCTGCGTGTCGAGCGCAGCCGGGAGGTCGCGCTCACCGATCTTCCGGCCGATATGCGCCATCGTCCATGACGCAATCTCGAAATCGCCGCGCCTGGGTTTCTGGCCACTGATGCGATCAGCGTGCAGCACAATCTCTTCGGCCTGTATTGACCACATCACGAGGAACGCGTGAGCAATAGCGTCGAAGTCGAGTCCGAAAGACGCTGGTTCTACACGATGGCCTAATGATTCGGCGAGTCTGGCTGCATCGTCGAGAGCGGCTTTTACATCCGCCGATAACGCGCCCGCAAGCTGCGGATCTTCCATATAGCCGATGCGCAACGGCCAGCACGGCTCGCCGACGGCCTGGAAAAAAGCGCCCGGTTGCCCGGACGACGTGAGATCGAGTAGCACGGCGCTATCGCGGACACTGCGCGACACGGCATGATCCAC
>NZ_JAQGMM010000388.1 GCF_028292365.1 Caballeronia sp.
GCTTTCACTTACCTGACGGTCCGACGCCAACCACCACGTTAGGGGAATATAAAAATGCGCAAATTTATCAGCTGGTTCGTTCGCGATGAGCGCGGTGTCAGCGCCATGGAATATGCGGTTCTGGCAGGCATCGTCGCCGTGGCGCTTGGCGCGGTGGCCACGACGTTCAACAGCAGCGTGTCGACCATGTTCAGCACCATGTTCAATTCCATCACGACGGCGCAGGGCGGCACCAAAGGCTGATCGCCACTCCAGGAGGTTCGAACGTCTATTCGAACCTCCGCTTCACCCACTGTTCTCGGATCACGCCATCGTGCAACTCCTATCCATTGCAATTCGCTTCGTAGTACTTTGCGCACTGCTATGGCTGGCTGTCGTCGACGTGCGGACCCGGCGTCTGCCAACCCGGGCGGTCCTCGCCATTGGCGGCTTGTTTTTCCTTGACGCATTGACCGTTCGCATGTCTTTCGGCAACGTTCTTGCTCATCTGCTTTTGGCATTCGGCGTGCTGGTCATCTGCGCCGCATTGTTCGCTGCGAACATGCTCGGCGGCGGTGATGCAAAGCTCGCATCAATCATTTTTCTATGGGCCGGCCCAAGTCTGTGGTTGCCGGCTCTTACGCTGATTTCTGTGATCGGAACACTCGTCTCGCTAATCAGCCTTGCGACGCGACATATGGACCAGGACCAGCATTCATCTCCCATGCGGGCGCTGGCGATGTTTTCAGGAGCGCGCGGTGTGCCTTACGGGGTGGCGCTCGCACTCGGGGGCGGTTCAGTGATCATGCTGCCCGCCTTACTGCCTTTGATTTTGGCGCGATAGGTCGGCGTCCTTATGTCTAATATCATTAAATTCGCAATCCTGATCGTAGGCGCAATCCTTGTTGCGCTGGTCGTACGAGTGGTCGTCGCGAGTGCGACACGACCCGGCACGGCAGTCATCAACCAGGAAAAAGTACGCGTGAGTGCTGCGGATCTTCCGCAGGGCTTGCTGTTGCGAGACGAAGACATCAAGTGGGCTGATGTGCCCGTTAAAACATTGCCGCCTGGCGCTATCGTATCTGGCGCCCCCGGTGCGGTCGAACTAAAAGGCGCGCTGCTGCGTCATCCAGTAACGAGCGGCACTGTCATTGTCGCCGACGACGTCATTCTGCCGAACGCCCCCGGTTTCCGTGCCGCTACGCTCAATCCCGAGATGCGTGCCGTATCGGTTGCCGTCGACGATGTCTCCGGCAATGCCGGGCTGATTCAACCGGGCGACTACGTGGACTTGCTGCTCACGCAGCAAATGGACCGAAAGACGGATTCGCCCGATCTGGCGGTATCGAGTGAAACGGTCGTCGAGCATGTTCGCGTGCTGGCGTCCGGCTCCGATATCAACCGGCCGAAAAGCGGGGACACGACGGACCGCAACGAGCGCGTTCGCACCGTGACGCTCGAAGTGACGCCGCACATGGGCGAGGTCGTAGCGGTGGCCGCCCGGCTCGGCAGCTTGTCACTTGCATTGCGCAGCTTCGCGACGGTGTCGCGAGACCCGTATGCGCTCGCATCGGGACCCACCGCCGCCTCAGCGGCCGGTGATGCACCGCGCGCGCCCGTCTGGGCCGGCGACATTTCCCGTGCACTGCGTGACCTGCCCAGGGCCCATCCAGTTGCGGTCAAGGCTGGCGGGACGGCGATGCCGGCCGCGCCGAAATCGGTGACCGTCTATAGAGGCTCCGAAAAGGCAGACTCGACATCGAGCGTTGCCCAATCCGGAGGCGATGCGGTGCCGCCGCTCCCAACCCTCGCCACGCCGCGGTGATCCCATGCAACCCGTTCCACGCCGCACCCATTCGCCAAGACAGGAAGCCATGACTCTGCCGTTCAATTTGCATGCCGACACAACGAGGCTTTCGGCATGCGCCTTGTGCGCGGTGGCTTTGATCCTCGCCGTGCCCGCACACGCTGCACAGCCGCGACTAGCGGCCAATGCAGCCAATCCGGCCGCCGACGCGCAGGCCATTTCTCAGGGTTCACTCGATATCGCTGCTGGCAAGGGCACACTCGTGCGTCTCAACGAAGACGCAACCTCGGTGTTCGTGGCAGACCCGGCGATCGCAGATGTTCATGTCCCTTCACCGAGGGCCGTTTTCGTGCTGGGCAAGAAGGCCGGCACCACGACGCTCTATGTGCTGGGCGCGAACAACAAGACGCTGCTGCAGCGCTCGATCGTGGTTGGGCGCGACATGGACGCGCTGCACAGCATGGTGACTGCGCGGTTTCCATCGATGAATCTGCAATTGAGCGCCGGCAATGGATCATTGCAAGTGTCAGGACAAGCCGCTAACGCTGCCGATGCCGACGCCGTGGTGCAATCGCTCTCGCCGTATCTGGCCGACAAGGAAGTGCTGGTCAACCGCATGACGATCGATCGGCCGCAGCAAGTGCAATTGCGCGTGCGTATCACGGAGGTCGACCGGAATGTCACGCAGCAGCTCGGCATCAACTGGCAGGCGCTCAGCAATGCAACCGGGAATTTTTTCGGCGGCATCTATAGCGGTCGCCCCATCTATAACCTGGCGCAGCCGCTGACCGGTGCTAACGGCCAGGTCACTTATCCGGTCAATCTGCCGAGCAACAATGCCTATTCGCTATTCGGTCAATTCAAGACCGGCAGCACGGACATTCAGGCCCTGGTCGATGCATTGAACCAGGAGGGTCTGGTCACTGTGCTCGCCGAGCCAAGTCTTGTTGCGCTGTCAGGGCAGACCGCCAGCTTCCTCGCGGGCGGCGAGTTTCCGATCCCCGTGTCGCAAGTCAACGGCGCGATTTCCGTCGAGTTCAAGCAGTTCGGCGTCAAGCTCGACTTCACCCCGACTGTGTTGAGCGAAGGCCGCATCAGTCTCAAAGTCCGTCCTGAAGTCAGCCAGATCGACACGACGGTGAGCGTGACGACCGGTGGCATCACGATCCCGGGCCTGAGTGTGCGCCGCGCTGATACCACTGTCGAATTGGCGAGCGGCCAAAGCTTCGCGATCGGCGGGCTGCTGCAAAGCAATACGACCGACATCATTTCGCAGATTCCGGGTATGGGTTCCATTCCGATCCTGGGCAAGCTCTTCTCGTCGACCAACTACCAGAACAACAAGACCGAACTGGTGATCATGGTGACGCCCTATCTGGTGGAGCCGACCGACCCCGGCAAGCTGCGTACGCCGCTCGAATCGCTCGTCTCGCCGAGCAATGACGTGGAGTACAGCTTCAAACACCGGGCGTCCGGCGCGCAATCTACAGCTGAAGAGCCGCGTCTTGTCGGCGCGGCCGGGTACGTTTATTGAGCCGGATGCCATGAACCATACAAGAATCCTCACGCTCATTCTCGTTTGCGCGACAGCAACCTCCATGGGCGGCTGTTTCAAGCCACCGCGTGGCATGCCAGACGAGTCGACTATCAGTTATGACGGTAAGTCCGCGGTGCCGCCCGACTGCGCCGGTCTCGCTC
>NZ_JAQGMM010000403.1 GCF_028292365.1 Caballeronia sp.
GCGAGCAGCGCGACCGACGCGGTATTGGCATCCACGCCGACGGCGTTCACGCAATCCTCGACCACCGCATCGAGCGAGCGGGCGAGGTCGCGTTGATTGACGTCGTGCTGATATTGGCCCACGCCAATTGCTTTCGGATCGATCTTGACGAGTTCCGCGAGCGGATCCTGCAACCGCCGAGCGATGGATACAGCACCGCGCAATGTGACATCGAGGTCAGGAAATTCCTTCGATGCCAGTTCGGATGCCGAATAAATCGATGCTCCCGCCTCCGACACCACGATCTTCTGCAACTTCAATTCCGGATGTTTCGCGATCAATTCGCTCGCGAGCTTGTCGGTCTCGCGCGACGCCGTGCCATTGCCGATACTGATCAGCTCAGCCTGCGTCTGCGCGGCAATCCGCGCGAGCTTGGCGAGCGAGCCGTCCCAGTCGCGACGCGGTTCGTGCGGATAGATCACGTCGGTGGCGAGCAGCTTGCCGGTGCGATCGACCACGGCCACTTTAACGCCGGTACGCATGCCCGGATCGAGGCCGATCACGGCTTTCGGCCCTGCCGGAGCGGCAAGCAAAAGGTCCTTCAGATTGCGTGCAAATACGCGAATAGCCTCGGCTTCAGCTTCTTCGCGCAAATTCGTCAGCAAATCATTTTCGATATTCGGCTGAACCTTCACACGCCAGCACCAGCGGCACACGTCCGAGAGCCATTTATCGGCTGGCCGGCCCTGATTCGCGATGCCCACGTGACGCGCGATCATGGCTTCGCCTGGATGCGGCACTTGTGCATCGAGTTCTTCACCCAAGCCCAGCTTGACCATCAATACCCCGGCGTTGCGCCCCCGAAAAAGCGCGAGCGCCCGGTGCGACGGGACCGTACGGATGGTTTCCGAGTAGTCGTAGTAGTCGCGGAATTTCTCGCCTTCCTCGGTTTCTTTTCCTTCCACCACGGTCGAGATCACGCTGCCTTGCTTGAACAGGTAATCGCGAACCTTACCGAGAATTTCCGCCGTTTCGCCGAACTGCTCAGAGAGAATGTCGCGGGCGCCATCGAGTGCGGCCTTGATATCGGCGACGCCTTTTTCGGCGTCCACGTAACGCGCGGCTTCCGTTTGCGGATCGAGCGTCGGGTCGGCGAGGAGGGCATCCGCGAGCGGCTGCAGGCCGGCCTCACGGGCGATCTGTGCACGCGTGCGGCGCTTCGGCTTGTAGGGCAGGTACAGGTCTTCGAGCACCTGCTTGCTGTCGGCGCCTTCAATGGCTGCGCGAAGTTCGGGTGTGAGCTTGCCCTGTTCGTCGATGCTCTGGACAATCGTCGCGCGCCGGTCTTCCAGCTCGCGAAGATAGATGAGCCGTTCCTCGAGATTGCGCAATTGCGTGTCGTCGAGATTGCCCGTGACTTCCTTTCTATATCGGGCGATGAACGGAACGGTTGAGCCTTCATCGAGAAGCTGTACGGTGGCGGCGACTTGCCGCGGTTGCACATTCAACTCGGTGGCGATGCGCTGGACAATCTTGAGTGCTACGGTTTCCGTCATGGGGGTCTGCGTCAGCCTGCTGGCTCATCAAGGGCTTTTCGTACCGCGCATTTCACTCGCATTTCACTGTAAGCCGCGCGAACACGTTTGCCGGGTTGGTGAAGCGGGGCATTTTGCCATAAATGCCGGAGGGCTCCGGCGCTCGGTGATAGAATTTCGGCATCGTAGAAGCTGCTATTTCGCTTTCTTGCTACCTTGTCCGTCTCCTTGTCTATCACGCTGGCTATCACGTTGCCGACTTCCCGCCTTTCGCCCGCTTTGCCGACTGCTCCAGTCGATTCGTTCGCCTTGACCGGTCCGGCCGCATCGGGCGGTGTTGCCATTGTGCGGCAGGTCTTGCAGTTCGCCCGGTGTGTCGCGGCAATATTGATCGCGCTAGCCTGTGCGGGTGCCGGTACGGCCGTCATGGCGCAGACACCGAAGCCCATCAACCCGGGTACGTCGGTCACGCAAACGCCGCTCGGTGAAAGCGGCGCGCAAGACAGCGGGGCGCAAGACGCTGCAGCGCAAGCGGCATCGGGCGTGCCGGCAAGCCGGGCGGCGGGTCAGATCGAAGCAAGCGACGCCAGCGCAGCGCAAGCCACTGCCGATACCAATGCTTTCAGCGCGCGCCAGAAGGCATTGGACGTTCGCAGCGCGGAGAATAACTATGTCTACGGGGTCAAGCAGCATGACTGCTACAGCGATTTCTTCGTCAATCACTGCCTGGACAAAGCGCGCGACGCCAAGCGTGAAGTAGCCCAGCAAATTCGCAAGGAACAGTTGGCGCTCGACGACGAACAACGTCTGCAGCACGCGCAGCAGCGTGACCAGCAGACGGCGCTCAAACGCGCGCAGTACGCGTCCGAGGCGCCGCAACGCGCGGCGAGTGAGAAGGCGAGCCAGGAATCATTCGAAGAGAAGCAGCGCCAGAACGCGTTGTCGGCGGCGCAGCGAAATGCGGAAGCGCCTCAGCGTGCGCAGAATCAGGCCGATTACGACCGCAAGCAGGCGGATTACCAGAAGAAACTGGCCGATGCCGCCGCGCGTGGTGTGCAGGACGCGAAAGAACGCGAGGACAAGGCGGAACGCTTTTCGGCGAAGCAACGTGACGCTGCCGAGCATCAGGCGGAAGTCCAGTCCCGGCAGAAGGAAGCAGCCGCCAAGCAGCAACAGCGCGCACAGCAGGACGCGGCAGACCAGGCGCACCAGGCACAACTCAAGCAGCAACAGCAGCAACAACAGCAGCAACCGAAGTAAGTCGGGGCCGGACAGTAACCTCGGGCGACGCCGTCAGTGACGTTAAGCGGCGCGCCGCGACCAGTGGAGGCGAATATGCATGCATATCCTGCAGCAGCAGTCGACACGGGCACGATCCGTGAACGGATCGTGCAGCTGGAAGCGGAGCATCACGGCCTGGATAGTCTTATCGGCAAGATGGCTGAGGTTCCCGGCATCAACGACTTCGAGATCAGGCGCCTGAAGAAGCGCAAACTCAAAGTCAAGGACACCATCATCCTGCTGCAATTGCAGTTGGAACCGGACGCGCGCTTGAATCCTTGACGTACGAGTGATGCACACGTGACGTACAAATGACGTGTGCGTGATGCGTGCGCGTGATGCGTGCGCGGGCCGGAAAAACTTTTACGCCAGCCGCCCTAGGCGCTTCGTCGGCAAGGGTAGCCAAGCTGGCTTACTGACACGAGTCATAAGCCGGAACACAAGCAGGAATGTCCCTTTGAATTCGCCCGACAATGCCCTCACAGAGAACGCGGAATCCGTGCTGAAGCCGGCCGCGAAGGCGGGTGTCGTCGACACCACGCTTTCTCTCACGCTGGCACCGAAACGCCGCACTGAGCTCGACGCAATTTTCGCCGCCGAGGGTCTGTTGGCGCGGCAAATCGATGGTTATCGCTCGCGTGCTTCGCAAGTCGACATGGCCCGCGCAGTCGCGGCCGCCATGGAGGCGTCCGGGCGCGCCATGCCTGAACCCGCGATGTTCGACGCGCAACGCCGTCCCGCGCGCAAGCTCGGACCATCGGATGCGCCCGTCGTTCATGAAGAGGGAGGGGACGAGCTGGGTGTGGCGATGGCATCGACGGGAATCGATGGTGGCGAGAACACGCTGATCGTGGAAGCAGGGACGGGCACGGGCAAGACCTTCGCGTATCTCGTGCCGGCCATGCTGTGGGGCGGCAAGGTCATTGTCTCGACCGGCACGAAGCACTTGCAGGACCAGCTATTCCAGCGCGACATTCCCACCGTGCGCGATGCGCTCGCCGTGCCCGTCTCGGTCGCCATGCTCAAAGGGCGCGCGAATTACCTGTGTCACTACTACCTGCAGCGCACGGCTGACAATGGCCGTTTGCCGACGCGACAGGACACGTCGCATCTGCAGGAAATCATCCGTTTCGCCAAGATCACGCGTACCGGCGACAAAGCCGAACTCGCAAGCGTGCCCGAGAACTCGCCGGTCTGGCCGATGGTCACGTCCACGCGTGACAATTGCCTCGGCCAGGAATGCCCGCAGTACAAAGAGTGTTTCGTGATGCAAGCGCGGCGCGAGGCGCAGCAGGCGGATATCGTGGTAGTGAATCATCACCTGTTTTTCGCCGATGTCATGTTGCGCGACACCGGCATGGCCGAGTTGCTGCCAACGGCGAATACCATCATCTTCGACGAAGCGCATCAGTTGCCCGAAACCGCGACGTTGTTTTTCGGCGAGACGGTGTCCACCACGCAGTTTCTCGAATTGGCCCGCGACGCTGTTGCAGAAGGCTTAAGCCATGCGCGCGACTTCTCCGACTGGACGAAACTCGGCGCAGCGCTCGAACGTGCGGCGCGCGACGTAAGGCTGGCGTTCAAAGAAGATTCGGTGCGTATGTCGCTGGGTCAGCTTTCCGACGATCATCCGCTATTCGACGCGCTCGATACGCTCGAAGAGCATCTCGACGCACTCACCAAGGCGCTTGGCGAGCACGCTGAGCGGGCCGAGTCGCTGGGTGCGTTGCTGCGTCGTGCGCGCGAATTGCAGGGCTTGCTGGGTGGCTGGACCGCGCCGCCAACTTCTGTCGAAAAGGCTGTGGCCGAGGAAGCCGAAGCGGCGGCGAAAGCCGATCCAAACGAGATGGTGCGATGGATCGAAGTGTTCTCGCATACGGTGCAGTTACATGAGACGCCGCTTTCCGTTGCGCCGATTTTCTCGAAGCAGCGCGCCGGTGTTCCGCGTGCGTGGATCTTCACGTCGGCAACGTTGTCGGTGCGAGGGGATTTCACGCATTACGCCGCGCAAATGGGCCTGAACGCGCGTCGTTCGATGACGCTGCCCAGTCCCTTCGATTACCCGACGCAAGGCTTGTTGTACGTGCCGCGGAACCTGCCGCAACCGTCGTCGCCGAATTTCACCGACGCCGTGTTCGACGGCGCGCTGCCCGTGATCGAGGCATCGAAGGGCGGCGTGTTTTTCCTTTGCACGACGCTGCGTGCGGTCGACCGGATTGCGATGCGACTGCGTGACACGATCGAGCAACGCGGCTGGGACTACCCGCTGCTGGTGCAGGGCGATGCCAGCCGTACCGAGTTGCTCGACCGCTTCCGCTCTTACGGCAACGCGATCCTGGTGGGCAGTCAGAGCTTCTGGGAAGGGGTGGACGTGCGTGGCGACGCGCTGTCGCTGGTGGTTATCGACAAGCTGCCGTTTGCGCCGCCCGATGACCCGGTGTTGTCGGCGAGGCTGGATGCGTTGACCAAGAAGGGCTTGAGCCCGTTCGCCGTACATCAACTGCCGCAGGCGGTGATTACGCTGAAGCAGGGTGCGGGCCGGTTGATTCGTGCGGAAACTGATCGTGGCGTGCTGATGATCTGCGACACCCGTCTCGTCGAAAAACCCTACGGCCGGCGCATCTGGCAAAGTCTGCCGCCGTTCAAGCGTACGCGCGAACTGGAAGTGGTTCGCGCTTTCTTCTCCGATCCGGATACGGTGGCGGGTCAAGAAGACGAATGAGCGCGGCGTGTTAAGCGCCGCTAGCCCGTTGCACGCGTAGCCGTGCAACCGTGGCCAGTTTCTTCCCCTATGTGCGGCCTCGTGGACGCGACACCGGATCAGGCCGCGTTATCCGAAACACGACCCACTACTCGATCAGCCGCCGGGTGGTTGGGCCGGCACCGTCTGCCAACCTCCGGGACAGGCTTTGACGTAAGGGTAATATCCGTCGGGCTTTCTGCAGTAATACCAGGATGCCGCTTGCGGCGCGCCGTTGCCCCCACCCGTCATGTTCGCTTGTTGCCCCTGCTCCACATATTGCGTCGGCAAGGCGGCGTCGCCGACTGGCACGGGCGCATAAGGGTAGTAGCCAGGGTAGTAGCCAGGGTAGTACCCGGAGTAGTACGGGTATGGATATGGATATCCACCGACAAAACCCGGGCCAAGATAGACGCCAATTGACCCGCTGCAGCAACCGCCATGATAGTAACCGCCGCCGTGGTAGTAGCCGCCGCCGTGGTAATAGCCCCCGCCATGATAGCCACCGCCACCGCCACCGCCGTGATAGTAGCCCCCGGCCGTGGCTGCGCCGCTTGCGCCCAGGGCTGCCGCCAACACCAGCAAAAGCTGGCACGCTCTACGCCCGTTCATGATGATCACCTCGACTATTGGCACCGTTTTCAGATTTTGAATCGCTCAGCCGGATCTTGCACAAGGCAGACTGTCCCGAATCAGGACCGGCTATTCATAAGTGTATGAATTTCGCTGGGATTTTGCCTTTTTTGTTTAACTTGAGATGACGCGTGCTCTGTTGGCATCGGATGATGAAGCCTGGGCATCCCGTTCAGCAAGTGAAAACGATGTCCAAAAAAAAGCCGCGCTCAGAAATGAGCGCGGCTTTCTTACAAGGCTTGACTGAACCGCATGACGGCTTTTGCAACGTGTTTTCGTTGAAGCGGTCGGCGTTACATTCAGCGTGAAAAAACGCTTACCAGATTTGCCACCACGATTTGTTTTCCTTGCCCGGGCGCGACTTGCCGGTGACATACGGGCTGTCGGGGAACGTAGCAGCCAGCACGCGCTTTGTGTCGCCTTCCAGTTGCGGCTGGTCGAGCTTGCCGTACGACAGCATCATGATATGCAGTGCGTCTTCCGTTGCAGGTGCATTCCGGTATTCACGGATCGCCAGCTGCGCACGGTTGATTGCCGCGACATAAGCGCCACGCCGATAGTAATAATCCGCAGCGTGAACTTCGTGCGAAGCCAGCGCGTTCACAATGTAGCGCATGCGTTGAGCTGCATCGGGCGCATACTTGCTTTGCGGATATTTGTCGACCACGACCTTGAATGCATCGTACGATTCGCGCAGCGACACGGGGTCCCGCTCGCTCATGTCCTGGCCGGAGAAGCGGCCGAACAGACCGAGGTCGTCGTTGAAGTGGATCATGCCTTTCAGGTAATACGCGTAGGCGATGTCCGGGTGATCCGGATGCAACTTGATGAAGCGGTCGATGGCTGAATCTGCGGAGGCGGTTTCACCGTCTTTCCAGTCGCAGTAAGCCACATTGATCTGCGCTTGTTGCGCAAAATGACCGAACGGGTCGCGACCTTCAAGGTTCTCGAAATACTTCGCACATTTGCCGAAGTCGCCGCCCGTCAGCGCATCTTGCGCCTCCGAGTATAATTTGCCGTTATTCCACGTTGCCGTCTCGTCGGTTTTCTCGGGCAAACCATGACAGCCCGCGACAATGGCGGCACTCGCAGCCAGCGCCAAGACCTTGACAGACGAGTTCGACGAAAGCCGGACCAGTTGACGGACAGGGTTCAAAACGGTTCTCAAAGCTTGATTCACGGCTCGCATCAGTGCTTGCATTTTCTAGCTCATGCCTTTCTGGCTAATTCCCAGCTTTTCAGTCTAATGACCCGCTCAAGTACAAGTCGTACCAAAGATCGCAGCAAAGATTATAGCCCAAGCGCATCGGCCGACGACGCACGTCCGGACGATTTGACCGAACCGGCCGCTGCGCCGGACGCGCCAAGCGAAATTCACGGCAAACCCGTGCCCACCAACCTGCACGAGCGCCGCGCCGACGCTGAAACGCCGCGCACGATCCTCGTCCCCGACGAGTACGCCGGCGAGCGACTCGACAAGGTCATGGCGCGTCTATTCCCCGAGTTTTCACGCAGCCGCCTGCAGACCTGGATTGATGCGCAACGCGTAGTGGTGGACGGCGCGCCCGCGAAGATCCGGCAGCCGGTGCCATTGGGCGCGACCATTACGCTGATTCCTGATTTGCTGCCCGAACAGCTCGCGTTCACGCCGGAGCCGGTGCCGCTCGAGATCGTCTATGAAGACGACGCGCTCGTGGTCATCAACAAGCCCGCGGGCATGGTCGTGCATCCGGCCGCAGGCAACTGGAGCGGCACGCTGCTCAACGGCTTGCTGTACCGATACGGCGATGCCGCCGCTGGCTTGCCGCGTGCGGGTATCGTGCATCGGCTGGACAAGGAGACGTCAGGGCTGATGGTGGTTGCACGCACGCTCGAAGCGCAAACCATTCTGACGCGGCAGTTGCAAGCACGCACGGTGAAGCGCCGTTACGTTGCGCTGGTGTGGGGGACGATGCCCGATGAAGGCACCATCGACGCCCCGATTGGCCGCGATCCGCGCGACCGCACGCGCATGGCGGTGGTGGAGAGCGCATCGGGGAAATACGCCCGTACGCACTACCGCACCATCGACCGCGCGATGTGGAACAACCAGCCCGTGTCCGCGGTTCACTGCGATCTCGATACCGGCCGTACACACCAGATCCGCGTGCATTGCGCGCATATCCGTCACCCGTTGCTGGGTGATCCAATCTATGGCCACGCACGTGGCAAGCGATCGGTGCAGCCTCTGCCGGATGGGTTCAATCGCCAGGCGCTGCATGCGTGGCGGCTTGGGCTGATTCATCCGACCACGGGTCGCGACATCAGCTGGCGCGCGGACGTGCCGGACGATATTGAAGCACTCGCGGCAGAGTTGGGGCTGGGTCGCGACGAAGCGACGGATCTCGATCCGGAGGACGCAGATTTTATCGATGAGGACGATGGCGGCGTTCAGGCGCGCGGCGGCTGGGATGAGTCGCAGCCCATCGAATATGACGACGATGACGAGGAATAGCGCGAATGGCGACGTCATCCGAGGCTGATTTAGCGGCCAGCTTCACCGCCAAGTTTGCGGCTTACCCGCCGCTTCGCAACGACGATTGCCTCTGGCCCGATTGGTCCAGCGCTCATGACGTGGTTTCGCCGCGAGTGAGAGCACTCGCGACCACGCGCAACGGGGGTGTCAGCGCTGCGCCGTATGAAGGTGTGAATGGTAGTGGCGGCCTCAATCTCGGCCTGCATACGGGTGATGTGCCCGACGCCGTGATCGAAAACCGCCGGCGTGTGGTGGAACTTACTGGCGCTCCGGTTGCGTGGCTCGATCAAGTGCATGGGGCACAGATCGAGGATGCCGGTTCGGTGATCGACCGCTGCGCCGGTTCTCCTGCATCGGCGGTCAAGGCAGACGCCGCGGTGACGGACCGCGCGGGAGTCGTGTGTGTCGTGATGATCGCGGACTGCCTGCCGGTACTTTTCTGCGATGCAGCCGGCCGTGCCGTCGGCGCAGCGCACGCAGGCTGGCGTGGCCTTGCGGCTGGAATAGTGGAAAAGACGGCGGAGCGGGTCGCGCATCTCGCCGGCGCCCAGGCCAGCACGTTGCACGCATGGCTGGGTCCGGCGATTGGCCCGGCAGCGTTCGAAGTCGGTGAGGATGTGTTCGACGCGTTCGTCGCCGCAGCCGAGCCTGCATGGCGCGATGCGACCGTTGCCGCTTTCGCCAGGCGCGACGAGAAACACAAATATCTCGCTAATCTCTATGCACTCGCCCGTTTGCGCCTTCAACGCGCAGGCGTGCCGCCAGAGAATGTCCACGGCGGCACGTTTTGCACGACGACTGACGTGGACCGGTTCTATTCGTATCGACGGGACCGGATAACGGGGCGCATGGCCGCGATGATCTGGCTGGCAGAGTAAACCCCGGACCAGACCCGGGCACGTTCCGGCTCAAACACCTGTATGACCTGATGTGCGCCTACGCTGTTGGTGCACGCTTTTTGCTGCGCGACTAAAACGTGGCTGACCGTGACAGACGCGCCTTATGTTGCGCAACAATTCTTGACATTCATCAGCGCGTCACATCGGGAAAACGATGATGAAAAAAATATCGCACTGCGTCAAAATCAAGGCGACGCATTGACACGCCTTGCACCGTGGAGCAAGAATGTTTCACAAAAGCGCACGGCGTGGCAAGGTCACATCATCGCGGTCGGGCGTTTAGCGGCCCGGCACAACGATCACGACGACGCGGCTCCACGTCACGCCTGCATCAGCAACTCAGTCTCTCGGGACGCTTAGGTCAAACGCGGATATGGCTGCCTCCAGATCATCATCTTCATCGTCACCGGGTTCCTCACGTCCATCCGATGCCAAGGCAACGCCCGGCGCACCGGCTGCACCTTTTGGAATGCCCGCCGCAGATCCAGCGGCAGTGCAAAAGATGTTCGAGCAATGGCTCAACACATGGCGCGCGGTAGCCGACCCGGCCCAGTGGCAAAAGATTGCCGCCCAGGCGAATCCGGGACACGCGGAATCGCCTGGATCAGCATCGGCAAATCCGTTTGCTGCGCTGGGTGGTTTCCCGAGTTTTCCGGGGTTTGCGGGTTTTCCAGGCATGAGTGGCGGCAACAGCGCTAGTGGTAGTGCTCAATTGCCGTTCGCGATGCCTGCGATGCCGAATATTCCGACCGCCGCTATCGCGCCACAGCGCCTGCAGGAACTCCAGTCCAGTTTCTCGCGCGACGCCGCGGAACTCATCAAGCAGGCCACTGAGCAAAGCATCGACCTGGCGACGCTAAAAGACCGCCGCTTCAGCACACCTGCGTGGCAATCCGCGCCCGGTTTCGCATTCGCCGCTGCATGGTATGTGCTGAACGCGCGTTATCTGCAGGAGCTTGCCGAATCTGTCGAAGCCGATCACAAGACCCGTGAACGAATCAGGTTCGCCGTGCAGCAGTGGGCGGCAGCCGCATCGCCAAGCAATTACATTGCGTTGAATCCCGATGCGCAGAAGGCGCTGATCGAGAGCCGCGGCGAGAGTCTGCAAAAAGGCATGCTGAATCTGCTCGCCGACATGCAGCTCGGCAAGATCCAGCAAAGCGATGAATCGGGATTCGTGGTCGGCAAGAACATTGCGACCACGCAAGGCTCGGTCGTGTTCGAAAACGACCTGCTGCAACTGATCCAGTACACGCCGCGCACGGCGACCGTGAAAGAGCGGCCGCTTTTGATCGTGCCACCGTGCATCAACAAGTTCTATATCCTCGACCTGCAGCCGGAAGGCTCGCTCGTCGGCCATGCGCTTGACGCCGGCCATCAGGTTTTCATGATCTCGTGGCGTAATGCCGATGCATCGATCGCGCACAAGACCTGGGACAATTACATCGATGAAGGCGTGCTTACGCCTATCAATGTAGTCAAGCAGATCAGCGGCCGCGAGCAGATCAACACGCTCGGCTTCTGCGTCGGCGGTACGATGCTCGCAACCGCTCTGGCCGTGCTGGCCGCGCGTGGCGAACATCCCGTTGCCTCCATGACGTTGCTGACCGCCATGCTCGATTTTTCCGATACGGGCGTGCTCGATGTATTTATCGATGAACAGCATGTGCAGATGCGCGAGCAGACCATTGGCGGCAAGAATGGCAAACCGCCTGCGCTGATGCGCGGTGTCGAATTTGCCAACACGTTCTCGTATCTGCGCCCAAACGACCTGGTGTGGAACTACGTGGTGGACAACTACCTGAAGGGCCGTACGCCGCAGGCGTTCGACCTGCTTTACTGGAACAGCGATTCAACCAATCTGCCGGGCCCGATGTTCGTCTGGTATTTGCGTAACACGTATCTGGAGAATCGCCTGCGTAATCCGGGCGAACTGACTGCATGTGGTGAGCAGGTGGATTTGTCGAAGATCGATGTGCCGACGTTTTTGTACGGATCCCGCGAGGATCACATCGTGCCGTGGACGGCGGCATATGCCTCCGCACCTTTGCTGACCGGGCCGCAGACGTTCGTGCTCGGGGCATCGGGACACATTGCGGGCGTGATCAATCCGCCGTCGAAGAACAAGCGCAGTTTCTGGCTTCTCGATAACGCCGATAAAACCCTGCCCGACGACCCCGATGCATGGTTCGAAGGCGCGACTGAACATCCGGGTAGCTGGTGGCCGACGTGGACGCACTGGCTTGATGGTTACGGCGGCAAGAAAGTAAAGCCGAAGGCAAGCTTGGGGTCCGAGGATTTTCCGGCGATCGAGCCGGCGCCGGGACGTTATGTCCTGCAGCGGGACCAATGAGATTTTTGGGTGATCTGACCGGCTGAAACACGTTTCGTGACGGGCGGCGCAGGTCATGCGGATCGGACCCGATTGCATTTCAGGCGCGACGGCGCAACAGTATCCAACGCGTCGTTTTATTGCAGTTGCTGAAACCCGAAGTAACCTGAAGAAACAGTAACGCCAGCGCTGTTGAGAGCGTCGCCTGCACGGGTTGAACACGGCGCAGGCAAACAAGGGGCAAGCGCGAACACGCATCCAGCCGGCCACGCAGTCAGCCGGCTAAACCCGGGCTACCACTTTCGATTCTCAAAGGAAACTGAAATGACAGACGTAGTGATCGTATCGGCCGCACGGACGGCCGTCGGCAAATTCGGCGGGTCGCTGGCGAAAATCGCCGCACCCGATCTGGGCGCAATCGTGATTCGCGCGTTACTCGAGCGATCGAATCTCAAGCCCGAGCAAATCAGCGAAGTGATCCTCGGTCAGGTGCTCACGGCGGGATCCGGTCAGAATCCGGCGCGTCAATCGCTGATCAAGGCAGGTTTGCCCAGCTCGGTGCCGGGCATGACCATCAACAAGGTGTGCGGATCGGGCCTGAAGGCCGTGATGCTGGCGGCGAATGCGATTATCGCGGGCGACGCTGACATTGTGATTGCGGGCGGCCAGGAAAACATGAGCGCGGCGCCGCACGTGTTGCCGGGCTCACGCGACGGTTTCCGCATGGGCGACGTGAAGCTGATCGATTCGATGATCGTGGATGGCCTGTGGGACGCGTTCAACTCGATCCACATGGGCATCACGGCGGAAAACGTCGCGAAGGAATACGGCATTACGCGCGCGGCGCAGGACGAATTCGCGGCGCTGTCGCAGAACAAGGCGGAAGCGGCGCAGAAGTCGGGCCGTTTCAACGATGAAATCGTGCCCGTTGAAATTCCCCAGCGCAAAGGCGAGCCGCTGCGTTTTGCCACCGACGAATTCGTGCGTCATGGCGTGACGGCTGAATCGTTGTCCAGCCTGAAGCCGGCGTTCTCGAAGGAAGGCACCGTGACAGCGGCAAATGCCTCCGGTCTTAACGATGGCGCGGCGGGCGTGATCGTGATGTCGGCGAAAAAAGCCGAGGCGCTTGGCCTCACGCCGATCGCACGCATCAAGGCGTACGCGAACGCGGGCGTTGATCCGAAGGTGATGGGCATGGGTCCTGTGCCGGCATCGAAGCGTTGCCTGGAACGCGCAGGCTGGTCCGCGTCGGATCTCGACCTGATGGAAATCAACGAAGCATTTGCAGCACAGGCGCTGGCCGTGCATCAGCAAATGGGCTGGGACACGTCGAAGGTCAACGTGAACGGCGGGGCGATCGCGATCGGTCATCCGATTGGTGCGTCCGGTTGCCGGATTCTCGTTACGCTGCTGCACGAAATGCAGAAGCGCGATGCGAAGAAAGGACTGGCGTCGCTGTGTATCGGCGGCGGTATGGGCGTGGCGCTCGCGGTAGAGCGCCCGTAGGGAGACAGTGTGCGGTGAGCACCGCGCGCCGCGGTTCGGGTCGGCTGGCAAGCCCGGCTGCAGGCGCGCATAACGATAAACGGAGCGAGCAATGACGAAACGAGTAGCGTATGTGACGGGCGGCATGGGCGGCATTGGTACGAGTATCTGCCAGCGGCTGCATAAGGACGGCTACACGGTCGTCGCAGGTTGCGGGCCGAATTCACCGCGCCGGGTCAAATGGCTCGAAGAGCAAAAGGCGCTGGGTTACGAATTCATCGCCTCCGAAGGCAATGTGGGTGACTGGGAGTCGACCAAGAACGCTTTCGACAAGGTCAAGGCGGAAGTCGGCGAAGTCGATATCCTGGTGAACAACGCGGGCATCACGCGCGATGTCGTGTTCCGGAAGATGACGCACGAAGACTGGACCGCGGTCATCGATACCAACCTGACGAGTCTCTTCAACGTGACGAAGCAGGTGATCGACGGCATGGTCGAGCGTGGTTTTGGACGCGTGATCAATATTTCGTCGGTGAATGGTCAGAAAGGGCAGTTCGGCCAGACCAACTATTCCACCGCGAAGGCCGGTATTCACGGCTTTACGATGGCGCTGGCGCAGGAAGTGGCAACCAAAGGCGTGACGGTCAATACCATTTCGCCGGGGTACATCGGGACGGACATGGTGAAATCGATCCGCCCTGACGTGCTGGAGAAGATTGTCGCGACCATTCCGGTTCGCCGGCTTGGGCGGCCGGAGGAAATTGGTTCAATCGTGGCGTGGCTGGCTTCGGAGGAATCGGGCTTTTCGACGGGTGCCGACTTCTCGCTGAATGGCGGCTTGCACATGGGGTGAGGGTGTTTCACGCGGCGCGCCATCAGGTTGTGCGCGCCGCGCGTCCCGCGTCGGAGCGGGGCGTTGCAACTGGATGCCGGGTCACCGGCACCGACTACGAACCGGCGGCTTGCGTCGCTTTCAATCACGCGGAGTCCGTCGGCACAGTTTGAGTTTTGCGTTTAAAGGCGTTACATGACCACTACAAAGAAATCCGCCGAACGACTCATAAAAAAATATCCGAATCGCCGGCTCTACGATACCGAAACCAGTACCTACATCACGCTTTCCGACGTCAAACAGCTCGTGCTCGACCAGGAAGAGTTCAAGGTCATGGACGCCAAGTCCGCCGAGGATCTGACGCGCAGCATCCTGTTGCAGATCATTCTGGAAGAAGAAAGCGGTGGCTTGCCGATGTTTTCATCCGTCATGCTCTCGCAGATCATCCGTTTCTACGGCAACGCGATGCAGGGCATGATGGGCACGTATCTGGAAAAGAATATCCAGGCGTTCATCGACATCCAGCACAAGCTCACCGACCAGTCGAAGGGGTTGATCGACGGTAATGCTGTGCCGCTCAATCCTGAGGTCTGGTCGCAGTTCATGAACATGCAGGCGCCCATGATGCAGGGGATGATGACGAGCTATATCGAGCAGTCGAAGAACATGTTCGTGCAGATGCAGGAGCAGATGCAGACGCAGGCGAAGTCGATGTTCAATACGTTCCCGTTCCCGACGCCGGGTACGGCTGGGGCTGCAACCGGGACGCCGACTGCTGCTACGACTCCGCCGGATGGCACGCCGGAGAAGAAGTAGGCTGGGCTGGTGCGGCGGGTGGTTGGGTGGTCTGAAGGAGACTTGCGACGGCCTGGAAAGCCGCGCGGGTCAGGGCTGGGCGCGCGGCACCGTGTGGCATGTGAGCGAGCGTGACTAACGGTAGAATGTTGGGTTGCGGTGCAGCGCTCAAAGCGAATACATCGCCGGGTACCGCCTTTTCAAGCGCCTTTCGTCCCTGTTAGCGTCGTGCCCGTTCGGTGCTCAAACACCGCCCGGCACTCACATCCCCAGATCACAACATGTCCCGCATCACCACGCTCACCACTCCGAAAGTCGGCTTTGTCTCGCTCGGATAACCGTAAGTCTCGCAAACGCGGCTCATGCGTCGTTCTCGCATGAGCCGGCTATTTCTTGCGCCCATGGAAGGGCTTGCGGACTACGTACTGCGTGACGTGCTGACCTGCACAGGCGGATTCGACGGGTGTGTGTCCGAATTCGTCAGGGTGACGGGCTCAGTCCTTCCCCGAGGTGTCTACGAGAGAGATACGCCCGAAGTCCTCCACGGAGGCCGTACACCCAGCGGCGCTCCAATGGTGATCCAATTGCTCGGCAGCGATCCTGACTGGATGGCGCTGAATGCGGCTCAGGCGGCCAGTCTGTCGCCGCACGGAATCGATCTGAACTTCGGCTGCCCCGCCAAAATCGTCAACCGGCACGGCGGCGGCGCGATGCTTCTGGCGCACCCTGAACAGCTGAACCGGATCATATCGTCGGTTCGCGCAGCGGTGCCCGCGGGCATCGCCGTGACAGCAAAAATGCGGCTTGGCGTGTCCGATACTTCGCTCGCCATCGACTGTGCCACAGCGCTGGCAGAAGGCGGCGCTGCCTCCCTTGTCGTGCATGCCAGAACGCGTGACGATGCCTACCGGCCGCCGGCCCACTGGGAGTGGATCGCGCGTATCGACGACGCGGTAGACGTGCCGGTCGTGGCCAACGGAGAAGTCTGGACGGTGGCCGACTGGGAGCGATGCCGGGCAGTCAGCGGCTGCGCGGACGTGATGATCGGGCGCGGCGCCGTCTCGGATCCCTTCCTGGCCTTGCGTATCCGCGGATTGATAGACAGGACGCCTTCCAGCGAGGAATGGCCGGCCGTGCTGGGTCAACTCGCCGATTACCTGAGAAAACTGCAAGTCCGTGTCGCGTCCCGTCATGAACATGGACGCGTCAAAATGTGGCTCAGCTATCTCAAGCGGACCTGGGCGGAGGCTGCCGAGCTCCACGCAGCCATCCGGCGCCTGCATGATCCGCGCGAAATTCTTGAAGTGATCGAGCGCGCTCTGGCGGTTCGTGGCTTGATACACGATTTAATACCGGCACATCAACGCGCAACTCTCGGCCCGTTCGATCCGCTCGATCCACCAATGCCTTACCGCGCGGCCGGCCTCGACGTCGCTAGCGCGGTACAATAAACGGTTGCGTGCGCGGGACGTTGCCCGAGCGTGGTCCTTACGGACATCGGACCCCTTAGCCTTGCCGCACCGTCCCCATTTGTCGCCATCGTCACCGCTATACGCCGGACTCACCTATGTCGCAGACCATTTCCCCCGCCGTGCCG
>NZ_JAQGMM010000409.1 GCF_028292365.1 Caballeronia sp.
GCCATACACAGACAGCAAAGCCAACGCCGTAGCAAGGCCCGGCAACGCGATAGGCAGTACCAAGAGTTCTTCGACAAAGCGCGCCCAGCGCGTATTGCTACGTGCCAGAGCGTACGCCGCCGGCACGCCTATCGCGAGCGTGATCGCAAGTGTTGCAAGCGCGATCTCTATCGATAACCAGACCGAGCCCTGATACATCGCCCACACTTGATCGAGCCATTTGAGCGTCAGTCCACTCGATACGCCACGAAAATAGTTGACGGTCAGTCCGGCCATTACCGACATCACCACGGGCACGACCATGAACGCAACCAGCGCAAGCGTCAGCAGCAATTGCCCTGCAACGAGCAGACGACGCGGCTTAAGGAACTCAGGCATCGGCGTCCTCATGCAGTTGCGGCGACAGTCGCGCCGGTGAGGCTGCGAGCAACCGCCAGCACGGCCCACGTAACCAAACCGAGCACGATCGACAACGCCGCTGCTGTCGCGAGATTCGCGTTCAGCGTGAACTCGGTATAGATGGTCATCGGCAATACGTCGAGGTCGGTGGCGAGTGTGAACGCGGTGCCGAACGCGCCCATCGCGGTAGCAAAACACACCGCCCCCGCCGCGATCAAAGCAGGCATCAGCGCAGGCATGATCACATCCACAAAGATTCGCCACGGCGATGCCCCCAGCGAGCGCGCCGCCTCTTCCAGCGAGGCATCCAGCTTCGTTGCAGCCGCCATCACGGTAACGATCACGCGCGGAATCGAAAAATACAGATAGCCCAGAAACAAACCGCTGAGTGAATAAGCGAACACCCAGCGGTCGCCCGTCAGCCGTAAGGAGATGGCGCCGATCAACCCTTGGCGCCCGGCCAGCATGATCACCATGAACCCCACCACCACGCCGGGAAATGCGAGTGGAAATGTCAGCAGCGCGACCAGCACGCGCTTGGCCGGCAACTCGCGACGCGCCAGAAATAACCCCGCGATTGTCGATAACACCAGCGTCGCCGCCGTCACCGCCAGCGACAACGCAATCGTCGCGAGCAAGCTATGCAGATAACGCGAGTTGGTCAGAACTTCGCGATACGCGGTGAACGCATCCGGCACCGCGCTGGCCTGCAGCAACGCGACCAGCGGCAGCAGCCAGAACGCGCAGAAGACAGCCAGCGCGGGTGCTAACAGGAAGACCCGCGCGCGGGTGGAGAAGGTGGAATCTTGCATCGTTGAAAGATCAGTGCATGACGCGTAAATACTCTTCACCGAACGCGCTTTGCTTGGCAGCCATCTTCGCGAAGTCGACGTCCTTGGCGCGCGCAGACTCCGACGCCGGCAGGAACTTCGCGGCTATGTCAGGCGGCAACGCTCCGCCACGCACCGGTCGCAAATACGCATTTGCCCATAGGCGCTGGCCTTCATCCGACAACACAAAGTCCAGCACCTTCTCGCCGTTCGCCTGATGCGGTGCGCCCTTCACGAGACTCATCACATACGGCACGACGATCGTGCCTTCCTTCGGAATCACGAACTCGACGTTCGCGTGATCCTTGTATTTCGCACGATACGCGTCGAAGTCATAGTCGAGCAGGATAGGAATCTCGCCCGACATCACGCGTGCATACGCGGTCTGCTTCGGCACGATCGGCGCGTTGGCCTTCATCTTCTCGAACCAGTCGAGACCGGGCTTGAAGTTATCGAGCGTGCCGCCCAGCGCCTGGTTCACGGCCACTGCACCCGCATACCCCACGAACGCCGACGACGGATCAAGATACCCGACCATGCCCTTGTATTCGGGCTTGAGCAAGTCCGCCCACGAGCGCGGTACCGGCTTGCCGTCGAGCGCATCCTTGTTCACGAAAAAGCCCAGCGTGCCGGAGTGAATCGCGAACCAGGAACCGTCAGGATCCTTCATGCCAGCAGGGATATCGCTCCAGTGCGCCGGTTTGTACGGCTGCACGAGACCCTTGTCTTTCGCCTGGAACGCCGACGAAACGCCGAGATACACCACGTCGGCAATCGGGCTCTTTTGCTCGGCCATCATCTGCGCGATAGCCTGGCCGGAGTTCTTGTTATCGAACGGCACGCGGATGCCGGTCTGCTTCTGGATAGCAGCAATCTGGCTCGCCCAGTCCGCCCATTCAGGCGGGCAGTTGTAGCAGATCGCGGTGCTGTCAGCATAAGCCGCGCCGGCCGCGCAAAAGGTGGCCGTTGCTGCGAGCAGCGTAGCGAGGACATGACGGATTTTCATGCAGGTTTCTCCGATACGAGGGAGGCCGTTGTGGCCGCGGGATCGATCAATGGCGCGATGGTCGCGCCGGTTCTTACGCTATGAGGCAACTTGAACGGAATGGGGCCGCTGGTTGTATCGCCGGGCAGACCAAGCTGCGTGGCGAGATGAAGCCATGCGAACCTGCCAATCTCGCGGTTCGGCGTGGCGACGCTGGACAGCGCTGTCGACAACCATTCGCCAAGCGGAATGCCATCGAAACCGAGCACTGAAATATCGTGCGGTACAGACAATCCCGCATGCCGCAAACCACGCATCACGATGATCGCCAGGCGATCATTGCTGCAGAAAAGCGCAGTGGGCCGGCGAGCGGGATCGGAGAGATGGGCGAGCAGCGAGGGCGGCAAATCGTCCGCGTTGAAATCAAGTTCAAGCGGCGGATGAGGCGTGAGGCCGGCGTCGAGCATCGCGTCTTCGTAACCGCGATACCGCAAGCGCGCGCGGTCTGATTCCGCGAACGAACCCGCGAGCATCAGGATTCGCCGATGCCCGCGCTGCAACAACGCACACACGCCATCACGCGCCGCCCGCCGGTTATCCACCGACACCGCCGCGCGATACGCCGTGTCGTTATGCGCCAGCACATAAGGCAAGCCAATGCGATCGAGCTCGTCCAGCAAGGGGTTGGATTCGGCGTCGGCCACTGTCGCGATCAGGCCATCCACGCGTTGCTCTCGCAAGGTCTCGATCGCGCGACGCTCACGCGCGCTGTCATACGCGGTGGTCATCAGCATCAGGCGATAGTCACTGGCAGATGCCGCTTCATCAATGCCTTGCAACGACTCGGCGAAGACAGGATTGACCAGTGTCGGCACGACCACGCCGACCAGCCGCGTGCGTACGCCACGAAGCTGGCGGCCTCGTGCGCTGGGCATGAAGTCGAGCGCTTCGATCGAGTCGCGCACCTTGGCGAGCGTCTCCGCATTCAGCAATTGCGGTGCGTTGAGTGCACGCGAGACGGTGGCGATAGAAACGCCTGAATGCGCGGCAACGTCCTTGATGGTGGAGTGCATGAACGGTAGCAAGAATGAACTGAAAACGTTTACAGCAGCGATTATCGAAGCACTCTGTGACGTCCGCGTGAAAGCACGCGACTCATTGCCATGGGGTTCATTTGAGCTTTTTTATGCAATAAAAATGCCGCAGCCAAACCGTGGAATCAGCGTTGGAGCGCTGATTCCAGCGTAATTCGACGTCCGGCCTTACCGACTCTTTCTGCTTGTTATTTGCACGTAACCCCAGCGAAAGCAGACCGTCTTTTCGGGTTCATACGTAAGTGTTCCAATGCGCTCGGATCGAAAGAAAGGTCTTTGAACAGTCCGCATCCTAGTCCGCACCCGTCCCCAAAGGCCAAGCGGCCACAACAAGCACTGAAACAACGACATCGGGAGCTTCACACATGTTTCGTCGAGCCTTAATGGTTGGCGTACCCACCGCAGCAATGGCTATCGGCCTATATGCCTGCGGCGGCAGCAACAACAACAGCAACGGGTCCATCCAGAACCGGATCTCGACTGCTACGCCCATCAAGCACGTCGTCGTGATCTATAACGAGAACGTCTCGTTCGATCACTACTTCGCGACTTATCCGAACGCAACGAACCCGGCGGGCGAACCGGCATTCACGCCGGCTGCGGGTACGCCGGCAATCAATGGTCTTAGCGGCACGTTGCTGACGGCTAACCCGAACTTCACGAACCAGGCCAACGGCGCGGGCGCAGCCAATCCGTTCCGCCTGGACCGGACGCAAGCCGCGACCGCCGACCAGAACCACTCGTATACGCCTGAACAACAGGCCTATAACAATGGCGCAGCCGACCTGTTCCCGAAGTTCACGGGTAAGGGCACGGCAGGCGGTGCAGGCGCATTCGGTACCGCTGGCCAGGTCATGGGCTACTACGACGGCAACACGGTCGGCGCCCTCTGGAACTATGCGCAGCACTTCGCAATGAGCGACAACGCGTACACGTCCACCTACGGTCCGTCGACGCCGGGCGCACTCGAAGTCGTGTCGGGCCAAACCAACGGCCTGCAGCGGGTCAAGTTCAGCACGGCCGCGGTCAGTGCAACGAACACGGGTTCGTACTACGTGAACGATGGCCAGGGCGGCTTCACGCTGATCAACGACGTTGATCCGGCCAACGATATCTGCTCGAGCACGACCGACACCGCATTGCTGGCCGCCAAGAACATCGGCGACTTGCTGAACGCGCAGAACATCTCGTGGGGCGGCTTCATGGGCGGCTTCAACCTGGCGACCGTGAACAGCAACGGCACGACGGGTTGCAAGCGCAGCACGTTGTCGCCGGTGGTGGGTCAGGCTACTGCCGACTATGTCCCGCACCACAACTGGTTCCAGTATTTCGCATCGACGGCTAACCCGACGCACGCACGTCCGAGCTCGATGGCAGTGATCGGCTTGTCGCTTGAAGCGGATGGCAAGACGCCGGAACCCGCGAACCACCAGTACGACACCGACGACTTCATTGCAGCGGTCAAGGCGGGTAACTATCCGTCGGTCAGCTTCATCAAGGCGCCGGCGTTCCAGGATGGCCATGCAGGTTATTCGGATCCGCTCGATGAGCAGGCTTTCACCGCGAAGATCGTCAACTTCCTCCAGCAACAGCCGGACTGGGCGACGACTGCTGTGATCGTGGCATGGGATGACTCGGACGGCTGGTACGACCATGCTTACGCAGTCCCGACTTCGGCGTCGTTCGACGCGATTGCCGACCAGGTCAATGGTGCGGGCAAGTGCGGTACGGCTACGGCTCCGCTGGGTGTGCAGGGCGCACCGGTGAATGGCCGCTGCGGTCCGGGCACGCGTATTCCGTTCGTCGTGATCTCGCCGTGGGCGAAGGTGAACTACGTGGATCACACGCAGATTACCCAGGCTTCGGTGGTTCGCTTCATTGAAGACAACTGGCTCAACGGTGCGCGTCT
>NZ_JAQGMM010000414.1 GCF_028292365.1 Caballeronia sp.
TGCCGGGCGAACGGTGCTTGCCCGAGAGCGTACGCGGCGAAGCGTGTTCGTGTCAGGATTCGCGAGAAGGAGGGGTTCACACATCCGTGGCTCTGGCGAGCACCGTGCTTTTGGGGCACCTATGAATCAAGACTGCACGCTGTGGACACTTAGGGTAGCGCGGTTAAAAGCGTTTTCTTTGCTTCGTTTCTTTTTCGCTTTGGAAAAAGAAATGACGCGCCGCCACGCGCAGTGGCTAATAGTGATAAAGAGATTAGCTAACACGAGCAGACCACTAGGGCTGAAAGCAGCAACCCGGCATAGACCCTGACCGCTAACGCAGGAGTCTGCCAACCCGACCCCCAACCCCGACCACTACCTCAAACCCGTCCACCGGCGCGAGCAACCCCCACCTACTGCGATAGCGTATTAATCCATAGCGCTTCCGAAAACAACCCGGGCAGATCGCCCCAAACATGCGCCGGCCCCATGTGGAAAGAAGTATCGAGCTCATATCCGATCAAACTCGGCGTCCCCCCTGTGAAATAGAACCCGCCGAGCTGTGCATTTGCGCGCTTGAACAGCATCAGCGTTTCACCACGCCCACGTCCCACAAGTGCAGGAACAGCATCGGCATAAGACGATTCATGAATAGCGCCGACCTTGACCGCGTCGCCGAATATCGTGCCACCCTTCATCCGCCATACATTGATATCGGGACCATCGCCGCGCGGCTGAAGCACGACCAGATCATCGACGCCATCGCCGTCCACATCACCCGCGACCACCTTCGCGAACGCCGGCGCGAACTCAGCATAGGTGTTGCCACGCAAGCGGCCGGCAAACGCACTGCCCGAACTGGCGAGTTGCGTGACGGCCATCGCCGAATTCACGGTTTCTATCGCAATCAAACCCGTGTGCGGCGATCCGGCCACGCGAGCAGGCAGGAAGCGTGCATTCGCGCTCAGTCCGCTTGCTTTCATCCACAGTGCCGGTGCATGCCCGGTCAAACCCTCGCTGGCGATGACCGAAAGGTCGAGTGTGGCGTCGCTGCGTTTTTGCGCGACCATGACGCTGGCGCGGCCGCTGCCGTCGAAGTCTCCGGCTACATATTGCTGTGCACTGGCGGGCGTCAGTGCCGCGGAGGTCTGGTACCAGAGGCGCGGCGCCTCGAAGCGCGTGCCGGTGCTGCGCAGCAGCCAGAAGGCCGTGCCGCCGTTCCTTGGCGCAATCACCATCAGGTCGTCGCGACCCGTGCCCTCGAAGTCGCCCAGCAGGAAACGCACGCTGTCGAAGCAGAGCGTGTCACCTGCGCAGGTCGGGGTGCCGGCATGCGCGTTGAACGGCACCGCGTTCAGATACCACGGCGCGGCAGTCGGCAATCGCGACATGCCTGCAACCCACACGTTAAAGCCTGGGCCGTCCCGGCGACGCTGGACATACACCGTGCTGACCGGCCTCTCACCGTCGACGATCCCTCGAACGTTGCCGTACATTGCAGCGTCCTGGCGCAGATCAGTCCATTGCGAATGGGGCGTGGGCGCCCATCGAGATTCCGCGGTCAGCAACGAGCAATGCCCGGCCGATAATGTTCCGTTATGCGCGGCGAGGCAGTGACCGAGCGGGGTGTAGACAAGACCGAAGTCCCAGGGCGTCCATTTCTGAGCCGCCTCGTCCTTGTTGCAGGGCTCTTCAACCAGTTCGCCACCACGCTCGGCCACGCACTGCTGTGTGGATTCATCGACGAGTTGGGAATTGTTCTTCGTGCCCGGTATGGCCGGCACCGGTTGCCAGTGCCAGTCCTGTGTCTTCGCACCCGAGCAGCCGGCGAGTGTCGGCTTGCTGTTCATGCCGGCCGAGGTCAGGCACTGGCTCGAGTACTCGTTGACAAGGTTGCTCGAACGCGGCCTGAACTCCAGCCCGGCCGCGCTCGAACTCGACTCGGTCCAGTAGCGGCGCGCCACCCAGTTTCCGTCCCACTGATACTCGCCGAAGACGTGCTCGCCGTTGTCGTCACCATCGACAGCAAAGTAGGACGCCACGTCATCGCGCTTCATCTGGGTCTCGCCGGCGCCCAGGTTCTTCGGCATGCCGCCCGTGGGATACGTGACGTGATAACCAATAGGAATGTTCCGGTTGAGGCTCTGGGCAACCACCCGCGTGATGCGAGCAGAATAGATGTGATCCGGATGCTCGATAAACGGCACGGTATCCGGGTTGAGCGTGTAGATTTCGGTCGCTGCGGCGAGGATCTGCTTGAGCGTGGCGACCGTCCCCGCGCGGTCATAGTGCGTCACATTGGAGCCGTCGTTGTTGATGGGATACGTGTTGATGGTCTCGCCCTGGTCCCACATCAGGCCTAGCGGCACCTTGCCGCCGCGTACTGCACCACCCGGCATCCGCAGCTCCAGCAGGGTCACCTTCGGCTGCTGTTTCAGCACCATCTGGTGCACGGGTTTGCCGGCGAAGATGACCGTCGATTCGATCCAGTCATCCGCTACGCCCGCCATGCGTGCATACGCGAGGCGCGTGCCTTTCTCGCGCAGTTTCACGTAGTCGAAATTGGCGCCGTTAGCACCGCCGATCAGGTGCACGGTCGTGACGCACCAGCCCGCCTGAAGCTTGTCGCTGATGCCCGGATTGACGAAAAGCAGGTCGTCGTCGAGGTGCGCAACAACGGTGACCAGCGTGCCGGCATGACAATCGTCCGCACGTGCGCTGACTGGCGCGAACAACGCACCCATCCCGATGATCAGAAGCAATAGCGCAGCAGCCGATGCCCGTATCCGACGGCATGTTCGCATGGCGTCCCCGTATGAAATTTTTCTTGGCCCACGTGAAGCGGCCGCCCGATCAGTGCTCAAGCGAGCGATGCAGCCTGCGTCCCGGACACTAGCGTAAAGACTTGCCATGCCGCGAACGCCGTAATAAAAATGGCGCCGGCAAGCGCCAGGCCGAAACGAATTCGATCGACCTTCTTTCCCCGCAAGACGGCCGCATTCGACACCATCCGGTTCACGGATAAGCTCGTCATCCCGATCGCCAACACCGTGCATGCGACACCCGCACCCATCGCCAGGGACGCGAGTACCCCGACCATAAATACGTGGTTGGTGAGGGCTGCAATCAACACAAAGATCGCGCCCACGCACGGACGTACACCGACTGCCATGCCCGTCATGAATATCCGGCTGCGGGCCCGGGACATCCCGCGTTCGACGTCCGTTCCAGCCCAGCGTGAACGCGAACGCCCTTGAGCGACAGTCGAGCCGAGATACACGCCAGGATAGGCGGCTTCGTCCTGATCTCCGGAAGCGTCTCCGCTTTCAGCGGTTTTGCTTTCAAAAAAACTCACGCGCTTCTTCGGGACGAACGCCACGCGATCCGTGTCGCAACAATCGCGCCGCGTCGCAATGGCCCATAACGACCAGACGCCCACGCAGAGCAAAGCAACGTAGCTTCCCAATTCGAGACTCGACGCTCGCGTCAACACATCCGGTAATCCTTCGCGCGAGAGCCATGCCGCGCCGCCCACAAGAACGATCGCGGACAAGGACTGCACCAGCGCACTCCATCCGCTAAGCAATGCAGCATCGATGAAACAGGTCCGGCGCGACGCAAGATACGTACTAACCACAAGCTTGCCGTGACCGGGTCCAAGCGCATGCAACACCCCGTACGCGAACGAGCACAGCACGATGATCCAGGTGGCGAACAGGCTTGAGCCATCGCGCTGGTCTGCGAGGGTCTCCTGCAACTTTTCGTTCAACCTGCTTTGCAAATGGATGCTGGCGGTGACGGCATCGCGAACAATCGCGGGCATGGCAGACGGCGTCGGGCGAGGCACATCGGTGGTGTTCGCCGCGCTCGGCGCACCGGTGGAAGTACGGCCGAAGACGTCCGTGGTTTCAGCGGGTTGAGCCATCACGCCATGCGTCGCAAGCGCGATGATTGCGGCCAGGCACAAACCCTTCATCATTCGATGTCCACCACGGCACCGGTTACCCAAGCAGGTCAGCACGATAGTCTGCTCGCTTGAGGAAACACAGTGCCACCGAAAATAGGATGATCGTGATCCTCGAACGACGCCGCCTTGCAGTTACCCGGCGAGCCCGCACCAAGCGTCAACACGGGCTGCGCCGCGCTTTCAAAGTCGACGAAAAAAGTATCGTCCCAGACACCGAGCGTCACTCGCTCGCGCCTGACGTCCACTGGTTTCATGAGCGGCAAAAGGAACCGGTAAACAACATAGCCTTGCTCGATGCTGACGCTAAAGTTGCGCGCCTCCCCCACGGCGACCGTCTTGCCATCGACAAAAACGTGAGTGAAGTAATCCGAGCTTTTGAGCAACGAGAACGCCTGGGCCTTGAACGTCGCGGTGTAGCTTGCATTAAGAGGACCTGACTTGGGCATGCCAGAAAAATCGCCGACTAACGAAAACGGAAAGCCTTTCGAAAAGATCCAGGTCTGCTGCATGGCGATCAGCGTCGTGCCCTGGGTCTGGGCGACCATCGAATAGTTGATCCACACATGCGGATGCGCCTGGGTCAGGGCGGGAAGGGCAGCAAGCGGAAGCGCGCAGCATGCGGGGAACAAGTAGCGACGCAACCAGCGAAGAGGAAAGAGCAGGGATGTCGCCGATGGTTCAACCGAAGGCCGCAGGCCCGCTGATCGATTGGCCTTGGGTTGCGGCGGTACCGGCGTGACCCGGGGGGTACGCAGTGTCATGTAATGAACGTAAGACCGGCCTCGTTTCAGAAAGCTCATCTGCATGTCGCCCTCGTCGCGACCAACCTCCAATACGAGCCCGTTTTATAACACGGCGCTTTTTTAATGCCCAGAATGTGCGGCGCTGGCGTCCGGCCTTGCAACACAGCTTTCAAGAAACCTTGCTCTTCCAAATCAACTTGCGGCACGATGCGCCAATGAACCATTCATTTTTATCGCACTATTGGATCGGACATCGTTCGGGGACGCACAATGCGCTTTAAGTTATTAAAGGGCGTATTGCCGCTTGGCCGCGGTGCCGCGCTCCGCGATCTCCTGGCTGGCGTGACGCTCGCGACAATGGATATCCCCCAAGTGCTGGGCTATGCACGCATCGCGGGAATGCCGGCCGTGGCGGGTCTTTACACGGCATTTTTACCGCTGCTGGCATTCGCACTTTTCGGTGCATCTCGTCATCTTGTCGTGGCCGCGGACTCGGCGACGGCTACTATTTTCGCAAGCCATCTCTCAACCATGGCCACGGTCGGAAGCGCGCAATACATGGCGCTAGCCGGGGTCGTTGCGCTGCTGACGGCCGCGATGCTGCTGCTCGCACGGATCTTCAAGCTCGGCTTCCTGGCTGATTTCCTGTCCCGCACGGTCTTGCTCGGGTTCCTGGCCGGGGTCGGCGTTCAGGTCGGCGTCGCGATGCTGGGCGACATGCTCGGCATATCCACAGGGTCCTCGCGCACGCTTGTGCAGATCGAATCGATAGCGCTTGATCTTGCTCACGTTTCGCTGCCAACGCTGGGTATATCGGCTGCAGTAGTGACCTGTATTCTCGTTTTCAAGCGCTTGCTACCGCGTCTTCCAGTCGCCATGTTCGCCGTGATCGGCGGCATCGCGGCGAGTTATGCATACGACTTCGCCAGACACGGAATCTCGATCGTGGGCCCGGTTGCCGGTGGTTTGCCGGCGCTGGGTTTTCCACTCGCAACCTGGCAGCAGACGCTGGACCTCGTGCCTGTGGCCGCATCCTGTTTCGTGATGATCATCGCGCAAAGCGTCGCGGCGGGCCGCGTGTTTGCGGAGCGTTATCGCGAACCGGTGGACGCCGATGCGGACATCCTGGGCATTGCTGCAGCCAACGCCGTCGCGGCCGTGACTGGGGCGTTCGTTGTCAACGGCAGTCCGACCCAGACCGCCATGGCGGATCGCGCCGGCGCACGCAGCCAGTTCGCGCAAGTGGTGTTTGCGGTTGTGGTCGGCGTGGTGCTGATGTTCTTCAGCAAGTGGCTTCAGTATCTGCCGCACTGCGTGCTTGCGGGCATTGTGTTCACGATCGCGATCGGATTGATCGACTTCAAGAGCCTTTATGCGATCCGCCGTGAAAGTCCAGGTGAACTCGCGCTGGCACTTGCCACGGCCCTGGCGGTGGTGGTGATCGGTGTTGAGGACGGGATACTGCTGGCGGTCACGTTGTCGTTGTTGCGCCATGTGCGCCATAGCTATCATCCTCACACCATGATGCTTGCGCCCACTCCGGCGCTTGGTGGGCGCTGGGCGCCAGTGCCTGCCACGCCCGGCACCGAGACCGCTTCCGGGCTGATTGTCTATCGCTTTGGCGCCGACCTGTTTTTCGCGAACGATCATTTTTTCGTTGATGACGTACGCCGTCTGCTCGACCGCGCACCCACGCCTGTGCACTGGTTCATCGTTGACGCTGGCGCGATCACGGACCTGGATTATTCAGCGGCCCGGACCCTCGCTGACTTCTGCGAGGGTCTGAAGCAACGCGGCGTCAACGTGCTGTTTGCGCGCGCCAATCAGTATCTGCGAGCCGATATGGACCGTCACGGAATCACCGCAGTGCTGGGAGAATCGCACATCTTCGAGACGCTGCATCAGGCGCTGGTAGCGGCTGGGTTCGATCCATCTGCAGCGTCGAGCACGCATTGAATATGCATTGAATGCATTCAATACGCATCGGGCATGCCGTGGGGCGAAGCGATGCCTTCCGGCACGGCCGCGCAGATCAACCATGTGACGACGGCATCGAACAGCAATCGACAATCCCTGGTTCGAATCGGGATGCGGCATAGGTTCTAAGCGTAGCGCGTGTCGATGCCACGAAGAAAGGGCTAAAGTTTTGGGTCAGCGGACCGTTATCACGTCCTTGCACGACGAGATCACGGGGTCGCCGATTCTCGGCGGCCTTCTTCTAACACGACGGAAAACTCCATGCGCCTCCTGCTCGCCATTTTCTTGCCCTGGCTCCAGTTCTTCACGATCGGCCGGCCGTTGGCCGGGATCATTTGCCTGCTGCTGCAGATCACGGTTATTGGCTGGATCCCAGCGGCAATCTGGTCGGTCTACGCGCTGAGCGAATACAAGACCGACCGAAAAATCGCACGAGCGGTCGCCGGCCGGTAGGCGAGGTGTGAAGGCATGACGGACTGATCGTTATAAGCTGCACGCGTGGTCGAAACCGGCGTTCAGCAAACTCCGCAACGACTGCCTATACTAGTCGCGTTGTTACTAGCCACGTTGTTGGTCAGCGACGCGACACCCGCCAGACGTATCGGCATCTTGAAGAGCGTATTTGCGACGTGACCGACTTCTCCCTGTCCCTACAGTCAGGAGATTGCCGCCGTGCACGATCAATCATCCCCAACCCGTTTCATCGACGAAACCGTCGGCCCGAAAGCCGACACGCCAGCCCTGCGTGCGCGCACGCAGTCGGTCGAGCCCGTCACTATTGCCGTCGAACTATCGATCAACGGCAGAAATTACGCGCTCATGCTGGATCCTCGCACCACGTTGCTGGACGCGCTGCGTGAGCACCTGCATTTAACCGGCACGAAGAAAGGCTGCGACCACGGCCAGTGTGGCGCCTGCACCGTCCATGTGAACGGACGCCGCGTGAATGCCTGCCTGTGTCTCGCCGCCAACCATGCGGGCGACGAGATCACGACCATCGAAGGTATCGGCCACTCCAGCGCGTTGCATCCGATGCAGGCGTCGTTTGTGGAATGCGACGGTTATCAATGCGGCTACTGTACGTCCGGGCAGATCATGTCCGCGCTCGCGTTGCTCGAAGAGCCGGTCGGACCGTCGGACGCCGACGTTCGCGAAGCCATGAGCGGCAACCTGTGCCGCTGCGGCGCCTATCAGAACATTGTTGCCGCGATCCAGGTCGTGCGCGGCAAGGCCTGAGGAGCGCCGACATGGAACTGTTCCAGCTTTCCCGCGCGAATGACGTGCAGGACGCGATCAAGGCCGGTGCGGCGTCACATACCGCACAGCAGGGCGCCGACGTGCGTTTCCTGGCCGGCGGCACGACGCTGCTCGACCTGATGAAACTGAACGTCGAGCGGCCGGGCCGCGTGATCGATATCAGCCGCTTGCCGCTGAATGACGTCGAAGCGCTACCAGGCGGTGGCGTGAAGATCGGCGCCACGGTACGCAATGCCGATCTCGCGCACCATGCGCTGATCCGTGACGCTTATCCGGTGCTGTCGCAGGCGTTGCTTGCCGGGGCGTCGGCGCAACTGCGCAACATGGCGACGACAGGCGGCAACCTGTTGCAACGCACAAGGTGCGTGTATTTCCGCGATACCGCCATGGCCTGCAACAAGCGGGATCCCGGCTCGGGGTGCGCGGCGATCAGCGGTTTCAACCGGACCCTGGCGATCCTCGGTGTAAGCGATGCGTGCATAGCGAGCAATCCGTCAGACATGAACGTGGCGCTCACCGCGCTCGAAGCGGTGGTTCATATCCAGGGGACACGAGGCGAGCGAAGCGTCGCCATCGACGATTTTTTCCTGCTGCCCGGCACAACGCCTGAACGGGAAACGGTGCTTGAACCCGGCGATCTCATCACGCATGTCACGTTGCCGCCGCCGGCAGAAGGCAGCCGCTCCCTCTATCTGAAACTGCGCGACCGGGCCTCGTACGAGTTCGCGCTGGCCTCGGCGGCGGTGGTTGTCACGGTGACCGATGGCCGCGTCAGCCATGCACGCATCGCGTTAGGCGGCGTGGGCACGAAGCCGTGGCGCTCACGCGAGGCCGAGGCCGCGCTCGGCTCCGCGACACTGGACGCGGCAAGCTTCAGGCGCGCCGCGGCAGCCGCACTCGCCGGCGCCCGGCCGCAAAGCGACAACGGCTTCAAGGTCGAACTGGCGCAACGCTGCCTGGTTCACGCACTGACGCTCGCAACCAGCGCCGCCTGATCTCGTCGAAAGGAACTCACCCCATGTCTACTGTGCTTGATTCCCTGCATGCGGTCATCGGCCGGCCGCACTCGCGGATCGACGGACCGCTGAAGGTCAGCGGCGAAGCAACCTATACGTCGGACGTCGACCTGCCGGACCTACTGCATGCGGTCCCGGTGAGCAGCACCATTGCCAGCGGCAAGCTGGCCTCCCTCGAATTCGCTGCCGCTGAATCCATGCCCGGCGTGCATGCGGTACTGCATCGCGGCAACATTGGCCGCTTCTACCGGATCTCCGGCAATTCGATCGATACAGGCTATGTCGACGAGGCGCGTCCACCGTTCGAAGACGACATCATTCGCTACTACGGCCAGTACGTTGCGCTCGTGATAGCGGATACGTTCGAAGCCGCGAGCGCGGCAGCGGCCGCCGTCAAGGTCGGTTATGAAATCACCCCGCACGATGTAAGCACGACCCTGTCGAGCGATGCGGAACCGAAGGTCGAAAGCGAGCGTGGTGACGCCGCGAGCGCATTCGATAGCGCGCCCGTCAAGCTCGACGAAACCTATGTGACCCCGGTCGAGACGCATAACCCGATCGAGCTTCACGCGACCGTCGCGCACTGGGACGGCGATAGTTATACGTTCTACGAAACATCTCAATCGATTTCGAACCACCAGGGAACGCTGATGCAGATGCTCGGTCTGCCGAAGGAAAAGGTGCGGGTCATCTCGCGCTATCTGGGCTCAGGCTTCGGCGGCAAGCTATGGATGTGGCCGCATTCGCTGCTGGCTGCTGCTGCCTCGCGCCATACGGGGCGTCCGGTAAAACTCGTGTTGAGCCGCAAGATGATGTTCCAGAACGTCGGGCATCGGCCGCTGACGCAGCAACGCGTGCGCCTTGGAGCAAACGCCGACGGCAGGCTGACGTCCATTCGCCACGACTACCTGAATCACACTTCTATCCTCGATGCGTATTCCGAAAGTTGCGGTGAGGCCACGCCGCTTCTGTACAGCACGCCGAACCTGCGTGTGAGCTCGGGCACCGTGCCGCGTAACGTCGGCTCGCCTACGGCCATGCGCGGGCCGGGCGCGGTGCCGGGACTCTATGCGCTTGAATCGGCCATGAACGAGTTAGCGTTGAAACTGGGTATCGATCCGGTGGAACTGCGCATCAGGAACGAACCGCGTATCGATGAAAGCAACGGCCTGCCGTTCTCGTCACGTCACTTGGTGGAGTGCTTGCGCACGGGCGCTGACAAGTTCGGCTGGGCGCAGCGTACGCCCGGCATTGGTTCCATGAAGCGCGATGGCCTGACGCTGGGTTGGGGCGTGGGCGCCTGTAGCTGGCTGGGGCTCAGGTTCTCGGCTCAAGCCACGGTCGACCTGCGCGCGGACGGAACGGCGAGGGTGGTATGCGGCACGCAGGATATCGGTACCGGCACCTACACCATCCTCGCGCAACTCGTGGCGGCGCAAACGGGGTTGGCGCTGGACAAGATCGAGGTGGGTCTGGGAGACAGCGCCTTGCCGCCGGGACCCATCTCCGGCGGATCGGCGGTGACCGCTTCGGTGATTCCAGCCGTTTTCGATGCCGCCCGAGCGGCGATTCGCACGGTGCTCGCGCGCGCCGCGGCGGTGTCCGGATCGCCATTCGAAGGCGCCGATGCGGACACGCTGACGTTCAGTGAGGGCCGGGTGCATCGCAAGGGCGAAGCACCGGCAAGCGGCATGCCGTTCGGCGAAATACTCGCGGCGGCGAAGATGCATGCGGCGTCGGGAAACGGCAGTGCGGTAGGCGGTTTCGATGACCCGTTGAAGAAGAAGTACTCCATCCATTCGTACGGCGTGCATTTTGCCGAGGTCACATGGCAACCGGAGATCGCGCAACTGCGCGTGAGCCGCGTGGTCACCGTGATTGATGCGGGGCGTATCCTCAACCCGAAGGCCGGGCGCAACCAGATTGAAGGAGCGATCGTGATGGGGGTGGGCATGGCGCTGTTCGAACATACGAGCTATGACGAACGGACCGGCGCACCGATCAACAGCAATCTTGCCGACTACATCATGGCGTCGAATGCGGACACGCCGGCGCTCGACGTTACTTTCCTGGACCATCCCGATACCATTTTCAACGAACTGGGTGCGCGGGGTATTGCGGAAATTGGTCTGGCGGGGATTGCGCCGGCGATTACCAGCGCGGTTCACCACGCGACGGGAGTACGGGTCCGGCGGCTGCCCGTGACGATCGAGGATCTGTTGAAAGGGGAGTAATCCGCATGGACAGCCAGGCGCGATAGGGTCGGGTCAATAAAAAATGGCCCGGCGGAGGGTTTGCCGTATTAATAACCGGATCGGCGAGAATTCGGGAATATTTTCGGATTCGATGTTCTCTGTCCGAGTACCAGAATGGTGCAAATTTTCGTCGATATAAACCGTTGCGATCAGTGGCTTGGAACACAAACATAAGCAATTCATGTTCGGTGGGTTCGTTGCAGAACAGTCAACAGCGCGTCAGCACCAGAAAACAACAATTGCTTATGTAGGTGGTATTGAACTAGTCGTTTTTTTGGTCTAGATTAACTTCGGCTCGCGTTCTCCACGAAAGTTGTTGCCAAACATTTTTGTGCGGTTTTCAGTGCGAGCTTGAGACCGCAAGCTTGCTTGCGGTCTCTCTCGATTACAGTGGTTTGACGGTATTTTTTCATTTCGTTTATTTATAAATCAATTTAGGTATACCAATCAAAAAGAATTGCAATAGACAGACTGCTGGATATTGCCTGAATACACTGCAGGCGAAATTTTTCCCGTGTCCTGGCGTGGAGAAAGAGATGAAGAAGAGTGCTCTTGGCGCAGTCTCACTGGCGCTTCTTGGTATGGCGGGGGTAGCGCGGGCGCAGTCCAGCGTTACGCTGTACGGAACGATCGATGCGGGTGTTGGTTATGTAAAAACCAACGAGGGCGCGCGATGGGGGTTTATAGATAGCACGTTGTCAGGGGACCGCTGGGGCTTGAAGGGTTCGGAAGATCTTGGCGGCGGCATCAAGGCAATCTTCGATTTGGAAAATGGTTTTGATATTGGCACGGGCCAGTTAGGCCAGGGTGGCCGGGAATTCGGACGCCAGGCATTTGTCGGCTTGTCTGGTGACAGTTGGGGCACCCTGACGCTAGGACGGCAATACGATCCGCTTGTAGACATGGTCCAACCGCTCACGGCTGACAATTATTTTGGGAGTATTTTTGCAACTCCCGGCGACGTGGACAATTACGACAATAGCTTGCGCGTATCGAACGCCGCGAAGTATGTGTCCCCTAATTACTCCGGCTTGCAGTTTGAGGGGCTGTACGCCTTCAGCGGTTTGGCCGGCCGCACGGGCCAGGGCTACACCTATAGCGGGGCGATCACGTACAACAATGGTCCGCTCGGTATTGCCGCCGGTTATTTCCTCGCCACCAACCCCAGTCCGACCGCAGGTGCGTTCCGCGACGGATGGGACCCGACCTCATCATCGGACGCAATCTTCGAGGGCGCAATCAACAACGGCTACACAACCGCCAAATCACTGGGCATTGCGCGCGCGGCAATCCAGTACGCGCTGGGGCCTGTAACGGTCGGCGGTTCGTACAGCAACGCGCAATATAAAAACGACGGCGATTCGACTTTCACGAGCACCGAGAAGTACAACGTTGGCAATGCGTTCGTCAACTACCAGGCCACTCCAGCCTGGTTGTTTGCCGTGGGTTACTCGTATGAGAAGGCGAGCGGCAACACGTCGGCCACCTATAACCAGGCTAGCATCGGCGCGGATTATTCCCTGTCGAAGCGCACTGATCTTTATGCGGTGGGCGCCTATCAGCATGCTAGTGGTACCCAACTCAACCCGGACGGCACGACTTCGGCAGCGCAGGCTTCGATCGGCTCATATGGTTTCAACGGCACGGCCAGCCAGGAGATGTTCATCCTTGGCATGCGTCATAAGTTCTGAGAGCGAGGCAGCGGTTTATGAAATAGAGTAGTACCTAGCATCGTCCTTGCCGGTGCCACTGGTTTAGAGCGGTAGCCGACGCCGGCGAGGAAAACGTCACTATCCTTGTTGTAGCCGGTCAGGACGCGGTTCCAGGAGCCGCGAACGATCCAGTGTCTGGCGAACTGGTAGCTCGCTGTCATGGTGACCAGCGCGGAGACTTTGTCTTCGGTATTCATGCCGCCGGCGACCTGGTATGTGTCGATAGCGACATACGGTCCGGCACCCACTGCGAGCCGAAGCCTCTCATTAAAAAATCCGCGGCTGAGCCATATTTCAGTCGCCGCGCCATTGCGCCGGGAGAGTGAGGTGGATCCCTCATCGAGCCAGGTCAGGGTCGCGTCGACATAAGATCCAAAGCCGTGGCGATACTCAACGCTCTTGGCGAACGCACCCGGTGAATGCAGGCTGTTCACTTCTGTTTTTCCAGCGAGCACGGTGAGTTCGTCCCGACTCCCCGAGGCTTGCGCAAGGTAGTCTGGAATTGCACCGGCATGATTGGTGCCGCCGAGTTGATATCCAATGCCGAACATCACGTTTGTGATGTTAAGGCTGTGGAACGTGTTTATCCTGTTCACCCGGATTTGATAGAACCACGGTGTACGGGTGTACCACGCTGCGCTAAGGCTATAGATCAAGGCCCAGCCATGTACGTCGGCATAACGCTTGCCTTCGTCCGACGCAGTTGTATCGAAAAAATTGTACGCACCCAGTCCGCCTGCCAACGCCAGCCGATCATTAAACAACCAGATTCGCCGCCAATACTGGAGAGCGAAACCATCTGGATGATGATCCGTGTAATGCCCCTCGTTTATCCACGAGAAGCTAAGGGCGTTGTAAGCGTCGAGTGGCTGCAGATAGGTAAAACCCCACGAATAGGTAGACTCGCTTGGCGCGTTGGCACGGCTCGTACCGCCATACAGGGACAGCTCCTGCGCTTGCGACGGCATCGCGTACAGTAGCCCGAACGTGAGCGATACCACTGACATGTAGCGGTTCCAGGTGGTCGTCAGCCGTGTTGCTGTCAGTTTGCAGTTCATGCGCAAAGATGGCGCTGAGGCACATCAGGAGGTCACTGAAGAAGTGAATTCTAATGGCGGCATTTCTTTCCTGACCCGTTTTGTCACGTTCGGTAATCAACTGGAAATCAATCGGTAATGAATCCGCTTGTTGTCATTTTCGGATGCCCGGGTCGCGGTCCGCCAGATTTTTTTCGAGCCATCATTTGAAAACTACGGTTGGCATGCAAAGGTTTGGCGTCAGGTCAAACACATATATACTAAGGAATCCGATTTATATTATGACCTCTTGAAGCGTCGTTACGCGAAACGCGGCAACAGCGTTACACCGTCGCCGATCACGGCCAACGCCCGCTGACCAATTCCAACCGCGCGCGACTCAATGGTTGATGGTCTCGAGCGCCAGCCCTTTCGTGGAAGGCCCGAGCAGGATCATGCAGATCGCCACCAGCATCGACATTCCGACGAAGACAGCAACGCCCGGTACGCCATACCCATGCAGCAGAATGCCGATCGCCAGTCCGGCGAAGGCCGCGGAAATCCGGCTCCAGGAGTATACGAAGCCAATCGCGCGTGCACGCACGCGGGTCGGATATAACTCTGCCTGATAGCCATGGTAGGCATAGGACATGATGTTCGAGGCCAAGGTGAACAACACGCCGAGCCCGATCAGGATCCATGGCGTGGAGACCTGGGAGAATATCGCGATCACTATGGCCATCGTGAGAAGCCCACCACAAATCTGCGTTTTTCGTTCGAGCTTGTCGGCGAACAACATGCCCAGGAGCGGACCAAAGGGGTTTGCAATCGCAATGACAAAAGCATATCCGAGGCTTGCCGTGACATGGATGCCGCGATGGATCAGGAGTGTTGGCACCCAGGCAGCGAAGCCATAAAAGCCGATCACTTGCGCCATGTTGAAAATCGAGAGAATGATCGTCCGGCGCCGATAACCCGGAGCGAAGATTTCCTTGAGCGAGCCACGTCCTTCTCTCTCGGGTGAGACTGCTTGTGGCGGCGGCAGGCTTACACCTTTCTCCGCGACGACCCGGCGTTCGATGTCCGCGACTATCTTCTCAGCTTCATCGATCCGGCCATGACGCGCGAGCCAACGCGGGCTTTCCGGAATATGGCGACGCAAGATCCAGACAACCACGGCGCCCACAGACCCGATCAGGATGACTACCCGCCAATAGTCGAGGCCGAGCGGCCGGGTCCCGTTCAATGCATACGCGAGAAATGCGACGACCGGCACAACGGCAAACGTGATGAACTGGTTCATGGCATACGCGCGGCCGCGCTCCTGGCTTGGGATCAGCTCGGAGATATACGTGTCGATCGTTACCAGCTCGACACCAATGCCAATGCCCGCGATAAAGCGCCAGATATCGAGCGCGAATCCGGAGGTCTGGAACGCCATGATCACCGTGCAGACCATGTACCAGACCAGTGACCAGGTGAAGATCAGGCGCCGGCCAAACCGGTCCGCCACATAACCCAGCACGAGGGTACCCACCCACAGTCCCGCGAATGTGGCAAACACAAAGGTGCCGAAACCCGCTACGGCAAGGGGCTGGAGAGCGGCAAAGAAGCCTAGCGACTCCGGTTTGAATAACCCGGACTGGATCATGCCGGGTGCAACGTAACCCGTGAAGAACAGGTCATAGAATTCGAACACACCGCCATGCGAGATCAGGATCACCATGGTCCAGACCGTACGCGAGGGTGGCAACCGATCAAGCCGTGCCGCAATTTCAGCAGCTTTCTCGCTGGACATGTACGCCTCTTTTTTTTGAAAGAACTGTAAGGCCGATTCCCCACGTCCCCGTGGCTTTGCTTCTTCAATCTCGCACATCATCGCGAGGTTCAGCAATGCGGGCGAACACTGACGGATCATGCGTCATTGATGCTAGCGCGATAACGACCGCAATAGCCGCTTGGCGAGACCGTGTGCGGCGAATGGGCGAGGGTGGTGGCCCTTCAGCGTAGCGAGCAATATCCGGTCCGATAGTGCGTCAAGACTCTACGACCATCGCGATGACACACGCGACCTTCGGGGCTGTCACGCTTGTCAGAGCATTCACGTGCTAGCATGATCTAGCGTGAATCTGTTCGTGAATTTAGTGAGTTCTCAAGCTCTCCGGGCAAGGGCGAGTGGCCATGCCGGCTGCTTGCAGGAACGGGCAAGTTTGAGTTCTCTCGCCTTCGTGAAATGAGTTCAAGGTGAACCTAAGGTGAACCCGGGCGGCCTTGACTCAGCCAAACCCTATTGACAGGAGATTAATCAAATGGATGTTTCCATCTCGCGTCGCGCTCTCACGGTTTTCATCGGCCTCGCATGTGCGGGGGCGATGACCCTGGCGCAAGCAGCGCCCGTCTCGTTCACCGTTCCGCTCACCGGAGCGCAGCAGGTGCCGCCTGTCCAGACTTCGGGTAACGGCTCGGCCGACATCTCCTACGATCCCGACACCCGGGTCGTCACCTGGACGGTCACGTTCAGCGGCTTGTCTAGCGATGCCACCATGGCGCACTTCCATGGTCCCGCCGCGTCCGGCAAAAACGCGCCTGTGAAAGTCTGGCTGTCAGAGAAAGGCGCAGCCGTCACGAGCCCCTTCAAGGGCAGCGCCACGCTCTCGCCGGCGGACGCGCAAGAGTTTGTCGCGGGCCAGATGTACGTCAACGTGCACACCAAGGATCATCCGGCTGGAGAAATCCGCGGTCAGGTGGTGCCGCCAAAGTAACTGACACTGCGCTCAGAGATACGTGGCTAGCAGCGTCACTGCGGTGGCGCTCGCAACCAGCAAGAGCAGCGCCAACATGACTGACGCCTGCCGGGGTGCGCGGATGCGCTCCGGCAGGTGCTTACGTCCAGTGACCATGGGGCGCAGCAGATTGTGGCCCTTAGCGACCGCGTATACGGCGATAGCCAGCACGTGCAGCACCACGGCTGCCAGCAGTGCGTCCCACAGGATCGTGTGCAACGCGGTGATCGCGTTGGCGATTGCCGCGGGGACCCATTGGGTCAATGGCCCGTCATCCGCAACGTCGTTGTTGACAAATAGCCCGCTCAGCGTCTCGCCCAGCAGCAACGCCAGCAGAAGCACTACCATCCATCCGCCCGCCGAATTGTGCCCCACCTGCAGGTCGGCTTCGCGGTGGAACACGTGACGCAGATGCCGCCATGCAGCGGCGGGGGCGCTCAAGAAAGTGTGAAACCGCGCGGTCTCACTGCCGAAGAAACCCCACAGCAAGCGGAACAGCACCAGTGCCAGCAGCGTCTCGCCAATCCGGACGTGCCAGTCCATCCAGTTCAGCTTCGAGGTTGCATAGGCTGCTGCCACCAGCACGACTACCAGCCAGTGAAAAATTCTTGTTGGCACGTCCCAGACGAGCACCGGGCGAGAAGGCTGCTTCTGCTGGGTGGCGGATTCGTCAGTGTCCATATTGGCTGTGCCGGCTACCGTCGCAAGGATAGCGCCGACACCTCAAATCGAACGCCATTCGATCCACTCAACGCAGTGCACCGTCGGTTTCGTGTGCGGCACCGCTTGCCACACGCGGCTGCGTGATCGCACTGACGACCACGAACACGATGATATTCAACGCCAATGCGAGGAAGCCGATATTGATGTCCTTTGCCGCGTCGGGCAGGAACGGAAACACCTGTCCGATGCTCAGGTGCATCGTCGTGGTCACCACCACAACGGCCACGCCTGCGATGATCCCGCCCATGGCGCCCTGTTTCGTCGCGCGGCTTCGTTGCATCAGGCTTGCTATCAACGCGGGAAAGAGTTGTGTCACGAAGCTATAGCCCATCAGCAGCAGCGCGACGATCGTGTTGCCGCCCTGCAGCGTGAACCAGATGGCGACGAGCGCGACGACCGGTACGAGCCAGCGTGCAAGGCGGCCGACAAACGCATCGGAGGCCTTACGGTTCATCGCTCCTCTGTATACGTCGTTTGCAAGGAGGGTCGACGCCGAGGTAAGGATCATCGAACCGGGGACGAGCGCCGTCAGCACGCCGGCAGCGCCGATCACACCGACGATCCACGGATCGAAACTCTGTATGGATAGACGGAACAAGGACAGGTCGATGTCGCCGCCTTTCAGGCCCGGCACCTTCAGCGTTGCAGCGAATCCCACGAAGAACACGAACAGCAGGATCAATTGATAGACCGGCAGGATGATCGCGTTGCGCCGGAAGATCCGTTCATCGCGAGCCGTATACACCGAACCGAAGGTATGGGGCCACATGAAGAAGCCAAGCGCCGTCAGCAGCACCGTGGACTGGAACCACGACACGCTCGACCCCTTTGCCGGGAAGGTGAGGAAGCCGGGCTTGGCGGCATCGATAGCGTGGAACATCGGACCAATGCCACCGTAAAGGTGATAGGGCAGGTAGATGCCCAGCACCAGCACGACGCTCAGGATCAGAATGTCTTTAACCACGGAATTCCACGCCGAGCCCCGCACGCCCGACAGGATGACGTAAGCGGTGACGACAAGCGCACCAATCCACACAGCGATGGTTGGCGATATCACGCCATACGACGCGGTTGCCACGATGATGCCAAGTCCCTTGAGCTGCAGCACGAGATAGGGGATTAACGCGACTACGCCGACCACCGCGACCAGGACGCCGAGCGCGGGGCTGTCGTATTTGCGCGCAAAGTAATGGGGTTGGGAAACGAGCCGGTGTTTTTTCGCGTAACGCCAGATTGGCGGCAGCATCCAGTACGAGAGGATGTAGGCGAGGGTCCCGTAGGCGAGAATGTAGTAGACCGGTGCGCCCTTGCCGTAGGCGAAGCCACTGCCGCCCAGGAACGTGAAGGTTGTGTAGATTTCTCCGGCCATCAGGAGGAATACGAACGCCGTGCCGAAGCTGCGGCCGCCGACAGTCCATTGCTCGAGATTCATGTCGTGACCACGCCGCGCACGCACGCCCAGATACAGCGCCAGCACGGTCACCGCAATGATGATGAGTAGGGCGCTGCTCATGATCGGGCCTCGCCCGCTTCGTTGACGGCGTGGCGGTTGGCCGGATCCAGCCGATAGATGATGCCCATGATGATCGCGCTCAGCACGATCCAGATCACGATCCATGCGAGCACGAACGGCATGCCGAGGACCAGCGGTTCAACCTGGTTGACGAACGGAATGCCGATGAGAATGCCGATGAACGGTAGCGCCGCCATAATTCGAAAAAGCATGACGAATAACCCCCTTGAGCTGCGTAGCTTTTATCCCGGACCTGCATTTATTTCGCTGACTCTATGCTTTATTCGTTGATTCGGCAAAGCCGATCAAAAAAACGCAGGAATATTGAAAGGGTCTTGTGAAGCCACGCAGGAAGCGAACTTCGCCCGGGCACGCCAGATTGAGCAGACATTTCTGGCTATTTCAAAAGTGGAGTGGCTAATGCGGCTTACGAGGCATGTGGGTTGAAGGCCGAGAAGTCGAGCTTTCCGGCGATGAGGAACAGCACGGTTCGCATGGTTTTGAAGCTGGCGTATCCCCGCGCCTTGCGCTTGGCAGCCTGAAACAAACCGTTGATGGCTTCAATGAAGCCATTGGTCTGGCGCGTCTGGGCCCACGCGACGATGCCGTCGAAATGACGAAGGATCATGCGTGCGACGTCCTTCATGGGCTCGACCTTGGAACGCATGACGTTGCTGCACCACCGACGCAACATCTTGGAGACAACGTGGATCTGCTTGCGATCGAGAATCTCGCGCAACTGCTCGCGGTACATCCAGGCACGGGCGGTGCGGTTGGTGGTGTACTGGCTGATCAGCGCCTCGAGATCGGTCAGTTGTGCGAGGTTCAGCTTGTCAGCATCCGTGAGCCACGACCAGCGCATGCCCTTCAGTGCGGGATCGGTCTTCTGCTGCTCGCGGCGCACACCATCGAGGGCTTTGGACGCGTGCGCAACCACGTGAAACTTGTCGAACGTCACGCGCGCATCGGGCAGATGCTCGTCCACGCCCTTGATGAAGGCGGGCGACATGTCGATGCTGACCGATTTGATCTGCGCAGGCGTTGCGTTGTGTTGCTCCAGGTGGTTGGCAAAGCGTTCGACGACGCCTGCATCCTTGCCTGGCGTGACGAAGACCACGCGCCTGCCGTCCATGTCAGCGACGAGCGAAACATAGTCGTGGCCACGTCGGCACGAGGTCTCGTCAATGGCCACCGCAGTGACCTCAGACAAGTCAGTCGCGGCGACGGCCATATCCACGTACCGATCACAGATGGCCTTCACGCGATACCACGACAGGTTCACCAGACGAGCCACCGCCGCAAATGTCATCTCCCGGCACAACGTCAGCACGAGCGCTTCAAACAGCAGCGTAAAGCCATCCAGCTTGCCCATCCAGTCAGGCTCCACGAGCCGCACCGAGCCGTCCGGCAGGCGCGCACGCGGCACGCGTACCTCCAGATAACAGTCAAACTGGAAGAAATTCAGGTGGCGCAGCCGTTTGATGACCGTGTCGTGCACCGGGTGTTCGCCCGGCACCCCGAGATAGGCAAACCGGCTGCCCGCGACAAAGTCCACGGCAATCGTCAGTTCCGCGCCGAAATCGACGCCTTGCACATACCACGGTGCCTTGATTCCCAAGGCGGCTTCAAACAGCTGGGTTTGGTTCGTCATTGTTCGCATCGTCTTGCAGGGCTGATTGCCGCATTCTGCCGCAACCAGCCCTGCACCAGCCTATTTACCCCACGCGCGTCAAGTGTTCGCTTCGCCGGGCTTGCGCCCGCACTTGACCCGGCAGCGCGCCCACTCGAACTTCGAAAGAAGCATTAGATCTAACTTTGAGGACGCGCAGATTATTTGCGAAGGAGAGCGGAACATAGGGCTAATCAAGTTGAGCCGCATGTCGGAAGAGTGGCACGTGCACCAAATCCAGGTGTTACCTTCCCACCAGGGAAGAGGTATCGGCAAAACCGTATTGAAAGCGGTGTTGCAGGAAGCAAAGCGCGTAGGCGTACCGGTTTCTCTGAGTGTCCTCCATGGGAATCCGGCATCTCGCCTGTACGATCAGCTTGGCTTCGAATTCGCCGGAGTAACTCCAAAGAGCACGAAGCTATTGTGGCGCCCATAGCCGAGGGGACGGACTTTGCATTCGCAATCCGTCAGCGGGTTGACGGGAGCTTCCTTGGGTTGGCCGGACTCCATCATGTTCGGAACATAAGCACGGAATTCGGCATTTGGATTCGGGAAGACTTCCACACGCAACGCGTTGGCCGTGAAGCT
>NZ_JAQGMM010000430.1 GCF_028292365.1 Caballeronia sp.
CTAACTCTCTGTATAATCACGCGTTTTCGCGCACGGTGTGCGGAAAAATGAATTCAGAGTGAGGTTCTCAATGTACGCGGTCATAAAAACCGGTGGCAAGCAGTATAAGGTTGCTGTCGGCGAAAAATTGAAAGTAGAACAGATACCGGCAGACATTGACGCTGAAATCACGCTCGACCAGGTTCTCGCAGTAGGCGAAGGTGAATCGATTCAGTTCGGTGCACCGCTGGTCAGTGGGGCTTCCGTCATAGCTACCGTCGTGTCCCAGGGTCGTCATAAGAAGGTTACGATCTTCAAGATGCGTCGCCGGAAGCACTACCAAAAGCACGCTGGCCATCGCCAGAACTACACCGAACTGCGTATCGACGCTATCAACGCCGCGTAAGCGTCGTCGAGTCGATTAAGCTAAACGGTCAAGGAGCTATTAAATGGCACACAAAAAAGCAGGCGGGTCATCCCGCAATGGTCGCGACTCTGAATCAAAGCGCCTCGGCGTGAAGGTTTACGGCGGCCAGGCTATCAACGCAGGCGGAATCATTGTTCGCCAGCGCGGTACGCGCATGCACCCGGGCGATAACGTCGGCATGGGCAAGGATCACACCTTGTTCGCGCTGACCGACGGCCACGTCACGTTTTCGACGAAGGGCGCAGCAAAGAAGCATCTGGTCAACGTTGTCCCGGCTGCCTAAGTAGTATTCAGGCACGGGCTTCAGGACCGGAAAAGGCCCCGCGAAGTTCGCGGGGCTTTTTTTATTGGCCGGCTTGATTGACGCGGCCAGGCAGTGACATATATCGAATGGTCTAGTGGCTGGCATCGGCCGGTCGCGGCAGAATAGCGGAACACCGCTGAAACACGGGACGGAGCAACTCATGAAGTTCATTGACGAAGCGAGAATTGAAGTCATCGCCGGCGACGGAGGGGATGGCAGCGCGTCGATGCGGCGCGAGAAGTTCGTCCCGTTCGGCGGGCCGGACGGCGGCGACGGCGGCCGGGGTGGCAGCGTGTATGCGGTTGCAGACCGCAATATCAACACGCTGATCGACTACCGGTATGCGAAGAAACACCAGGCGCGCAATGGCGAAAACGGCCGCGGCGCAGACTGTTATGGCAAGGGTGGCGACGACATCATCTTGCGCATGCCGGTCGGCACAATCATCGCGGACACGGAAACGGGCGAGTTGATCGCCGATCTGACCGAGCACAACCAGAGCGTGTTGATCGCGCACGGCGGCGCGGGCGGTCTCGGTAACCTGCATTTCAAGTCGAGTACGAACCGCGCGCCACGTCAGAAGACAGAGGGCAAGCCAGGCGACCGGCGCATGTTGCGCCTTGAGTTGAAAGTGCTCGCCGACGTCGGTTTGCTCGGCATGCCGAACGCGGGCAAGTCCACGTTCATCACGGCGGTGTCGAATGCGCGGCCGAAAATTGCCGATTATCCGTTCACCACGCTCGCACCGAATCTCGGCGTGGTGCGCGTGGGACCGGAAAAGAGCTTTGTCATCGCGGACATTCCGGGTTTGATTGAAGGCGCGGCGGAAGGCGCGGGTCTGGGTCACCGATTCCTGCGCCACTTGCAGCGCACCGGCGTGCTGCTGCATCTCGTCGATCTGGCCCCGTTCGACGACGCGGTTGATCCTGTTGTGGAAGCGCGTGCGATCGTCAACGAATTGCGCAAGTACGACGAAGCGCTGTACGAAAAGCCGCGTTGGCTGGTGCTGAACAAGCTAGACATGGTGCCGGACGACGAACGTAAATCGCGCGTGGCCGACTTCATCAAGCGTTACGAATGGGACGGTCCAGTGTTCGAAATCTCGGCGCTGACAGGGCAAGGTTGCGAAAGCCTGACTTACGCCATCTTCGATTACATCTCGAAGAACTCGGATGCATCGCGGGCGGCAGAAGCCGAAGATCTCGCCGCTGATGTCCGTTTCCGCGACGAACCCGCCGTCGTGGCGCCTCAGCCCACGCCGGAGATCGACGAAGACGAAGACGAAGCGTAAAAGTTTGGCCCGTGGTTATCGAGGCAAATCCGAGGAGAAATGCGTCAGATGCGTTCCGTCATAGCCGCTTCGAAGCGACTCGTAGTGAAAGTGGGATCGAGCCTGGTGACCAACGACGGGCGAGGGCTCGACCACGCGGCCATCGCGCGTTGGGCCGCGCAAATTGCCGCGTTGCGCGGGCAGGGCAAGGAAGTCGTGCTGGTCAGTTCCGGTGCGATTGCCGAGGGTATTCATCGGCTGGGCTGGACCAAGCGGCCGCGTGAAATTGACGAATTGCAGGCCGCCGCCGCCGTTGGCCAGATGGGCTTGGCGCAGGTCTACGAAAGCAGTTTCGCCAAGCACGGCATGCGGACCGCGCAGATTCTCCTTACGCACGCCGATCTCGCTGACCGCGAACGCTATCTGAACGCGCGCTCAACGCTGCTCACCTTGCTGCGGCTGGGTTGCGTGCCAATCATCAATGAAAACGACACCGTCATCACCGACGAAATCAAGTTTGGCGACAACGACACGCTCGGCGCGTTGGTAGCGAATCTCATAGAAGGCGACGCGCTGATTATCCTCACCGATCAGCGTGGCCTGTTTACCGCCGATCCACGCCGCGATCCCACGGCCACGCTGGTCGAACAGGCTGACGCGGGCACGCCGGAACTCGAAGCCATGGCGGGCGGCGCGGGTTCTAGCCTGGGGCGCGGTGGCATGCTGACCAAGATTCTCGCCGCGAAACGCGCGGCGCATAGCGGTGCGAATACGGTGATCGCGAGCGGGCGAGAGTCGGATGTCCTGACCCGGCTGGCATCGGGCGAGATGATCGGTACACAACTCATGGCGCGGACGGCCCGTATGGCGGCCCGCAAGCAATGGATGGCCGATCATTTGCAGGTGCGTGGCCACGTGGTTATCGACAAAGGTGCTGTCGAAAAGCTCACTGCGGACGGCAAAAGTTTGCTGCCAATTGGCGTGATCGATGTTCACGGCGCGTTCGCGCGTGGCGATGTAATCGCGTGCATGAATCCGGGCGGTCAGGAAGTGGCGCGCGGCATCACGAACTACAGCAGCTCGGAGGCGCGGCTGATCCAGCGCCGTCCGAGTGGCGAAATCGAAACGGTGCTGGGATATATGCTGGAACCTGAGTTGATTCATCGGGACAATCTGGTTTTGGCATAAGCAGCGCTGGGCACGCAGGAACTTAAAAATCCGCCAGTTGGCGGATTTTTCTGCTAAAAAATAGCGTTTCTGAGAAGAAAATTGCAAAAAAACCCGCTGACCGTCAGGCGCAGCGGGTTTTTTAACAGCTGTTCGATCTAGTGATAGTTCGAAACCGCGGTCCGCTTCGCCTGGATGTTCGACAAAATCTGCTTCGCCGGCCCCGTCGGCAGCTTGTTCGAGCAGAAATAATCCTGATATAGCGCCGCGTGATATGCGTTCAATTCGCCGTTTTCGATACGTCGAAAATCGTTTTCGACCGTGCGGTCCCAGTCGGTCTGGTCCTCATTAATGCTCGCATACAGGCGCCAGTTATAGTTGTCGCAGCGAATGCCTTCGTAATTGACATTGCGCGCGCCGGCCGGGCTTTTCACGACAATTGTGTAGCGAATCACACCGTCGGATCCTACGGTGAGCGAGTTTTTATCGATGAAAAAACTCAGCGGCGTATTGTTCGACACCGTAAATTCCAGGAGATCTGCGTCTTTTGGCAGCGGAGGCAGGGTATCGACCTTGTTTTCGGTCCAATTCGGCGCGCGGTCCATGAGGTAGACGAACGCGCTGTCGTCCTTGTTGGTCGGCTGTTTGGAACTACCGCAACCGGCGAGCACGACAAGGGCTGCCGCGGATGCCGCGAACAATGCAATGGCTTTCAATTCTTGATTTCCCGAGGTTGATGCAGAAGCGACTGCAATTCGATCGTGCCGCGTGATTACGCCGCGTTTTGTCCCATGAAGGGAAAACGCTGGCATCTCAAACGCAAGCCCAGCCTTCGACGCTGCACGAAAAAAAGCGGCGTGCGTTGCCGCACCGCCGCTTCGGATCACACACGTCCTAATCCCGCGAAGGACGTTGTGCGTAGATGTGCAGCTCTTCGGTCACCGAACATTCTGCCTGAATGACATCACCGTTAGCAGAAACGGTGACATCTTCCATAGTCATGCCCTGAATCACGCGCGGATAACGGTTGGCATGATGCGCCATACGTTCCGCGCGCTCCGCACGCACAACTGCGCGCCTCAGAAAGCGAGAAAGTTCGGTGAGCGCAAGCTGATAAACATCCCGCTTGAACTCGATCACCGCGTCAAGCGGGACCCAATACTCATTCCACCGCCAGGCATCGAATTCCGGATGATCCGTCGCACGCAAACAAATGTCACAGTCGCGGCCTACCATGCGTAACAAAAACCAGATCTGTTTCTGTCCGCGATAATGCCCGCGCACCTCGCGCTTGATGAACTTGTCCGGCACCTCATAACGCAGCCAGTCGCGAGTCCGACCCACGACCTTCACATGCTCCGGAAGCAAACCGGTTTCTTCGTGTAACTCCCGATACATCGCTTGCACGGGGGTCTCGCCGTACTTGATGCCCCCCTGCGGAAACTGCCAGGAATGTTCACGCAGCCGTTTGCCCCAAAACACTTCGTTGTGCGCGTTCAAGAGGATGATGCCGACGTTCGGGCGAAAGCCTTCACGATCCAGCATACAACCACCTTCGAATCCTTTAAAATTGCTTTGATTATAAACAGATAACGGGCCTGGCGCACCGGCACGAACCCGAATCGGGGTTCGTTTCGTTTGGGTGCCAGGGATGCCGGGGCGGTCGGTCATACGCCTTACCGCATCGCTGTCCCGTCGTTCACTCGTTCCGCACGTTCTGCATGTTCCGCAGGTTTGGGCGACAAACCCATTCAATCGACGCGCTCCCGCATTGGAAAATTTTTGAATGAAAGCATCCCGTTTCTTTATCGGCACCCTGAAGGAAGCTCCCACCGACGCGGAAATCGTCAGCCACCAACTCATGATGCGTGCGGGCATGATTCGCCGCGTGGCCGGCGGTATCTATAGTTATCTGCCTATCGGCCTGCGCTCCATCCGCAAGGTGGAGGCCATCGTGCGTGAAGAAATGAACCGGGCCGGCGCGCTCGAATTGTTGATGCCCGGCGTGCAACCGGCTGAGCTCTGGCAGGAATCGGGACGCCTGGAGCAATACGGCCCCGAACTGTTGCGTATCAAGGATCGTCATGACCGCGATTTCGTGCTCGGACCGACGCACGAAGAAGTGGTGACGGACATCGCGCGGCGCGAGATCAAGAGCTACCGCCAACTGCCCGTCAATTTCTACCAGATCCAGACCAAGTTCCGCGATGAAATCCGGCCGCGTTTCGGCGTGATGCGCGGGCGCGAATTTATCATGAAGGACGCGTATTCCTTCGATCGCGATCAGGCGGCCCTCGCCGAGTCGTACAAAAAAATGTTCGATGCCTACGTGCGTGTGTTCACGCGCATCGGCCTGGAATTCCGTGCCGTCGCGGCCGATAACGGCTCGATCGGCGGCAGCGGTTCGCACGAATTCCACGTGATCGCCGACACCGGCGAAGACGCAATCGCGTATTGCCCGACCTCGGATTACGCCGCAAACGTCGAAGCTGCCGATGCGCTGCCGCTAAACGCAACGCGCCCGGCGCCCACGGAAGAGATGAAGAAGACGGCCACGCCGGGCAAGGCGAAGTGTGAGGCGGTGGCGGAATTGCTGAACATTCCGCTGGAACGCACGATCAAGTCGATCATCCTCGCAACGGAAAACGAAGGCGCGGAGCCGACCATTTGGCTATTGATGTTGCGCGGCGATCATTCGCTGAACGATATCAAGGCGAACAAGCAGCCGGGTCTGGCGGGATATCGCTTTGCAACTGAAGCCGAAATTATCGATACGTTTGGCACGCCGCCTGGTTATCTTGGCCCGCTCAACACGAAGAAGCCGATCAAGGTGATCGCGGACCGGACGGTCGCGAACATGAGCGACTTCGTGGTGGGCTCGAACGAGGTCGACTATCACACCACCGGCGTGAACTGGGGCCGCGATCTGCCGGAACCGGTCGTGGCGGACATCCGCAACGTGCTGGCGGGTGATCCGTCGCCGGACGGCAAGGGCACGCTGGAAATCTGTCGCGGCATTGAAGTGGGCCACGTGTTCCAGCTCGGTACGAAGTATTCGGATGCCATGGGCGCGTCGTTCCTCGACGAAAACGGCAAGCCTGCTCCCATGCAAATGGGCTGCTACGGCATCGGTATCACACGGATCCTGGGCGCAGCGATTGAACAGAATTTCGACGCCAAGGGCATCATCTGGCCGGAATCGATTGCACCGTTCGAAGTCGTGTTGTGCCCGATGGGCTACGACCGTAGCGACGCGGTCCGCGAGCAAGCCGACAAGCTTTATGCAGCGCTGCAGGCTGCTGGTATTGACGTGGTTCTCGACGATCGTGGCGAGCGCCCGGGCGTGATGTTCGCTGATTGGGAACTCATTGGCGTGCCGCATCGGCTGGTGATTGGTGACCGCGGACTCAAGGAAGGCAAGCTTGAGTACCAGGCCCGACGGGATGCCGAAGCCACGTTGCTGCCGGTGGACGACGCGGCCAACATCGTGATCGAGAAGGTGCGCGCTGCACTGGCTCGGGGAGTGGCCCAGTAACGTGCAGTACAACTTCCTCTCGGCGACGGTGCTGCTGATTTTGATCACCGATCCGCTCGGCAATATCCCGATCTTCATCAACGCGTTGCGTGGTGTTGCGAAGGAGCGCCGGCGGGTGGTGATCTTGCGGGAAGTCGCCATTGCCTTCGTGATCTTGCTGGTGTTCATGCTGGTCGGCGACCGCTTTCTTCGCGCGATGAGCCTGACGGATTTGTCGTTGCGGCTGGGCGGCGGGATTGTGTTGTTCCTGATCGCTTTGCGCATGATTTTTCCGCATCCCGATGGTCCGATGGGCGGTGATTCACGCGGTGGCGAACCGCTGATCGTGCCGTTGGCCATCCCCGCGCTGGCCGGTCCGTCGGCGCTGGCGACGGTGATGCTGCTGACATCGCAGGCGCCCGGGCAGATGTGGGAATGGGTCGGCGCGCTGACGATCACCATGATGGTCTGCGCGATCGTGCTGGTGCTGGCCGAGAAGATCCAGCATTGGCTCGGCGAGCGCGCGGTCACGGCGTTCGAACGGCTGATGGGGTTGGTGCTGGTCGCGATATCGGTGGAAATGATCCTCACCGGAATACGGACGTTTGTGCATCAGTTGGCCACAAGCGGCTGATGCTCGCGTTTGCATCGAATGTATCGATTCAGGCGCGGCCGATGTTTCACTTTCCGAGGTTGGCCGCGTATTTTCAGTCGAGCGGCATAGTGGGTAAGCGGACGTAAAAAGGGGTTTCAACGTGAGTTGAAACCCCTTTTTTTATGCGCTGAACGTCGTGTATAACCTCGAACGGCCTGTTCTGAACCGCTCACATTCAACAACAGATCACGCGCCTTCCGTCAGCGCCCGGATAGTCGGCAGGTTGCGCCAGTAACCCTTCGCGTCCATACCGCAGCCGAACACATACCGGTCCGGCACTTCGAAGCCGCAAAAGTCCGGCCGCAACGGTTTCTCTTTATTGATGAGCTTCTCGCACAGCACGGCAGAGAGGAATTTCTTCGCGCCCATGGCCATGATGCGGTCGCGGATGGCAGCCATGGTTTCACCTTCATCCAGGATGTCGTCGAGCACCAGCACCACGCGATCTTTCACCGCTTCCGCAGGCGCCACGCGCCACTCCATCTTGTCGCCGCCTTTGGTCGTGTTCCGATATCGCGTCAAGTGGATGTAGTCGAACTCGAGCGGGAAATCGAGATGCGGCAGCAGCATGCCGGTGAACACGGCCGCGCCGCCCATGACGGACAGCACGAGCGGAAACTCTTCGCCGGTGCTCGCTCCGATGGCTTTCGCCATGCTTTCGATCGACGCGGTCACGTCCTGCGCCGAAACGATCTCTTCGGAGTGGCTGAAAATGTGGAGTGCTTCTTCGCGATTCATAAGGGCAGGCGGCGAGGGTGTAGAGCTAAAAATAGGGGAAACGAGGCGCTAAGCGCCACATGATAAACCCGCGTTC
>NZ_JAQGMM010000434.1 GCF_028292365.1 Caballeronia sp.
AGCGCTTGCCATTCGTGCGCCGGAAGCGCGCCCAACAGATGATTGCCGTGCAGGTCTGATTTGAGGGTCAACATGATTTTTTCTTCTCTGATTCGTGCGCTGTGCGCGTATTTTTTTCTGGTCCACCTCGCGTCTTCGTGATGCATCTGACGGCATCCATCGAAGACATGTTGCGACCAGCCCCGTAAGCAGACTCGCCAAAGTCGATTGTTATTTTTAGACCCCGGCTAGTGCTGCACCACACATAAAGCGAGGACCGTGCCAGATCTCGGAAACCCGCTACCAGCATGGAGTCTCATTGGATATGCAGCAGCACACAGTGGGGGCGAGAACGTTTTTGATTCACTCTTGAACAGTGCATGCGCGAACGAACGCGATCCGTCCGATCAAACGCGCAAACGCTTTCGTCTAGTCAATGCCTTGCTGGAGGCGCATCCGATCTTTGAAACGCCATCTGAAACCGCTGTCTGGCGGCGGCAAAATCCCAGTCGCATAAGCCCTTGTCGGCCGTTTTAAAAGTGATACAGAAATGTCTGCTCAATCTGGCGTGACCGGGCGAAGTTTGCTTCCTGCGTAGTCTGAAACACGGTTCGACGCTCACCAGCCGACCGTATCGTTCAATGCCGCGCCGCCCGACGCCGGCACGTTCAGCGTGCGATTGCCACCTCCGGATACCTTCTCCCACGTCACGCTTCCATCGGCGTTCTTGCGGTAGTACTTGTATTGAACGCTGCTGCCCGCCGGCAGATTCACCGCATTGCTCCACACCGGATAATTGGCCGGGTCCACCGGCAGTCCGAGGTCGGTGTTCCAGTTGCCGAGCGCGTCCGTGCCGCCGGTTACATACAGGTACTGCCCTGTCTGCGTCGCGGCCTTGACGCTGATCGTGACGCCCGCCTGCCCGTTCGCGGGCGCGATCACGCAATTGCTATAACGCGCACATACGATTGACGGAATATCGACGACCCGGCCCGCATGAATCGATGCAAGCAGGCTGATGTACTCACCCATCGCCCAGTTGAGCGGCGCCATGGATTTGGTCGGCGCACCGGCAGTGAATCCTGGCGGCGTCACGACCTGCCAATTGCCGGGCAGCGTGACCGTGTTGGTCCAGATCTGTTCCGGGATAAAGCCTTCCGGCGTCGCGTAGGACCTGACGGCATTGAGGTACGCAGTGCCGCTGCTGCCGACTCCGCTGCTCGCGATGCTGAACATCCCGCGCTCGGCTGTAAAGATGGGCCACGCGCGGCCGACACCCGTGCCGTCGAAATTGCTGCCGTCGTTGTGTTCGCCGTAACCGCCGAAGTTATAGCGGAACCACGCCTGATTCGAGTGCTTCACGTTCATCGCGAGCACGGCATCGTAGGCAGAAAGCGTACCCATGATAGTGGGATCGTTGGCGCGCTTCACACCCATGCGAACCAGCTCTAGAAAACCACCGTCGACCACCGCGCGCTCATCCTGCATGCCGCCACCGTTCTTCACGAGAAAGCTTTGCCCCGAGTCGGGATAGCTGGTTGGCTCGTAGCTTTGTGGGCTGCTATCCGAGCTACCCGGGCTACTCGAGCTACTCAAGCTCACAGCCCCGCTCTTGCTCGCCGGATTGATGCGGACGTAGTACTTGCCGTTTCCGTACACGCCCGTGTTGGTGTAGGTCCAGTGCGTGACGTTCTGTTGCCAATAGTCGGCGGCAGCAAGGTAGCTGCCCGCGCGCGCATTGTCGCCGTTATCTTGCGCAATGCGCGCAGCGGCAACGAGGCCCGCCACCTCTGCGGCTATGGTCGATGGAGAATAGCCGGAGTCCTCTTCCCAGCGATCCTGATAAGTCCACGGCCCTGTGCGGAGAATATAGTCAGCGGTGAGCGCGATCTTCGGCCACAACGCGTTATAGACGCCCGGACCGAGACGCCACGCGAGCAGGATCGGCATGGCTTGCTCGTCCATTTGCGTCCCCTGCCAGTACGGCCAACCGCTCACCCACGAATTTTGCGGGAAGCGGCCGACGCGGCTGAACCCTTGCGCGCAACCGTCGGCATCGTATTCGGCGGCGCCGCAATCAGTCTTCTGTTGCAGCGTATTAAAGAGGTAGTTGACGACCGTGGCAGGTGTCGTCGTATCGCCGGCGGTGATCAGCGCATTCGCGAACTTGAAGAGATCGCGCGACCACACGAGGTGATAGCCGCCAATATTACTGTCGCCCTGCGTCTCGCCCCATGGCGTACCGATGCCTGCGATCATCGCGCCATTGCTCTTGTCCTGCATTGTCTTGAGCGTCATCGCGGCGAGGTAGTACTCGTCGTCGGCGGTGTTGCCTTGCGACGAGAGGCCCGAGGCATAGGCATGCCACGCGCTGTCATATTGCGTGCGCAGGCCGTCGAGGTCGTCGCCGAGCGTGGCCGCCGCGGTCTGCATCGCGTTGCTCGCGGACGTGCTGTCGAACGAAACAACGACGTTGAACGAGAGGCTGGTCACGCTGCCGCTGCCGAGGTCGAGCCAGCCCATCTGTGCGATGTTGCCGTTGGTCGCCGACGAGTAGGTCCAGTCCATTTTCTTGTCCGGCGATACCCCGCCGAGCAGATCGGTCCAGCCGTCGCTCTGCGCGACGAAGCCGTTCGATACCATCGTGGTCCCGCTTTGCACTTTCCACGGCAGAGAAGCGGCAAGTGCCGAATAGCGGGTGTTGTGGTTGGCGACCAGCATCACGTGGCCGTTGCCGGCGGTGGCCGTGGTCCCGGTGTTGCCCGAACCGGCGTTGTCGAGATGCGGCTTGAACAGCAAATACACGTTGTAGTCGTTCACATGCGTTCCGTTCAGCGCCTGGAACGTGACACGCTCGATCAGCGAATTGTGTTTAGGATCGGCATAGATGGTCTTGAGGATCTGCCAGTTGTGAGCACCATTGCCCGTCGTTACCCGCCAGCTCATCGTGCGCGGGTCGGTCTGCACGGACGTATAAGGCTGAAGCTTTTCCTCGTCGACGAACGTGCCGGCGGCATCGCTAACGAGGAACTGCAAATCGACGGACTCCGTTGTGTCGAGCACCGGGTAATACACCTCCGACACAATGCCGCGATAGCCCGTGAAATACACCTGCGAAGTCGCACTCAGCGCCGTCCCGAGGAAGGACTTCTGCGCTGGTCCGTGCACCGCAGCCGCGCCTGGAGCGCCGAAGGCCTCACCGGAAGTCGCGGCATGAGCGACGCCGAGCAGCAAGGCCGTCATTGCCGCGATGGCCCACCGAAACATGATCGCAAGTTTCATGACATGCCCTTCCCTGGTTCACCCGTGCAGCGCTTATGGTCGATCAATGCGGTCGATCAATGCTCGTCGATCAATGAGCGCCCGAAACCAATCTGTCGATCATGTTGCGGATCGTGCGCAACTGGACGCCTTGCTGATCGGCAAAGTGCTGACCGGTGTAGCCCCACCAGTCCCAGCATCCATTCGGATTCAGTCCGGGAATCGACACCGCTTGCGGAAACAACACGACAATCCGGTTATTGTCCGCCCACTGGGCATAGCCCGCGTGCCGGACGAACGTCGTGCCGAAGAAGAGGCCGCCGCCCGGAGGCGACTCGAGCGGCAAGTAGTCCTGGCCCTGCTCGCACCCATGCAGCACGATATGCAGACGGCAAGCCTCCCCGGCCTTGCAAGCGGCCGGCACATACAGCCAGCCGGTGGTGTCCATGCCCGTGGTCCAGGCGAAGCCCGAAGAAGGATCGCCCGGCAGATAACGCGTCTGGTCGAAGCGGATGTAGCTCCCTTTCTTCGTCGATGCGGTAGACGGAGCAAGCGGATCGGGGCCGTAGATCCAGCCGAGAATTTCCTTCGCGCCATCGACATGACACTTGCCTATGAACGGCGACTCGGTCTTGCCGCACGCCACGCCGTAGTTCATGGTCGGCATGGTGTGACCTGCATTGTCGAGTTCGATCTTCGAGATGTTCCGCGCCGGCACGCCCAGCGCAGCGTAGTACGCCTGCAGTTGGGTGACCACGGGCCGCGGCACAGTGGCGTCGCTCGCGCCGGAGATCGTGATCACGCGTTGTGCAACGATGTTCGCTGCATTGTCGATATTGTGGCTCGCTGACGATGCCTTCGTGAACGACACAAGTTTCGGCACGTCGGTGCTTGTCGCCGTGACTGCGCATGCGCTCGCGGGCAGGATCGTGCACGAACACTTCGTTGTCGCGATCACCGCGCTGCCCTGTGAGCAATGGTAGGGACCGCCCGCGACTACGCCCACTCCCTTGATGATGGAAGAATACGCAACGCCAAGCTGCACCGCCATGAAGCCGCCGGACGAGAGCCCGGAGACTGATGTTTGCGTGATATCGAGGTTGAGCGCCGGCAATGGTGGAGTGGTGGCCGGGTCCGCGAAAGAGCCCGGCGACAGCGTCGCGAGCACCGTGGCACAAATACACAGGATGGCTCTCATGGGCTCGTCCTTCGCAGTTCTACGTGCTTTTTATGTGCTTCTCGTCAGCATCGGTAAAGGAATCGCCGCCCTCGTAGCAGAGTCATCCCGGATGCAGGCACTCGAGCAGTGCACGCGACGTCCTGGCGCCGATGCGTCGAATTAATCTTAGTCAATAAATCGTGGTCGGGATCGAAGTTTTTCAGCAGCCCATGACGTCGCCGCCAGCGCATGACCACCCGCGTTGGTCACCTCACGTTTCGCGCCACCGTGGCGGGCGTTTCTGAATGAACGCCTCGATGCCCTCAAGAGCCGCGTCGTCCAGCATGTTGCGGGCCATTGTGTCACCGGCCAGTTGATACGCGGTATCGATGCCTGCCTCCAGTTGCCGGTAGAAAAGAAGCTTGCCGGCGGCGATCGCTGCACGCGGCTTCTCGCTGATACTCGCCACGAGTGCACGAATTGCATCGTCCAGCCGTTCGGGCGCGGAGACTCGGTTAACAAGGCCGCGCTCACACGCGGTTTGTGCATCGATATAGTCGCCGGTCACAAGCATTTCGAATGCGGCCTTGCGAGACAGATTGCGTGACAGCGGCACACTGGGCGTCGAGCAGAACAATCCCAGGTTGACCCCGGACACAGCGAAGCGAGCGGTGCTTGCGGCCACCGCCAGATCGCACATTGCGACCAGTTGACAGCCCGCCGCGGTCGCGACTCCGTGCACACGTGCGATCACGGGCTGCGGTATGCGCTGGATGGTCAACATCATCTGCGAGCAGCGAGCAAACAAATCCTGGTAGTACGCGTAGGAAGGCTTGGCGCGCATCTCTTTCAGATCGTGGCCCGCGCAAAACGCCCGGCCCGCGCCTGCAAACACAACGACGCGCGCATCGGACGCAGCCACTTCATCCAGGCTGCGTTGCAGCGCGTCGATCAATGCTTCGGACAACGCGTTAAATGCGTCCGGCCGGTTCAGCGTTATCCGTACTGCGCCGGTAATTCCATAGATATCGTGATCGATCAACATCAATGGGTCTGGACTTGCGCTTTCGTTCATGTTCGCCTCCATCATACGTCGATGGCCGAAACCGACCCGGCACGCTTACGCAGTTCGAACTTCTGTATTTTCCCGGTCGATGTCTTCGGCAACTCGCAGAACTCGATCGACCGCGGCACCTTGAAACCCGCGAGATAAGCTTTGCAATGCGCGACCAATTCCGCGGCACTCACCGTTGCGCCCGCCTTTAACTCGACGAAAGCACAAGGCGTCTCACCCCAGCGAGGGTCCGGCTTCGCAACGACGGCGGCCGCGAGTACCGCGGGATGGCGATACAGCACGTCTTCAATTTCGATGCTTGAAATATTCTCCCCGCCCGAAATGATGATGTCCTTGCTGCGGTCCTTGATCCGGACATAACCATCCGGATTGACGACCCCCAGGTCCCCGGTGTGAAACCAGCCGCCGCGTAACGCTTCCTCTGTCGCCGCGGGGTTCTTCAGATAACCCTTCATCATGATATTGCCGCGAAACATGATCTCGCCGATGGTCTCTCCATCCGCCGGCACTTCCTGCATCGTCAAAGGATCGCGTACCGTCACGGCATCCTGCAAGTGATAGCGCACGCCTTGCCGCGCATTCAGACTCGCGCGCTCACCTATGTCGAGCGTGCTCCATTGAGCTTGTTGCGCGCAGACGGTCGCCGGGCCATAAACCTCGGTCAAGCCGTACACATGCGTCAGCTCGAAGCCAAGCCGCTCCATGCCTTCGATCATGGCCGCAGGCGGCGCCGCTCCGGCAACCATTGCATGGACTCGGTGCGTAATTCCGGCTTTCATCTCATCGGGCGCATTGACCAGCAGGTTCTGTACGATCGGCGCGCCGCAATAGTGCGTCACTCGCTCGCGGCGAATCAGATCGAAGATCGTTTTAGCATCGACCTTGCGCAAGCATACGTTGACCCCTGCCCGCGCGGCTACGGTCCAGGGGAAACACCAGCCATTGCAATGGAACATCGGCAGCGTCCACAAGTACACCGCGTGCTTTGGCATGTCCCATTCAAGGATGTTGCTGACCGCGTTGGTATACGCCCCGCGATGGTGATAGACAACGCCCTTCGGATACCCTGTTGTCCCCGATGTGTAGTTCAGGCAGATCGCATTCCACTCGTCCGATGGCGGCGCCCATTCGAACGCAGGATCGCCGCTCGCCAGCAGCGCTTCATAATCTAGTTCACCAATACGCTCGCCCGGTCCGGAATATTCGGAATCGTCGACGTCGATGACGACAATCGGATGGTCTACATTTGCAATGGCCTCGCGCATCACGGCGGAGAATTCCCGGTCGACCAGCACCACTTTCGCTTCGCCGTGATTCAGCATGAACGCGAGCGTGCTGGCATCGAGGCGCGTGTTGAGGGTATTGAGGACTGCGCCGATCATCGGGATACCGAAATGAGCTTCTACCATCTCGGGAATATTGGGTAGCATGGCGGCGACGGTGTCGCCAACGCCGATGCCTCGGGAGCTCAACGCGGAGGCCAGACGTCGTGCGCGTGCATAGGTCTGCGCCCAGTTACGTCGGACCGCGCCGTGCGAAATGGCGGGCATCGTCGGATAGACTGACGCCGCCCGCTCGATGAAGGTCAAAGGTGTCAGGGCTGCGAAGTTGGCAGCGGTTTTGTTCAATCCCTCTTCATACATGTCGTTGCTCATCGCATCTCCCTTGTCCCGTTTAGCCTTCGATTTTTCGAAGGTCTATTCGAATGGCGAGGTTTGCCCCTCACGCTTCGCACTCGATATTACGCGCGATAGAGCGCAGTGGCGGGATTGTTGGTTTTGATTGTCTCGATCGGCCATTTCGCGAGGCACGCGTGCCTTCCGGGAGAATACGGTTCCTCCTGAACTCCAAGACAGCGCGCGGTGCTAAAGGCGCGTAATTTCGTCTGCAACCCGTTGCGCCTCGACTCCGATTTCGCGCAGCATGCCGGTCGGCGAGACGACAAACCCACAGTAATGCAGCCCGGATTTTGTCTCCCCGCCGAGCAAGTCGCTCTGCGGCGCCAGGAGAAAGTCGCTTCCTGGGCGAAACCCTGTCGCGGCAACAACTGCGTCAAACTCCCGCGAACGCCCGTCATCAAATGTGATCTCAGTCTCACCTATCTCGCGGATATCTCCGAGCACCTGAATGTGGCCCTCGCGGACCAGTTTGACTGTACCGACGTCGATGAGCGGGATTCGTGTCCTCGTCTTGATTTGCGTAAAAGGACCCATCGGGAGTTTGCGGAAACCCAGCTTGGTGATGTCTCCAATAATGAGTCGCACGAGTGGCGCAGCGAGCGCGTCAGCGAGTCGCGCAGGAAGGCGGCTCAACGCGATAGAGATCGCGAGTATGGGGACACCGAAGACCTCGCGCGGGATGATGTTCACCGGTCCGCGAACCGCCATTGCCACTCGCGCGCCGTGCTCGTGGAGATCGACCGCAATCTCTCCGCCACTGTTGCCTAAGCCGACGACCAGAACGCTGTGGCCTCGGAATGACTCGCCACTGCGGTACTCGCTGCTGTGCAAGATACGACCGCGGAAACGCTCCTGGCCGCGCCACCGTGGCACATACGGAACGGCATTGCAGCCGGTGGCCACGACCACCTGCCGCGACTGATAGACGCTGGCAGATGTAGTCACCGTCCATCCGGGATTGCCTGGCCGTACAGTCCTGACCTCCTCGTTGAAGTGCGGCGCCAGCTCGAAATGCCGCGCATACAACTCGAGATACTCGATCACCTGTTCGCGCGAAGGATAACGTGGCGTTCCGGCGGGAAATGAAAGATAAGGCAGGGTCGAACGGTCCCGGTCGGAGTGAAGGTGCAACCGGTCATAGTGACAGCGCCAGCTCGAACCGACCTCGCTCGCCCGGTCCACAATCATGCAGGATGCTCCGCACTTCCTTAGACACGCAGCCACCGCGAGGCCAGCAGGCCCAGCGCCTATCACAAGCGTATCTACCTGCTGTTCCATTTGCGCCCTACGAGTCGTGATTCCCGCAACGCAATGAACTCGACTCACAAAACCAGGCGTGCCAGCGAGCCGAGAAGGACATGAGCACGCACTGCACGAGCCAGGGTACGTTGCTGTCAAGCACCCGCGTTGGACGGGGGAGCATCTTTCAGCCAGTCCACAAGTTCAGCGCGTACCGTATAACGAGGCGCGGCCATCCACGCAATCAGATCTGCGTACAGTTGATTAAGTGTGCGTTCGTCGAGGTCGAAATCTCCGTCCAGCCGGTCGCTCTTATCACTCTCGTCATGCCGTAAATGAATGCCCCTGACTTCATGGCCGTCCCAGTATGCAACCGTCTGCTTATTGATATCGGCAGTAGTGCCGAGCGGCCGGTTGCGCAACAGGGTGGTCAATGCAGGTTGAATCGATGCGTAGTCCATTTCCATATTCCGCTTGCTATCGCTTAGAGGTGTGCAGCGCGGAAAGATTCTCGTCATACGATTGTGTTGCTGCATGAGAATGCCGCCATGCCATGCCATGCCACGCCACGCCACGCCACGGCGTAGGCTCGCTCATCATGTCACTGGAACCCACACGAAAGGAGATGGAACCATGATCGACAAACTCGACCTGCTCGCCGCCGAGGAAAGCCCTTACTTGGCTGTTGCACGAATCGTCGTGAACTCGCAGCCGGCATGGTCCGATGTCCGCTCAACTGCGGTAGACAATGGAATGGCATTCAGCCCGTGATACGGACTTAGCACTCATCGCCCGCTCGGAGGGGTGTATCGGATCCGTAAGCCGACGCATGAGATGTCATCCGAGTTCCGCCAAAGTCATAACTGATGTCCGTGCCACGCGCCAAAGTCGTTCGATCCATTGCTCGAATTAAACTGGTTTGTTCGTCATGTCGCTCGGTGCTGGGACCTTCCGGCGCGGAGCGTCCTGGACAATTTAGTGCGGTCAAGCGGGGCGATACGCATACGAATTCCTGGGAGAAACAAGCCGGTCATAAAGGTCAGCGTTGCGTCAGGTTCGTGCCATCGGCGATGCGTATTCTTGGAAACGGAACAATCGTCAGGATGGCAAATGGAATCATCCCCGCTTTTCATCGTTGGCTCGCCCCGTTCCGGAACGACCTTTCTTTGTTCCGTCCTGAACGCGCATCCGCTCATTCAGCTGACCAATGAGTGCCGGATCTTTGCTTTGCTCAAAGACACTTTGGACGTCGGCAGCAATCGTCCTGACTTGCTCAGCTCGGCCTGCTGTGACTGCTTTTCCGATTTCAGCCGTCGCACGCTTGGCGCTTGGGTCGAGCGTTTTTATCGCGAAGAACTTGAGATAAGCGCGCCCATCTGGGGAGACAAGCATCCGTCTTATGCCGACCCCACAGTGCTATCTGGCCGCACAGGCTCGATCGAACGCTTGCCACGTTCCGGATCCTGCCTAAGGTTGATTCGCGAGTTGCTGCCGCAAGCACGCTTCATTCACATTCATCGCGATCCTCGTCACGTTGCCAATTCGCTGCTGCATAAGCAGTGGATCGGGTCTATAGAAGATGGGATACGCGTCTGGGAGCAATACGTTGGCGAGATCATCGAATTTTTTGAAGAGATCCCGGCAGACCTTGCCCTGACCCTCTCTTATCGCACTGTGATTGAGGACCCGGTCACGACAGCGGCGAGTATCGGGCAGTTGCTCGACCTGGCGGATGCGTCACCGATCAGTGACTTCCTTCTGTCTCAACGCCGTGCCCCGACGCCGTTCAGTGATCCCGTGACCGATATTGCCGATCTCTATGTCGTACCTGGTGCACCGGCCGGCGGCGACAAACTCCTTGCGCTGGCGGGAACGACGGCTACACATTTGGGTTACGCAGCGGCGTAGCTGCAACTCGCGACTCTAAGATTATCCGGTTGCAGGTGCCACGCTAGGCTCAAAGCGAACAATTGATATTTTGCGCTGTCCGCAATCCACCGCTTTTCGACAGGAACTCCGGATAGTCGGTCGAACGATCACTCCTTATCTTGTAGGATTGATCGGAGGCGCGGATGGACGCGAGAATTATCGCGATCGTAAAGTCGAAAGGAATTTTAGCAACGCTTTGGGAATTCGACTTCACAATAGAAAACAGCGAAGGCCGGGCGTTAGAGGGCACCGTCTCCCTGGACGAGGCGATCGAGTTCGCAAACCGTCGTGATCTAGGCCCAGTCGCCGAAATGTGTCGCGCAATCAAAACCACGCCGCCGCCCGACTTCTCCTGGCTCGTTGGAAGGATTTTTAGAGACCCCCGTTGAACCGTTTGACCGCCACAGAATTTTGCTGCGTAGCGCGCGACCGCCGGCGTCGTGACTGCTCGTCGTGATTGTTCGTCGTGATGCTGCAAGCACAAATTTGCGCGGCTCAACTGCGCCCCTTCCTTTTTGGTCTCCGTCCCCGGTGGAGTTCTATGTCGCCATCGCCGCAAAGAGCACCGACGGTACCATCGATAGCGCGATGAGCGCAGATCAGAATGCTCTACGTGCCTGATAAGCGCGCCATCAATCGTTGGGCATCAAGGGGCGCCCAAACCTTTTGATCATTGTCGAAGTAGCAGAACAGATAGCGCGGATCCTTGACGCCAAATATAAAATGAACCGGCGTCGCCGAGTACCAGGGCTCATAACTCTTGGGCGATTGGAGGAAACAGTGCGAGCCGTTTATTTCGTCGCGTCTTACACACGCGAAGCGAACTCAAGCTCGAGAGACTGTTGAATATCCTTAGGATAAAACACTCCGCGCCACCCCTGATAGCGCCAACCCGATATTCCGATTTTATTAGCCACCGTTTCTCTCGCGCTCGGCGGCATGATGCACTCCAATGTAACGGAGTTCATGTGGAATCTTTCGTGGTGGACGTGCCATCGAGTGCGATTCCAGGGTGAAGACAACGAGGATGGTTTGGTCACGCTACTGGGCGGTAGACAGTGCGGTCTCACCCAATATTTCATCCGCTTTTTTTGATCATATGTTTTAACTGGACACCTCTTTCCCGATCACTTAATTTTACTGAACATATGAACTGGGTTGAATGCGAGTGCTTGATATTCATCTGACATTCTCTCCCTGACAATGTTGCACCACCGGCTAGCACCCAATACGTCTGATGCAAAAGCGCAAAGAGAACGTCTCTCTTCCTCAGGCGCTTTTATTGCTGATACAAACCGCTGTATATCGCGTTGTGACCCTCGGCTGCAGCGAGTATTCTCGCTTGCACGGTGTGGGTATGACGTTTCGCGGACCGCTCGACTGCCGCTGGAGAATCGCCATGAAAGATCTGCAACCTGATTCAGCTTTTTATCCGATTTCTCCGCGTTACCTATTTAAAATTTGTGCAGGATTGCTGATGGTGGTTTGCATCGGGTCGTGCGGCGGTTCAAGCAATAGCCCGACCACCACCGCCAGTGCGGGCGGCGCCAGCGGTACGACCGCAAGCCCGAGCGCAGCGTCCGCCCCGTCCACGACCACGCCCGCCAGCACGACACCTACGCCAGCCGCCAGCACCCCCGCTGCAATGCCCACGACCACCGTGCCGACCGGTACCACTCCAACCACAACGCCCACGCCGACCACAACCACACCCACACCCGGCGGAGCGACTACCGGCCCGACGCCTACGGCTGTGCAAAGCTACGCAACAGATGTCCTGATGCATCACAACGACCTCGCACGAACCGGCCAGATGCTTGCGGAAACGACTCTCACGCTGGCCAATGTCAACTCGACCGCGTTCGGAAAAATTCGTTTCCTGCCGGCCGACGGCAAAGTCGACGGGCAGCCCCTGTTCGTGACGAATCTCACGATGGGTACCGGCGTGCATAACGTCGTATATGTCGTGACGGAGCACGACAGCATCTATGCCTACGACGCCGACAGCGGCGCCGCGTTATGGCAAATATCGTTGGCGCCTGCGGGCGAATCCCCGAGTGCGGACGTCGGCTGCACGGACATCACGCCGGAAATAGGTATCACGTCGACGCCGGTCATTGATCGCTCGCGCGGCCCGAATGGCGTCCTATATGCCGTGGCGATGACCACGGATGGCAGCGGCAACGTCCATCATCGCCTGCACGCTATCGATCTGGCGACAGGAGCCGAACTGTTCGGCGGCCCGACCGAAATCGCCGCGACGTATCCCGGCAGCGGCTCCGAAGGCGCGAACGGCCTCCTTACCTTCAACCCGGCCCTGCACACCGTGCGCTCCGCGCTGACGCTGGTTAACGGCACCGTCTACATGGGATGGACTGCTCACTGCATGTCCGGCAATTACAACGGCTGGCTAATGGCCTACAGCGCGGACACGTTGAAGCAAACCGGTGCGCTTCCCGTTACCCCGAACGGCACCAAGGGATCGATCTGGATGGCGGGTTCGGGCATGGCATCGGACGGGGCCTCGATCTATTTTGTCGACGGCAATGGCACTTTCGGCACGACGCTCAACGCGCAAGGATTTCCAGTCGACGGCAATTTCGGCGACACGTTCGTCAAGTTATCGGCTACCCCAACACTGGTGGTCACCGACTACTTCGCCATGTATAACACCGTGGCCGAATCCGATGTCGATGGCGATTTCGGCTCCGGCGGACCGATGCTTCTGCCTGATCAAACCACGGCGAACGGTACGGTCAAACATCTGGCCTTGGCAGCAGGCAAGGACACTATTATCTACGTCGTCGATCGCGACAACATGGGCAAGTTCAGTCCTACGGCCAACAACATCTGGCAGCAAATAACCGGCGTCCTGGCTGGCGGCATCTGGGGCTCGCCGGCGTACTTTAATCATGTTGTGTACTACGGAGGCCAGACCGATACCCTCAAGGCGCTACCTATCACCAACGCTCTGCTCGCCACCGCTCCGTCCTCGCAGAGCGCGCTACAGTTTCGCTATCCCGGCGCCACGCCGGCTATTTCGGCGAACGGCACGAGCAACGGCATTGTGTGGGCGGCAGAAAATGGCCCGGTTGGTGCGCTTCACGCCTACGATGCCACCAATCTCGCGCACGAGTTGTACAACAGCAATCAGGCCGGCACGCGAGATCAGTTCGGTGCGGGCAACAAGTTCATCACGCCAATGATCACAGCGGGGAAGGTGTACGTAGGAGCGACGAACGGCGTTGCAGTGTTCGGCTTGCTACATTAGTAGAGGGATATGAAGGGTGGATCCAGCGTAAATACAGGCTCACCACCCGCCCCTTAGGATCCTTAAAAACAGCGTCAGGATCATCTACGTCCGTTGCATTGCAGTTCTTCAACTACCACCGGCCTCTCTCAAGACGGCCTCCCGCGCCGCATGCCAGCTGCTGCCGAAGTTTCGGCGACCCATCCGGCGTCTTCATGAAATAGATTCGTGTCCTGAACAATCGCGTCGTCACTGGCCAGTGACGACATCGGTCCTTGCTCTGGCACAAGCGGCGGTTGCGATGTGCTACCCGAGCAGGCAGTACACACTTCGAACCTGATCGCCTGCAGTAGCGGAATGCTCGCTGCAAATTGGCACTCTTGAGATTCTCCGCGATGGACAACGTCTGCTTGACACCCTGGCGCACGGAGATTTGTGTCGCAGTGTATCCGCACCATTCCCTGACACAAAACGTTGCACCGCGCAGTGTCCCTGAAACAAGCCAGATACGTCCGGACGTTCCAATACGGTCATACCAGCCAACGGAGCGCCCATCGTGCACAACACCATTGAAACACCGCTCGCCTTGCTCGCGGGCCTGCTCACTATTGCATCGCCCTGCATCCTGCCGGTAATGCCGATCCTGCTCGGCACGTCAGTCGAGCGGCCAAGCCGCGTCCGCCCCTTGTTTATCGTCGCCGGTTTCATCCTGACATTCGCGTCCTTCGCGATGCTGCTCGGCGCGGTGTCCAGCACAGTGCATGTTGCCCAGCAAGTGTTGCGCAATACCGGCATCGCGTTGTTGGCGATGTCTGGACTGCTGCGGGTGTGGCCAGGTCCCTATGACTGGCTGGTGGCGCGTCTGCAACCGCCACTGCAACGCATTGGCGCCGCGGTCGCGCCCGGAGTTCAGCTCGGGGTTCAACCCGGAAACGGCAACGCGGGCGGCTTCGTGCTCGGCATGTCACTCGGTGCGGTGTGGACGCCCTGTGCCGGACCCGTGCTGGCATCCATCCTGGTGCTGGTGGTCAGGGCTCAGGACCTGGGATGGTCGGCGCTGCTGCTCACCCTGTATGCGATCGGGGCCGCCATACCCATGCTGGCAATCATCTATGGCGGTCATTACATGACTCAGCGGGTCCGGATAGTGGCACGTCACGCCGAGCGCCTGCAGCAAGTGTTCGGCGTACTCGTCATGCTCACCGCACTCGCGATCTACCTGCAAGTCGACGTCCTGGCCTACGCCCGGATCGCCGCTATTTTCCCCTCCCTGAAAGGACTCTGACATGCTCTTACGACTCAAGAATCTTGCCATCACGGCCCTGCTGGTTGCAGCAGCAGCCACCGGCTCCGCAGCATTCGCAGGCACGCCCAAGAACCCGGCGACTGCGCCGGAATTCACTGGCATCGACACATGGTTAAACAGCGAACCTCTGACCATGCAGCAACTGCGAGGCAAGGTCGTGCTGGTTGAATTCTGGACCTATACCTGCATCAATTGCATCAATACGCTGCCGTACGTCCGGAGCTGGAACCAGAAGTACAAGGACCAGGGCCTGACGGTCGTTGGTGTACACACCCCCGAATATCCGTTCGAGCGCAGCACCGGCAACGTCAAGACGGCTATTAAGCGCTTCGGCATCACTTACCCGGTGGCGCAGGACAATCGGTATGCGACGTGGAGCGCCTACAACAATCAGTATTGGCCAGCGATTTATCTGATCGACAAGAAGGGACAGGTTGTCTATTCCCGCTTTGGCGAAGGCGCTTATGCAGAGACCGAAGCGAAGATCCAGGCACTGCTCGCCCAGAAGGAATGATGCAGGATTGATGGCGGAATGTATCTGGGGGCCAAGACGATACACAGCATTTCACTTGTCCGCTTTTGTGACACATGCCAGATACCTCAGTGAGTTTAAATGCACTAACGCGGCGGCTTTGAAAATTCTCATGGACGATTCGCGTTGCATGTAGATATCTATTTTTATTTCAATAAATGTAGTACACCCTATTAATTTTTTCCGACGCACAGGATGACCCTGATGGACGGAAAACCCTGGAGGTTTCATCATGAACAAGCATCTCATTGCCACACTCATCATCGTAGCCAGCGCCACACTCACTGCCCCGGCCTTTGCCAGTGGCTACGGACCGTCGGTCCACTACAGCCCGATTGAAGGGGCGCCCACATCACAACGCGGGCAAAGTGCCCAGACAATCCGCGCGGAATACATCGCCGCCGGAGCGAACGCCGGGACGAGTTCGGACACCCGTTCATATGGCGGTGTTGCAGACTCAACGGCCAACTCTGACAACCGCACCGTGCTGGCAGAAAACGGGCGCTTGCCCTTCACGCATCACTAGTCGAAGTCGAATCAGGCTCAAGGATCGCGGATCGGTCGACTGTTCGGCCGGCAAAACCTCATCTTCTAGCGAACTTTGAGAAGCCAAAACATCGCGTGTTCCCGTCTACGCGACTTCCATGACTTTCCCATTTCTCGTGTGGCGAAAAACCCATGACGCAATCAGGGTCAGTCTTTACGGCAACATTATTCAATTACGCCGCGTCACAATCAGCCCGGAAAATCAGCGCTTATCGTACAATTCGCAGCCGCCAGATAATTTAACAAACTCCGGAATCGCGATGATTAACCTGAGATTGCAATCTTGGGCCGGGGAAGCTCTGTCCGGTGTATGCGCAGTGCTGTTATTCGTGGGGATGTTCGACCATATGACAGCCATTAAATACGTGGGCATCGGCATTCTTATAGCGCTTGTCGCTTCGTTTGCCACTAAGTCTCTACTAACAAATTCGCCCGATCGCGCATTCCCCGCGCCATCCTTGCTCATGGCGCTTGGCGTTTGGTCGCTTTGGACCTTGACGTCTGCAACCTGGTCAGTCAATCCGGATGCGACCTTGCATGCGTGGCTTGACGAGGTGGCGTATCCGCTAGCGGCGTTCTACGCTTTCTGGCTCGTTGGGCAATCATCGCCCAGGCAACAGCACCTATTACAGAACGTGGCCTGGGCCACGTGCCTGATCCTGGCCGTGATGAGTGTCGTCTACTTTCACTATCTTGACCCAGGCGCCGCCAAGCCGGGGCTGATGCATTTTTATGCGCGCGTAGGCCATTCCAGCACGCTCGCACTCATGGCCATTCCCCTCTTTGCGACAATGACGACCAGGACGGCAACGAGACTGCGTGGCCTGACAGGCGTGCTATTTTGCGTGGTGATTGGCGGCGCCACGTTGAACCGATTCTTCTGGATTGCGCTAGCGGTGGTTGCTGTGGTGCTGTTATGGCCCCGTTCATCGCGCGAGCGTGTCCGCGCATGGACCGCGCTAGGCGCGTTGCTTGTGGTGACGCTGGTCGCGGTGGGGTTCAGCAACAAGCTTCGGCTAATGGACTCGTCCGTTAGCGGCGTTGCCGCTCCTGCCGTGCAAGTGTCCGGAGCAGCACCGGCCATGCTACGTGTTGTTGCTCGCGCCCCTGATACTGATACTGGCCCTGGTACCCAGCTTACGAGTATAGAAAGCGCGCCAGCGCCCGGACCCGCAACATTGATTGAGCGGTTGCGTATCGTTAGTGGCATGAACCGGGCTATGCGCTCGGATGCGCGGCCAAGGATATGGGCATTCTATGGAAGCCAGGTCGCCAAGCACCCCTGGATCGGCATTGGTTTTGGCAAACCTTTACCCTCGCTGGCTTACGGAAGCCTTGTTCCAGACGACTTGTTCAAGCTGGACGGTAATGTGCGCACGCATGCGCATAACCTCTTTCTCAATACTCTGCTTCAGGTCGGGATTGTCGGGCTGATCCTCCAGCTGGCAGCCTTGGGTTGCCTCGCTTATCAGTTTTTCGCGGTGCGCCTGATCTATCCTCGGTTGTATCGCGCCGGCATTGCGTTGATCCTGGGCATGCTCGCCAAGAATCTGACCGACGACTTCATGTGGCAATCGACCATGCTGATGTTCTGGTCCTACTGCGGCTTGTTGTTAGGTCAATCCGCCGTTCGCTTGAATACGCTTGGCGCGACGGCAGGTGGATATCGCGCCGCGCCGTCGATCAATACCAAGCCAGCGGAGCGTGAGTTGGAAACTGTAGGCTGACGGTTCGCGAAACGTTCGCGGCTTAAGAAATCTGGTTTTTCCTTAGGCCCCGCGAACGTATCGATCCAGTCCTTCGGCAAGGGCTGCAAAGGCGACCTTACAACTCGGGTTGTCGCGCAGATCTTCATGCATGGCAAGCCAGGTATCCAGTCGAAGCGAAATCTTCCCGGGGAAGAGACGGATCAAATCAGGGTCGCGGCGAGCAAGCCCCACTTGGCACATCCCAATACCAAAACCTGCACGCAACATTGCAAGCGAAGCGAGGTCGCTGTCAGTGCGCAACGCCATCAGCTCCCGGCGCAGCTCGGGTAGCTGGCTCTTCACGCTGCGAATAAATGCGGTTTCCTTGTCGAAGCCTATGAGCGCATGCTTAGCCAGCTCGTCGATACTCGCCGGCTTGCCGCGACGTTTCAGATAGCGCTTGTGCGCATAAAGCCCAAGCTCAACGTTGCCAATTCGACGCGCAATCAATACCCCCTGGCTTGGCCTCTGCATCCGCACTGCTATGTCCGCTTCGCGCTGCAGCAGGTCTTCCATCCGGTTTGACGGCATCAGTTCAATAACGAGTTCGGGGTAAGCGACGTGCAGCGCGGTGATGATAGGCGGCAGCACCTCCACGCTAATGACGTCGCTGGCAGTAATACGAATGGTGCCGCCGACTCCCACGCCCTGACTCGACGCGGCCCGCAATAGCGCAGCACTGTTCGATTCCAGCGCTTCGGCAAACGGCTTCAGCGTCAACGCTTCCTGCGTAGGGCTAAGACCCTGTTGCGTACGGATAAAGAGCGCATAGCCCATGGCCAGTTCGAGCGCATCCACATGCCGCCCGACTGTAGGCTGCGTCAATCCTAGCGCACGCGCCGCTCCCGAAAGCGAACCCTCGCGCATCACGCCCAGGAAAGTCCGGTAAAGATCCCAGTTAGGTTCGGTCTCAGTCATACAAAAATGTATATCAGGTCTATTGGTATAGATAATTTCATTTAACTGCCGTCTGCGCAAGAATAATCACCAATACTTCAGGAGGCAAAGATGACAGACACTCGCATGGCCTTGGTTTTGGGCGCTACTGGCGGCATTGGTGGTGAAGTGGCGCGGCAACTCGCTGCGCGTGGCTGGAAGGTACGCGCGTTGCATCGCGACCCCGTTGCGTTGACTAACCGCGACGATCGATTCGAATGGGTCAAGGGCGACGCAATAAATCGTCAGGATGTAATTGCAGCCGCAGACGGTGCGCAGATTATTGTCCACGCGGTCAATCCGCCGGGATATCGCAACTGGGCCGAACTCGTGCTCCCGATGATCGACAACACCATTGCCGCGGCGCGCGCTTCCGGTGCGCGGATCGTGCTGCCCGGCACGGTCTATAACTACGGCCCGAAGGCTTTTCCTGTATTACGCGAATCGTCGTCTCAAGAACCGCTCACGCATAAGGGTGCGATTCGCGTCGAGCTGGAGCGCCGCCTGCAAGCAGCAAGCTCGGACGGCATACGCAGTCTTATCGTGCGGGCAGGCGATTTTTTCGGCCCTGGCAGTACCGGAAATAGCTGGTTTTCAGCGGGCATCGTCAAACCGGGCAAACCCGTTCGCGCGATGTTCTATCCCGGGAAAACCGGTATCGGACATCAGTGGGCTTATGTGCCGGACGTCGCCCAAACCATGGTGCGGCTGGTCGAACAGGAACATCAGTTGCCCGTCTTCGCGACCTTTCACATGCAGGGTCACTGGGACGCCGACGGCACGCGAATGGTCGGCGCAATCAAACGCTCGGTCGACCAGCCCAGCGTGAAAGTGCGTGCTTTCCCCTGGTGGGTGCTTCCACTGATGTCGACATTTTCGGAGACGTTCCGTGAGATGCGGGAGATGCGCTATTTGTGGAAGGAACCCATACGCATGGAAAATGCTTCGTTGCTGGCTACGCTAGGTGAGGAACCGCATACGCCTTGGGATGAGGCAGTCAAGACTACGCTGACGTCGTTGCATTGCATCTAAGCGTCTTGTCATCTGCACGGCGTGGGGGGGGACGTGGGGCATATCTTCCAGCAAAGCAATCGCGTTGAAAGAATTCATGCTGTGCCACCTGACGTCAACGCGTTCCCCGTATGAATCGTTTAACTGAAATCGCCGTCTGGACACGGCGCTTGTTATCCGGTGGAAATCTCATCGCGCACGATGGAATGTGGAACGGTCAGCAGGTCGTCCCGCGCCAATGGCTGCTCGACGCAACCACGGTAAGCTCGCCCGCGAGTTTTCTCGCGCTCGGGCATCCAAAAATGTTCATGGGTTACGGTTATCAAGTGTGGATCCTGCCCGGCGATCGCCGCGTGTTCGCGTTGCAGGGCATGGATGGACAAAGGCTTATTGTCGACCCGCGCTCGAAGCTTGTGCTGGTGCAGACCGCGGTGTGGACCAACGATCAGGATCCAGACATGCTCGAAGTCCTGGCGTTATGGAACGCGCTTGTCGAGCAATATGGCTAGTGATCTTAAGGATGTCACAACCTATACAACGTGACAGCATTGTTGTGAAACAGGGCGACGATTGACCGGCTGACTTTGAGTCGGTGGAACATCGTCTGCCCCAGTGTTGCGCATTCGGGCGCTCCTTTTGTGAGGTGCTCAGGCTTCCCGTACTGGCTGAAGCGATTGGAGCACGTGCCTGTTCAATCCAGCGCTACCCCTCTAGTGAAATATCTGACGCGGCGATTCCTTTTATTGATGGGTCGAGCGCAGCGTGCAAATTCGCCGTGCGCTTCAGCGCGGTCCGCTCTCTTCGTGCGCCATTTTTAATAGCGTTTAGTCGAGCGTGCTTAACAGCGCCCACGCAAACGTTAAACCTGTTTTTCAGCTTCAGAGAATGTTTTAAATCCTTGATGTTAACGGCTTAATCTCATAAAACTTTAGAGCCATTTTCGCAAACATTCTTTTGCGTAAATAAGACACAGCGCGCTGACCAAGCCCAGCAAGGCTCCTTCGGGTAAACGACATTATTTCTCTTAAGCAGTCACGTATTAGTAACATTAAATCAACACTATTCGAGTCTCTTAAAGAATCGCCTATTTTCACAAGGCCGACCTGTTCTTAGTCAGGGCTTGATACACCAGTTTAGCCCGGGGAGTTTCTCGAATGACTATCCGTCATCGCATTACGTTTTTGGTCATCCTGATGTTTGTCGCTTTATCCGCGATAGGCGGGTACGCCGTCTACCAGACGCGGCGCAGCGCGTCTGAAGTCAGGCAAGTCACAGAAGGCGTGGTACCCAGCGCGCTGGCTTCTGCGGATCTCGTTTCGCAGGTCAAGGACGTGCAACTCGCCACCATGACGCTCGTGTATTCGCCCGACGGCAACGTCGTTGCCCAGGCGCAGGACGCATTGAACGAGAAGAAAGCGTCCTTGCAGCAAGCACTCGCCTTCCAGGCACGCAATGCGCACAGCCACGCGCAGGTCGGGCTGGTAAGCCAAGCCAACGAGAGCCTCGAGAATTATTTCTCGGCTATCAACGACACCGCAAAGATGAAGGCCGCAGGCAAGAGCGAGCTCGCGCAAGCGTTCTTGTTTGCCAACGTGGCCCAGTATCGGGACGAGCTCGAAGGGATCGTCGAGACGCTTCGCATCGAGAAGAACCGTGAGAAAGACGAGGCAATCACAGCGCTGAACCACACGCTCGCCACAACCACGACCGCTATCGCCATTGTGACGGGGATCGCTATTGTGCTGCTGAGCCTGATTGGTTCCCTGCTGTATCGCCAGATCACGCGGCCGCTAAGCCGCATGCAAGCAATGATGAGCGAGATTGCTTCCAGCCAGGACTTCACACGTCGCGTGCCGGTGGGGCGGATGGACGAGATCGGCCACTCTATTGTCGCGTTCAACGGAATGATCGAAAAGATCCAGGAGAACTCGGCCTTGCTCAAGCAGAAGACCGCGGACATCCAGGCCATGTTGCAAAACATGCAGCAGGGCATCCTGACGGTTGTATCCGGGGCTGTTGTCCATGCCGAGTACTCCGCGCATCTTGAAACAATCTTCGAAACGAAGGACATTGCCGGCCGCAGTCTCATGGACCTGGTGTTTTCCGATACCGACCTTGGTCCCGACGTGCTCTCGCAAGTGGACGCAGCCAGCCACGCATGCCTGGGCGAAGACAGCATGAACTTCGAGTTCAATCAGCACCTGCTGGTACACGAAACCACGAAGCACATGCCCGATGGCCGCGTGAAAATACTCGACCTGAGTTGGTCCGCCATCACCGATGAAACCGACACCATCGTGCGCCTGATGCTTTGCGTGCGGGATGTTACCGAGCTGCGCGCACTCGCGGCTGAAACGAGCGAGCAGAAACGCAGGCTGGAAATGATTGGTGAAATCCTCGCGATCAACCAGGAAAAATTCCACCACTTCATCGAGAGTTCGACCAGCTTTATTAGCGAGAACGAACGGATCATTCGCGAGCACCGCCAGGCTAACGGCGCGGCTATCGCTGAGCTGTTCCGCAACATGCACACGATCAAGGGCAACGCGCGCACCTACAGCCTGCAGTACCTGACCGACATCGTTCACGAGACCGAGCAGAGCTACGACGAACTGCGCAAGTCCGACCCGCAGCGGACCTGGGATCAGGAAGGCCTGGTACAGGAACTGGCGCGCGTGCGTGAAGTGGTCGAGAGTTACGCCGAGATCAACGAGGTCAGCCTGGGACGCAAGGGACCGGGCCAAGGCGGTAACGCGGAACGATATCTGACGATCGATATCGAGCATATCCAGGAAAGCCTGCGTCAGCTGGAAGCCATGAACGTGGGTAACCCCGCCGACCTGATCGAGATGCGCGACGCGGTGCATCAGACCTTACGCCTGCTTGGGACCGAAAGTATTGGCCAGGTCCTCTCCGGCGTGCTTGACTCGCTCCCTTCGCTCGCGATGGAACTCGGCAAGGACGCACCCGTGGTACGCATTCGTGACAACAATACCCGCCTGCGCAGTCACGCCAGCGGTGCGTTGAAAAACGTGTTCATGCACCTGCTGCGCAATTCGATGGACCACGGCATCGAGACGCCTGAGGCGCGCACAGCGCAAGGAAAAACGTCAGTCGGCACGATCGATATCAACGTGCAACTCGAAGAAGATGCGGTTCGCATTACGCTGAAAGACGACGGTCGCGGCCTCGCTTTAGGGCGGATTCGCAAGATCGCCGTTGAACGGGGTTGGATCGGCAGGGACGAGAATACCAGCGACGAGGAGATCGCCGATCTCATCTTCCGCCCGGGATTCTCGACCGCCGAGCAGGTCACGGAAGTGTCGGGCCGTGGCGTGGGCATGGACGCCGTGCGCGACTTCCTCAAGCGTGAGAACGGCAGTATCAGACTGCGCTTTACCGATGATCGTCAAGGTGCGGAATTCCGCCAGTTCGAAACCGTTGTTTGTTTGCCGAACAATGTCGCCGTAGAAAGCACCGGCGCATGGCCACAGCGCGAAGCCGACGAAGTTTCAGCCTAGAACCCACCCAAACAAGCGGCAGTGCATTGACTGAAACCCGGAAGGATTGATTGTGATTGAACAGTATCTGTTGGCAGCATTGGCAGGGGCCGTGGCAACAGCCATGCTCGCCTTGCTCTTGCACAAGTGGCACGGCTCAAGAACGTTGGCCCGGCTCCAGTCGGAAACAAACGGCCGCATCAACACGCTGATGCAAACCAACGCACAGCAGAGCGCCCTGATCGACCAGGGGCAGCAAGAGATTCAGCAACGGGAATCTTCCATCGCTCAACTGCACGATGACCTCGAAAGGCAGTTGAAAATCGCCGGCGAGGATCGTGCGGCGCTGGCAGCGTTAGTTGAAGACAAGGAAAATTTGCTTGACCACGCCAGACGGATTGCCGGTGAAGCGTCGCGACTCAAGAGCCTCGCGGCGACTTTCGAACGGTGGCACGAACAAATGATTTCGCTGATGACGCAGAACCAGGACATGCATGCGAAGAACCACGAGCTGTCCTCCATCGTCAAACATGTAGTGATCGTCTCGCTCAATGCGTCCATTGAGGCCGCGCGTGCGGGAAACGCCGGGCGTGGATTTGCAGTGGTGGCCGGCGAAGTGCGGGCACTCGCAGCGCGTTCGGAAGAACTCTCGCGGAGCTACCGGGACAGCCTGCATCGCAATGACCTGACAACGACCGCCACGTTCCAGGACATCCAGGCGGGCGGGAAGATGATCACCGCGTCGCTTAGCAGCGTTGAGGTGCTTGCCGATCAATTTCAAGCACGGCTCCACTAGGCATCAACCAGGCATCGAAATGATCAGCAGCAACGCACAAGCCAGTATTGAAGGCATCCTGCTTAAGGCAGCACGCTCGAGGCTGCCGCGGCAGCCGGGCGATGCCTGCGAGATCGTCCCGCTGGCGCAAGCCTATGACAATGCACGGCCTGAAGCCAAGGTCATCATTTTGACCATCTCGTCCATCCTGTTCCGGCTTCTACTGGTTTTCCATTTCGATGACGACGTCAGCACGCGCGATTACTTTGCAAAGGAAACCGGAGACATTTCACTTCAGGACATGCTCCTGGAGATCTGCAATCTTTGCTGCGGAGCCGTGAATCAAGACCTGCTGCCGTCCTTCCAGGATCTGGGAATGTCGACACCGTATGTGCTTAGCGCCCGTTGCCTGCCCTACCTCGAAGGACTGAAGCCGGACTATCTCTCGTCCTATGCAATCACGATCAACGGGTCGGTCCAGCTTGCCGCAACGGTCTGCGTATGCGCCCATGCGCCCATCGACTTCGTGGCCGACATGACCGCCGTGGAAGAAACCAGCGGCGAGCTCGAGTTGTTCTAATTTGGCGTTAACATCACGATGACAAGCGATATGAACGAGAACAAGCCGGTCAGCAAAGTGCTGGTCCTCGATGATTCCCCGGTTCACGCGAATGCGATCAAGCGCTTCTGCGACGAACACAATCTGGTCGGACTGAAGGTACGCAAGAATCGCCTGCTGTCCGTGCTGCGATCGAACATAGACCTGGGCGCCATCCTCTTTTCCGAAAGCTATGGCGGCTCCCTGGAAGAGAGCGCCGAGATCGCGATCAAGATCAACACCGTGCGTCCCGAATTGCCGATCATCATCCGCCGCGATTCAAGTGCCACGTTAGATGGTCTGCCGGACAGCCTGCGGCGGGTCTTGTGCGCGGCCTATCTTGCCTCAGACATGGCGCCGTTGCGCAAGGTCATCGACGAATATATCTTCAGCCTGGATTATCCGAACGCGCTGGTGCGCGGCATATTGGAGATCACCGAATCAATACTGAGCAGCCTCTTCAAGAACGTCAGCATTACCTGGGACACGCCCTGCATCGTCCGGGACCGTATCATTTTCGGCGAAGTGTTCAGCCTGATTCCGCTTGAGAGTACGTGGTGCCGCGGTTACATGATGATGCAGGCCGAAGAACAGCCTATCCTCGACCTGCTCGACCGGCACGACATGTGTGACGGTCCCGCTGATTTCCGCGATCTCAACAGCCTGCTGGGCGAAATCACCAACCTGATCTGGGGTTCATTCAAGAACCGCTACATGGGCGACGCCGACGCGCTTGCACGCAGTCAGGTGCAGGTGCCGCTGCTAGTCAATCACAAGCAGAAGTACATCTCGTTCGGCACCGCGAACCCGCAGTTGTGTTTCATGTACAACCTGACTGACGAACAGTCAGGTCACACGGTAAAACTTCATCAGCGCTTCATCTTCAACCTGAGCTGGTCGCCCGAGGACTTCAGTGAAGTCACCAAAGAGTTCGGCGCGGTGGTTGAAGCAGGCGAACTGGATCTGTTCTGATTTCTTAAGGAAAAAATCATGTCGAAAATTCTTGTTGTCGATGACTCCAGCACAGTGCGCGACGAGGTCGCCGGTTTCTTGAGAAAGAACGGGCTGGACGTAGAGACTGCTATTGATGGAAAAGACGGCCTCTCCAAGATGAAGTCAAGTCCCGGGATCAAGCTCGTGATCAGCGACGTCAATATGCCCAACATGGACGGCCTGACCATGGTCGAAAAGATTCGCGGCGAGCTCGTGAATACCACGGTCAATATCATCATGTTGACCACGGAAAGCAGCCCGGCCATGAAGGAGCGAGGCAAGGCCGCGGGCGTAAAGGGCTGGATCGTCAAACCGTTCAAAGGTGACGCCGTTCTGGAGACTTTCAGGAAACTGGCAAGCTAAGCGGGCCTCAAGACTCGGTCTCTAGACTCCGCCTTAAAACTCGGCCTCAAAACTCAGCGTCAAGTTCGTCGATCTCCTCGACCTCCTGCTGTGCATCCGCTATCCATTGCTGCATCTCGGGCAGTGCGAGAATGCGCTGCGCATACGCGACAATATCCGGCTCGAGCTTGACGTCGTAGGTGACAAAGCGCGTGACGACCGGCGCGAACATCGCATCGGCGGCGCTGAGCGCTCCAAACAGATAGGGGCCTTCGTATTGCTTTAGGCATTCGAGCCAGATCGCCGTGATGCGCTCGATATCCGTCTGCGCGCGTGCCCAGATCGCGAAGT